>JAJXEL010000157.1:0-1045 GCA_021639925.1 Alphaproteobacteria bacterium | reverse complement strand
TTTTAATCCTTTGAAAGCGTTCTTTACAAAAACGGATTCTTTAAACTTTTTCAAAAAAAGATACAGCAGTACAACAACAATCAAAGAAGGCAGACAAACGCCGGCCGTCGCGCAGACGGCTCCCCAAACACTGTCAGTGACCGTATATCCTATATACGTCGCCGAATTAATGGCAATCGGGCCCGGCGTTACCTGAGAAACCGCGACAATATCCGTAAATTGAGAGTTTGTAATCCAGTTCTGACGGCTGACAACTTCGTTTTGAATTAAAGGCAGCATAGCGTATCCGCCGCCGAAGCTGAACAGACCGATTGTAAAAAACGTATAAAACAGCCGCGCGAAGATCATTCTTTTCTATGTCCGTAATAAAATATTCCCCCGGCGATTGAAGCCAAAATAATATAAACGGGCGATAAAGGGGTAAACGTAATCAACAATGCAATCGCGACCGGGATTAAAAATTTGAATCCGACAACCCCCGTGCGTTTGGCAATAGAAAAAACAGGTACCAGGATCAAAGCAACGGAAGCAGGTTTTACGGCTTTAAAAGCAGCGACAAACAGCGGATCGTTCTGTATTCCCTGAAACAACATGGCGATCATTAAAATAATAATAAACGAAGGCAAAACAGACCCGAACGCCGTCGCGATCAAACCTTTGACGCCGGCAATCCTTAATCCCAAAAACACAGCCAGGTTAACGGCAATCGGTCCGGGTGCGGATTGGGTTACGGCAACAATATCAATAAATTCATCTTCATCAAGCCAGCGGCGACGCGTAACCAGTTCTTTTTTAATCTGCGGCATCATTGCGTATCCGCTACCCAGCGTAAACGCGCCGATTTTGAAAAAAACACAAAAAAGTTCCCAAGCCTGGTACATTTTTCACCAATACTTCAATAGATTAACTATTATACTTTAGCCGCGCTTTTAAGCAAGAACTAAAAAATTTTAACCGTTAAAAACAAATAAACATATTTATTCCGGTTATGAAAGAAAGCTTATAAACTGCCCGGTATACAAAAAATTTTATCTTGTTTTACAAG
>JAJXEL010000156.1:525-4022 GCA_021639925.1 Alphaproteobacteria bacterium | reverse complement strand
GGTATGGTTTTTTCTTGTATTCATAAAACGGCCCACTAAAATAGAAGCGGATAATTCAAGGAGTTTGCAATGAGCGTAAAAATCGCCCCCAGTATTCTTTCGGCTGATTTCGCCCGGCTGGGTGAAGAAGTCAAAGCCATCGCCGACGCCGGCGCGGATTATATTCATATCGACGTTATGGACGGGCATTTCGTTCCCAACATTACGTTCGGCCCGGCCGTCGTCAAAGCCGTCAGGCCGTATACGGACAAAGTTTTTGACGTTCACCTGATGATCGAACCGGTAACCGCCTATATCGAGCCGTTTGTCAAAGCCGGGGCGGATATCGTTACCGTTCACGCCGAAGCGGACAAACATCTGGACCGTTTGCTGCAATACATTAAATCTTTTGGCGTCAAGGCCGGCGTTTCCCTGAATCCCTCTACGCCGGAAAACGTACTGGAATACGTATTGGACAAGATTGATCTGGTGCTGGTCATGACGGTCAATCCCGGATTTGGGGGACAGAGTTTTATTTCTTCCCAATTAAAGAAAATAGAACGGATCAAGTCCATGATCGGTTCCCGCCCGATCGAGCTGGAAGTCGACGGCGGAGTCAACTCCGAAACCGCGCAATTGTGCCGTGCGGCGGGCGCGGACGTTCTGGTCGCGGGCAGCGCCGTTTTCGGCAACGGAAAGTACGCCGAAAATATACGGGTTTTAAAGTCATAACTTTTTTGTAACACACAAAACGGTTTCTTTTAATTATAATAGGCGATTATTCATTGAAAAGGACTGCAGATGACTGACAAGATTATGATCATTGAAGACGAAGAGGATATCGTTACTCTTTTACGTTATAATCTGGAAAAGGAAGGATTTGAAACCTGCGCCGTTACGGACGGGGAAAAAGCCTTTAACGCCATAAAAATCAATCAGCCCACGCTGATCCTGCTGGACTGGATGCTGCCGGGATTAAGCGGCGTCGAAATCTGCAAACAGGTTCGTTACGACAACGATCTGCGCAGCGTGCCGATCATCATGTTAACCGCCCGCGGGGAAGAAGCCGACAAAATCAAAGGTCTGACGATCGGCGCCGATGATTATATGACCAAACCGTTTTCCGTTCCCGAACTGGTCGCGCGTATCCGGGCTTTGCTGCGCCGCGTTCAGCCCGTTAAAACAAAAGGCGAACTGGTTTTCGAAGATATTAAAATGGATTTGGCGACCTGCCGCGTTTTTCGCGGGGACCGGTTTGTTCACCTGGGGCCGACGGAATTCCGGCTGTTGCAGTTTTTAATGGAACAGCCGCGCCACGTTTTTCCGCGCGAACAGCTGTTAAAAGAAGTCTGGGGCGCCGATATCCACGTCGAATTGCGCACAGTTGACGTTCATATCCGCCGGCTGCGCAAAGCGATGAACGAAGGCGGCGAACCCGATTTGATCCGCACGGTGCGCGCGGCGGGATATTCCATTGATTCCCGGCAGCCCGGCGATCCGGAAAACGAAGAAGAAACGGCGGAATAAACAAAGCGTGTTTTGTTTGTAAAAACAACAGATTTTCTGTTGACAAAAAATGCGCCTAAAACCAATATGCTCTGAGTTACGTTTTATTTTCAAAAGGATTCATTTCCATGCATACATATCGTTCGCACACCTGTGGCCAGCTGCGTTCTGCCGACGCGGGCAAACAAGCCCGTTTATCAGGCTGGATCCACCGCAAACGCGATCACGGCAACCTGGTTTTCATTGATCTGCGCGATCATTACGGCATTACGCAGTGCGTTGTCGATATTTCCAGTCCGGTATTTAAGATTTTAGAAAAATGCCGTCCCGAAAGCGTCATCTGCGTTACGGGTGACGTCGTAATCCGCAAAGACGACAACGCCAATCCGAACCTGCCGACCGGCGAAATAGAGCTGGTCGTTACCGAAGCAGAAGTTTTAGGCGAAGCTGAAACGCTGCCGCTGCAGGTCGCCGTTGATTTTGAACAGCCCGAAGAAACGCGCCTGCGTTACCGTTTTTTAGACCTGCGCCGCGAAAAGCTGCACAAAAACATGCTGCTGCGTTCTCAGGTGATCGCGTCATGCCGCCGGCGTATGATCGAACAGGGGTTTGTCGAATATCAGACGCCGATTTTAACAGCTTCCAGCCCGGAAGGCGCGCGCGACTTTCTGGTGCCTTCGCGTCTGCACCCCGGACAGTTTTATGCTTTGCCGCAGGCCCCGCAGCAGTTCAAACAGCTGCTGATGGTTTCCGGTTTTGACCGTTATTTCCAGATTGCCCCCTGCTTCCGTGACGAAGACAGCCGCGCAGATCGTTCTCCGGGCGAATTTTACCAGCTGGATTTTGAAATGGCTTTTGTCACGCAGGACGATGTGTTTGCCGCTATTGAACCTGTCCTGCAGGGTGTGTTTGAAGAATTTTCCAACGGCCGGTCCGTAACGCCGGCGCCGTTCCCCCGTATTCCTTATGCGGAAGCCATGCTGAAATACGGATCGGACAAGCCTGATCTGCGCAACCCGCTGATTATTACGGACGTAACCGATATCTTTACCGGTTCCGGGTTCGGCATTTTTGCCAATGCGATTGAACGCGGCGCCGTTGTGCGTGCGATTCCGGCTCCCGGCGCGGCGACCAGACCCCGCAGCTGGTTCGATAAAATGAACGGCTGGGCCCGCGAAATCGGTCTGCCCGGCATCGGATTTATCACCTATACGACCGAAGGACCGAAAGGCGCGATTGCCAAAAATCTGGACGAAGACAGAATTAACGCTCTGAAATCGGCCGTCGGCGTTAAAGACGGCGACGTTATTTTCTTTGTCTGTGAAAAGAAAGGAAAAGTCGAAAAATTCGCCGGACAGGTTCGTACAAAAATCTGCGAACAGCTGGACCTGTTGGAAAAAAATGCTTTCAGGTTCTGCTGGATTACCGATTTCCCGATGTTCGAACTGGACGAAGAAACCAATCAGATTATCTTTTCTCATAATCCGTTTTCCATGCCGCAGGGCGGAATGGACGCTTTGCTGAACAAAGACCCGTTGGAAATCAACGCCTATCAGTACGACATTGTCTGCAACGGCATTGAATTGTCTTCCGGCGCGATCAGAAACCATCGCCCCGACATTATGTACAAGGCTTTTGAAATCGCCGGATACGGCCCCGAAGTCGTCGAACAAAAATTCGGCGGCATGCTGAACGCGTTTAAATACGGCGCGCCGCCGCACGGCGGATCGGCGCCCGGTATCGACCGTATGGTTATGTTACTGGCCGACGAACCGAATATCCGCGAAGTCATTTTGTTCCCGATGAACGGCATGGCGCAGGATTTGATGATGCAGGCCCCCTGCGAAGTCACGCCGAAACAGTTAAAAGAACTGCATATCAGGGTCGAAATGCCCAAAACAGTTGAAAAGAAATAAGAGCTTTCTTGTCAAAAAACCCCGCTTAACGGCGGGGTTTTTCTTTTAGGCGAAACGGTAAACGTCTTTATATTTCCAAAAACAAAACAACGTCAT
>JAJXEL010000156.1:0-515 GCA_021639925.1 Alphaproteobacteria bacterium | reverse complement strand
CATAAAAAAAGACATTGTTTCCGCAGCCGGAATAGCCAGCCAGACGCCCGTCATTTTCCACCAGGCCGGCAGTAAAAAAAGCAGCCCGACAACAAAAACAAACGTCCTGCAAAAAGAAAGCAAAGCCGACACTTTTCCGTTAGACAAAGCCGTAAATAAAGCCGAAGCATAAATATTCAGCCCCATAAACAAAAAACATACTGCAAACAGCTTAAATCCGCGCGAAGCCATTGCATAAACAGGCGTATCGGCGCTGACGAACAATCCGATCAATTTTTCCGACTGCCATAAACAAAGCAGAAAAACACAAACGGATATAAGGCCGATCATTTTTGTACTGATCGAAAATATTTTCTGCAGGTGCGCCGTTTCGCGCTTGCCGTAATTATAGCTGGTCAGCGGCGCTATTCCCATGGAATACCCGAAACAAACAGACATCAGCAGCGTTTGCATATATAAAACGACCGTAATCGCGGCGACGCCGTCCGAACCGGCCAGACGGATAACAATATTAT
>JAJXEL010000155.1 GCA_021639925.1 Alphaproteobacteria bacterium | reverse complement strand
TATTTGACTCTTTATAGCGAAAAGATCAGTATGGATACCTTATGTAATTATCTTTAGAGGACTTCATGAAAAATATTTATCGTTTTCTGTTCCTGTCCGCTTTTTGTCTGGCCTGCGGTCCCGCCGCCGCCAGCGAAGCCGATCTGGTGCTGCCTGATTTGTCTTACAGTTTTGAATTGTTCGGCCGGACAATGACCGGCAAAGGACTGTTGTCAATCGGCATGATTGTATGTTTTCTGCGCATGGCGTTCGGCCTGGGCGAATATGTACGCATTAAAAAACTGCCTGTCCATAAAGCAATGGAAGACGTATCCGTCCTGATTCATAAAACGTGCGATACTTATTTATTCCAGCAGATCAAACTGTTATGCCTGCTGGAAATCATTATCGGTGCCTGCCTGTTTTATTATTTTTATATTCTGCGGGATTTTCCCCTGGCGCGCGTCGGGGTCATTTTTATGTGGTCTTTGTTGGGGATCGCCGGTTCCGTAGGCGTCGCCTGGTTCGGCATTATTATTAATAACTGGGCCAACTGCCGGACGGCGTTCGCGGCGCTGCGGGCGAAACCGGACGACGTTATGGCGCTGCCGCTGCGTTCCGGCATGTCGATCGGCGTTTTGCTGATTTGTGTCGAACTGGTTTTGATGCTGGTGATTTTACTGTACGTTTCGCCCGAAGACGCGGGATCCTGCTTTATCGGGTTTGCCATCGGCGAATCGCTGGGGGCTTCCGTCCTGCGCATCTGCGGCGGCATTTTTACAAAAATCGCCGATATCGGTTCGGATTTAATGAAAATCTTTTTTAATATTAAAGAAGACGACGCCCGCAACCCCGGCGTTACCGCAGACTGTACGGGCGACAATGCCGGAGATTCCGTCGGCCCGACCGCAGACGGTTTTGAAACATACGGCGTTACCGGCGTGGCTTTGATTACGTTTATTGTCCTGGCCGTCGGCATGACGATGAATCCGGACGGTTCAACGACGTTGACGCCGGGCGGCTTATCCGTTCAGGCGACTTTGATCGTATGGATTTTCACGATGCGTATTCTGATGATTATCACATCGATTCTGGCTTATCTGCTGAATATGAAAATCTATAAGTTCTTTATGGGTAAAAAATTCAACTTTGAACTGCCTCTGACTTTGCTGGTCTGGCTCAGCTCCCTGCTGTCCGTCGGCGTTACCTACGGCGTCAGCTATCTGCTGTTGGCAGACTACGGCGACGGATTGTGGTACAAGCTGTCCACGATTATCAGCTGCGGAACCTTGTCGGCGGCATTAATTCCGGAATTAACCAAAGTCTTTACCTCTTCGGGATCAAAACACGTCCGCGAAGTCGTCAACGCCGGGCGCGAAGGCGGCGCGTCGCTGTCGATTCTGTCAGGATTGGTCGCGGGGAATTTCAGCGCGTTCTGGAAAGGCATGACCTTTACGGCAATTATGCTGATCGCTTACTGGACGGCGTCGCAGGGACTGGAAGAAATCATGATCTTCCCGTCAATCTTTGCGTTCGGGCTGGTGGCGTTCGGCATGCTCAGCATGGGGCCGGTTACGATTGCCGTCGACAGTTACGGCCCGGTGACGGACAACGCGCAGTCGGTATTCGAATTGTCGCAGATTGAACAAATCCCCGGTATTGCCGAAGAAATCAAAAACGCTTACGGTTTTACCCCCGATTTTGAAAAAGGAAAATTCTATCTGGAAGAAAACGATTCAGCCGGAAATACCTTTAAGGCAACGGCCAAACCCGTTTTAATCGGCACCGCCGTCATGGGGGCGACGACAATGATCTTTTCGATCATTTTAATGTTGAACCTGCAGCTCAGCCTGCTGGATCCGCGCGTTTTAATCGGCCTGGTCGCCGGCGGCGCCATTATTTACTGGTTCTGCGGCGCTTCGATTCAGGCGGTGACGGCCGGCGCTTATCGTGCCGTTGAATATATTAAAGAAAATATTCATCTGGAAAACACGGATAAAGCTTCGGTCACAGATTCCAAAGCCGTTGTCCGGATCTGCACGACTTATGCGCAAAACGGCATGATCAATATTTTCGGCGCGCTGTTTTCCTTTACATTAGCGTTTGCCTGTTTTGACCCGACGTTCTTTGCCAGCTATCTGGTTTCGATCGCGATTTTCGGGCTGTATCAGGCGATTTTCATGGCCAATGCCGGCGGCGCCTGGGATAACGCCAAAAAACTGGTCGAAGTCGATATGCATGAAAAAGGCACGAAGCTGCACGCGTCAACGGTGGTCGGAGATACTGTCGGCGACCCGTTCAAAGATACGTCCTCGGTCGCTTTGAATCCGATCATCAAATTCACGACGCTGTTCGGGCTGCTGGCCGTGGAAATTGCCGTATCTTCGCAGGAAACGGCGATATGGATCGGCGGCGTATTGCTGATCGCGGCCCTGTATTTTACAATCAGGTCATTTTACGGCATGCGGATCCCGGTCGATTTGGATAAGTAATTAAATAAAAAAGCCTTCCCAACGGAAGGCTTTTTTATTATCCGGCCAGCTCAAATCCGTCGTCTTCGAAACACAGATGAAACGGCCGGCCGTGCGGAACGGAATAAAGTTTTAAACCGAACAATAAAACAAAACAGCGGACAACGGCACTGTGGGCAGAAATACCGATTACCGAATAATCGTTTTCAACGGCGATTTTTTTTAAAGTGCGCAGAATCCGCTGTTGAATCTGGCGTTTGGTTTCTCCGCCTTTAAAACAGACGTCCATATATTCTTCCTCCAGACTGTGCCAGGCCGGGGCGATATCGGGAAACAAGGCGTGAATTTCCTGTTTTGTTTTTCCTTCTGCCGCGCCGAAGCACCCTTCTATCAGTCCGTCTTCAATTTTTAACGGTGCATGCAATACTTCCGCGACAATTTCTGCAGTCTGCACAGCCCTTTTTAACGGAGAAGAAAACACAGCCTGAATCCCGGAAAAGCGAAGCTCCTCAGCCAGCTGGCGCGCCTGCAGCAATCCCGTTTCGTTCAACGGCACGTCTATCCCGCTGCCTTGCCAGCGGCCTGCCAGATTCATATCCGTTTGACCGTGACGAAAAACGTAAAAGTCCTTTTTCACTGTTTATTCCTCCGTTATCCCCTTTAAAAGATATTCGATTTTTTACCGCAATCCAACGGTTATAATCTGAAAGCCGTCGTTATTTCGTGATTTTGCCGTGATATTCTACAATTCGTATTTTTAAATTAAGGATTCCCCCATGTACGATATTGACCGCCCCAAATTCATATTTGTTTCTCTGTTGGAAGAATTTATCCGCGAAACCGAACACAGTCTGGCTTATTTTTTTGCGCTGCTGGTTTTTTTGCTGACTTTTCTGCTGGCATTGTTCGGGCGGGACGTTTTATACACGGGACTGGTCGGCGTATTATGTCTGCTTTTAATAAAAATGCGCGACATTATTGAAGGATTCAGGGAATTGTCGTGCCATAACCGCCCCGCCCGGCGCCAGGAAACCGAATACGCCGCCGCGGACAGAGCCCGACAAACGCTCAGCGACATGCAGAACTTTTATACGGCGTTTGACGACGCCGCTATTACCGTCATGGCCAAAGAATTTCCCGCGCGGTTTAATGAAAAGAAACAAAATCCGGCAATGGAAAAGCCGAATCTGTTGTCTTATCTGCAAACCTGCCGGAAAATCATAGAAACGGTCTGCACTTTTTTCCCCGACCGCCCGCTGCAGCCGGAAACAAAGCGGGCATTAAAGAAAATGACCGCGGCCGCCCAAAAATACATGCTGCATTACTTACAAAAGAAATACTCTTTAACAAAAGAACAAATGACACAGATCGAAAAGAGTTTTACAGAACAAACGACAGACGATTTTTTATTTCAAACGCAACTGGAATCTGCGGGCATTGACGAATCTACCGCTCAAAGAACCGTTAAAATCGCTGATATTTTAAGAAAAATCCGTTCTTATATTAATCCCGCCAACCGGGAAAAGGAAGAAAAAGCGCCTGTTTTTGCCAACCAAGAAATACCGGGCAGCGAAGAATCCGCTTAA
>JAJXEL010000154.1:1581-4049 GCA_021639925.1 Alphaproteobacteria bacterium | reverse complement strand
TCTTAAAAGAAATACCACAAGAATTAAAGAAGTATCACACTTTCACCAAAGGAAAAAGAAGTGAAACGCTGCGTTTTGCTGATTGGTTGTTTTTATTTTTTTTCCGCAGCGGCTTGTCCGGCCGCCTCTTTGCCGGCGGCGCAGGCATATTCCCGTTCGATCAAAGCCGCCGCCGCCCAGGATTATCCGGCGGCAATGAAAGCGGCCAAAACGACGGCGGATCCAAAGCTGTTAAAGTTAATCGAATGGTTTCGTTTAACGGATTCAAAACAAATCCCGGATTTCAGCGACGCTCAAAACTTTATTAAAAAAAACCCCGGCTGGCCGCGGATTTACCTGATCCGCAGAAATGCCGAGCTGGCTTTGCTGGAAACGGGAAAAAAAAGCGATCTGGAAAAGTGGTTTAAACAGCACCCGCCCGTTTCGACGCAGGCCGTACTGGCATACGCCGATATCCTGATGGAAAAAAAAGAATGGGAAAAAGCGATTCCCATGCTTCATTCCCTGTGGGGGAAAGGAGATCTGAACGAAGAAGAAACGCAGCTGGCGCAGGAAAAGCTGTTCTTTTTGCTGGACGAACGCGACTTTGCCAACCGCGCCGGGAAACTGCTGGACGAACGCAAAGCCGTCCAGGCGCGCCGTTTTATTCCTTTTATGACGCCTTATGCGCAAAAACTGGCGCAGACCCGCGCAAATTTAATTTCCAACGATAAAAACGCCAGAAAAAACGTCAAAAGCCTGCCGGACAACCAGCGCGAAGACGAAGGGCTTTTGTTTGATTTGCTGCGCTGGCTGCGGGTAAACAAAAAATATGCCGCCGCCGCAAAACTGTTGGAAAAAATACCGCCGGAAAAACAAAAAACATCGCGCTGGTGGACTGAAAAATCGGCTCTGATCCGGCAATTTCTGGCCGATAAAGAATATCAAACCGCTTATAATATCGCCAAAAACCACCATCTGACCAAAGGAACCGATTTCGCCGACGCCGAATGGACCGCCGGCTGGATCGCGCTGCGAAACCTGAAAAAACGGGACAAAGCCGTCCGGCATTTTAAAAATATGCTGCAATCCGTTTCTTCCCCGTTAAGCGTTTCGCGCGGCGAATACTGGCTGGGCAGAGCTTATGAAGAAATGAACAATCAGGAAAACGCCCGCCTGCATTACGAAAAAGCCGCCGAAAAAATCACGACGATTTACGGACAGCTGGCAGCCGGGAAATTGAACCGGCCGATACCGCCTTTGCCCGCGGAAGACCGGCCCGACAAAACGCTGGTCGAACGATTCAGAAAATCCGAATTGTTCGCCGTTATGAAAATGCTGGAAAACGCCGAACAATACGATCTTGTCGGATTATTTGCCACACGGTTGTTTCTGGACGCGTCCACGCCTCAGTCCGTAACGGCGCTGGCATACGTTTTGTCCCATGATTTAAAGCGCGAAGACCTGGCCGTTTCCATCGCCCGCAGGGCACGTCAGAACGGCATTGACATTATTTCGCTGGGATATCCAGTCCGGGATCTGAAACATGACGAACGCGCGGAAACGGCCGTCGTCCTGTCTATTATCCGGCAGGAAAGCAGCTTTGCTTCGCATGCCGTGTCACCGGCCGGAGCGCGCGGGCTGATGCAGATTATGCCGGCGACGGCCAAACAGGTGGCGCAAAAAAAACGTAAAGCCTTTTCCGTACAGAAATTGAATTCCAACCCTGATTTTAACGTCGAACTGGGCAGCACTTATTTCGCCGATCTGGTTAAACGGTTCAACGGATCTTATATCCTGGCTATCGCGGCTTACAACGCCGGGCCGACAAACGTCAACAGGTGGCTGCGTTCTATCGGCCGGCCGCAGGAAGACATTGACCCGATAGACTGGATTGAACGTATTCCTTTCAGCGAAACGCGCAACTATGTTCAGCGCGTTTTGGAAAACCTGCACATTTACAGGCGGCACCTGAATTACCCCGAAACAGATCTGGGCATTTGGAATCAAAAAGAAAATTAAAGCTTTTCTTCTTCTTTGACCGGTTTCAGATAATGCTTTGAAATTTTCCACTTTTTAACGGCTGCCCGGACGGCCGGATCGGAAACATCGGAAAAACGCCAGCCTTTCTTCAACAGGCGCTTAACCGCCCATTCGTTGCCTTTAAATGCCAATAAAACAGCGCAGGCCAGCAAAAGAATCCCCGTCGCCGAATCAACCGGGTCGGATTCCCGAAAAGCATAAAATTCTTCCGGCGTCGTCGCGGATAAAAGCTGTTTGACGCGCAGGTAAAAAGAAACAAACTGCGCCGTTGACAAACAAAACATCAGCCAGGCCCACCCCCACAACCGCTTAAAAAACACCGGCAGGCCGAAAAAACCGCCCACCAGCAGAATCTGAAGGTTAAAGCCGAACGCCATTCGTTTTTTTTCACCGGTCGCGGGACGAAACATTTCCAGTTTCGGCGTTTTGACAATTCCGAAAAAAAA
>JAJXEL010000154.1:0-1571 GCA_021639925.1 Alphaproteobacteria bacterium | reverse complement strand
TATTGTTTTTCCGTTATTATACAGAAAAAACAAACTGTTCAAATTATCTTTTTTCCGCATCGTAAAAATCAACCAGCTTATCCAGCATTTTATTAACCGCCAGATACACCATTTTATACGTGCGACGGGAACCTTTGTTTAACACCGGATAACGCGCCAAAAACGCGCTGACGTTTTGTTCGTCGCGCAAAAAATGCAGCGCATATACCCCGTAAATTCCGACGGCTTTTAACGCCCGCAGATACCTGTCCGCGGCGTCGCAACGCAAATCCGACGAATCGTTTTTTCCCCGGCTGCCCGGAACAAACAATTTGTCATAACTCCGGGTCGTTTTCTGCGAAAACATCGAAAAACGAAAATCTTTCATAAACAACAGCCCCGCTCTTAAACGGTTTTCCGCCTGCGGGAATTTTCCAAGCCGGCCTTTTTCATACAATTTCAGCAAAACGCAGGATTCGGAAGACTTGATATTTTTTACGTGAACCTGAAGGGGTTTTTCCATTTTTTAAACTCCTGAAAATAATAAAACGCCCCTTTTTATCACAAAAAGTTTAAACAATCAATAACAAATAGTTAATTTTATTGTGTGATAAACTGTGCCAGTATACACGGGAGATTAATTCTAAAATAAAGGATTACCATGATCGGAGAACGCTTACATCAAAGGATTTCTGAATTAGGATTGACTCAGCAAAGGGCAGCGGATCAGCTTGAAATCAGTCAAAGCAGACTTAATCAGTATTTGAAAAACAAACGCGAACCGGACGCGCAAATGTTTTGCAGAATTTGCCGCACGTTCGGTGTGTCGCCGAATTGGCTGTACGGGTTCGAAGAAAATATCCCTGCAGAATTACCGAAAATTGATAAAACGGCCTTAGAATCCGCCGTTTTATTTTTAAAAAAATACGAAGAAAGTCATCATAAATCGTTTTCAGCCGGCCAGGCTGCCCGCATTATTGCCGTCGTGTACGATATTATTGTATCGGAATCGGCGGAAAATGCTCAAAAAGCAATTGAATGGGTAATAGAGGCTGTCGCATGATAAAACAAGATAATAGACCAAAATCAGATACATTTGAATCACGTTTAAATTCGTTAAAAAATCTGCTGCGCGAACCATCAGAGCAGCATCAGGACAAACCGCCTGAAAACAATTCCGCTTTAAATGAAACGGGAAAAGCGGTTTTTATTTCCGTAAACGGAAACAACAACATTATTTCCGCGGGAAAATCGCAGTATGTTATTTGGGATAAAAAGAAAAAAAACGCCCTTTTCGCAGGTTTTATTTTTTGCATGCTCTTTTTTTAATCCCCTCTTCGCGTCATAATTTTGAACCTCAATTTAATACAACCGAAAGTTGTATATCCTCTTTTTCAGAAGTAAAAACGCTAAAACAATACGTCAAAAGCCTTTCCAGGCAGCAAAAACGCCACCCGAACTCTGTCTGGGCGGAATTAAAAAGAAAATACGATTTTTATTCTTATAAAGAAATTGACTGCAACACAATGAACAAAATAAAAAAAGATCTCGGACTAAATAAAGATTATAATCAAACAGAGTATATACAATAG
>JAJXEL010000153.1 GCA_021639925.1 Alphaproteobacteria bacterium | reverse complement strand
ATATAACGGCATAGGAGTCATAAAAAAATCCCAGGCTTTCCGGCGGCAACGCTGCTTTTTGTTTTTTGATACGAAAATATTTTAATTTTAAAGCTGGAAAATGCCGGAGCAGGATATTTCAAAGCAGTTGTTTTTTTGAATTTTTTATTCAGCGAGACAGAAGAGTTAATTAAAATATTTTTTTAAATACCGGCCGGTAAAGCTGTGCGGACAGGACGATATTTCTTCCGGGGTTTCCGCCGCGACAATTCTGCCGCCGTCTTTGCCGCCGCCGGGACCCATGTCGATGATGTAATCCGCGTTGCCGATGACGTCAAGATCATGTTCAATTACAATCACCGTCGCGTTATGTTCAATCAGTTTCTGAAATACGCCGAGCAGAGACCGTACGTCAAGCGGGTGCAGGCCGATTGTCGGTTCGTCAAAGACAAAAACGGAATCTTCCTGTCTGCGTCCCATTTCAGAAGCCAGCTTTAACCGCTGCGCTTCTCCGCCCGAAAGACTCGGCGTCGCTTCGCCAAGCGTCAGATAACCCAGCCCCAAATCCTTTAAAACCTGAAGCCGTTGTTTGACAATATTTAAATCTTGGCAGGCTGTCAGCGCATGATTGATATCCATTGCCATTAATTCCGGCAAAGAAAAGGCTTTTTGAGTTTTTGAAATATACCTGATCTGCGCGGCCTGATTGGAATAACGGGCGCCACGGCAGTCCGGGCAGGTTACTTCCACATCCGGCAGAAACTGTACGTCAAGGCTGATGCTGCCCGTTCCGTCGCACGCGGGACAGCGCAGTTTGCCCGTGTTGTAGGAAAAATCGCCGGCTTCATAGCCAAATTTTGCGGCATCGGCCGTTTTCGCAAATACTTTTCGCAGTTCGTCGTGGATATTCGCATATGTGGCGATCGTTGATCGGACGTTTATCCCGACGGGCGCAGCGTCAATCAGTTTGACCTGTTTAATTCCTTCGGCGCTTATGCGTTTAATATGTTCCGGCTGTTTCTTTGCGGCAATCATATTTTCCAACGCGGGAATCAGGCTTTCCAAAACCAGCGTTGTTTTCCCGGAACCTGAAACGCCGGTGATAACGGTCAGTCTTCCTCTGGGAAAACGGACGTCAAGCGGCCTTACCGTATGAATCGCCGAAGTGGAAAGACTGATTTCGCCTTTATCGAACAGTTCGGAGCTTTTTATGCGCGGACGGATACGGCAGGACGCTTTTTCAGATAAAAACGGGCCTATTTTTGAAACCGGATTTTTGACAATGTCGGGGATCGTTCCCTGCGCGATCACTTCGCCGCCGTCGGCGCCCGATTCCGGGCCCATTTCAATAATCCAGCCGGATTGTGACAAAACCTGCGTATCATGATCAACCAATACCACGGAATTGCCGTCGGCAACCAAATCATGCATGACGGCATTTAATCCCGCGATGTTCGCAGGGTGCAAGCCGATCGACGGTTCGTCAAGCACATAAAGGACGCCTGTCGTACGGTTTCTGACGGAACGCGCCAGCTGCATTCTTTGCCTTTCGCCGGTTGACAGAGTCGACGCCGCGCGGTCAAGCGAAAGATAACCCAGCCCCAGGTCTGTCAGGCGTTTGGCTGCCGATTGGAAAGAATCGCAGATGGATTCCGCCATGGGACGCATTGTTTCAGGCAGTGAAAACGGTACTTTTTCAATCCATCGCGTTAATTCGGACAAAGGCATTTTACAGGCGGCGTCAAGCGATATCCCCTGTATTTTGGGGGCTCTGGCGGATTCGGACAGGCGCGTGCCGCCGCAATCGGGGCAAAGACTTTCCTTTAAAAATTTTTCAACGCGTTTCATGCCCTTTTCATCTTTGACTTTCGCCAAAGCGTTTTCGACGGTATATACGGCATTATAATAAGTAAAATCTATTTCGCCGGCCTGATTGGTGTTTTTTGATTTGTAGAAAATATGTTTTTTAACGGCCGGGCCGTGGAACACAATCTCTTTTTCTTCTTTTGTCAGCATACGGAACGGAATGTCAGTCCGTACTCCCATGGCGCGGCACACGTCGGTCATTAACGACCACATCAAAGATTTCCACGGCAAAACGGCGCCTTCGTCAATGCTTAAAGAATCGTCGGCGACAAGCGTGGATTCGTCAACCGTCCTGATCGTGCCGACGCCGCCGCAGCGATGACAGGCGCCCTGGCTGTTAAAAGCAAGCTCTTCCGCGCCGGGAGCATAAAAATGCTGTCCGCATTCGGGGCAAACCAGTTCTTTGCCGGCGGCGATTAAAAGCGTCGGTTCCAGGTAATGTCCGTTCGGGCAACGGTGGTGCGCCAGGCGGGAATACATCAGCCTGAGGCTGTTTAATAATTCGCTGCCGGTTCCGAAAGTGCTGCGTATGCCGGGGATTCCGGGGCGCTGGTGCAGGGCGAGAGCGGCGGGGACATATAAAACTTCATCGACTTGCGCTTTCGCGGCCTGCGTCATGCGCCGCCGGGTGTACGCGGAAAGGGCTTCCAGATAACGCCGAGATCCTTCGGCATATAAAACGCCGAGGGCAAGAGAAGATTTCCCCGATCCCGAAATCCCCGCGATTCCGACAATTTGATTTAAAGGGATATCGACGTCAATATTTTTTAAATTATGAACCTTTGCCCCGCGGACAAGGATTTTTTTCGGTCGCAGTTCTTTTTTATTCCGCATGAAAATACACCTGTTTTTGCCTTACGGGGTATAAATTATACGGCGTTTTGCGGATAATTCAAGCGGCCGGGCAGGTCGGAATATTACAGGTTTTCGGCTAATTTCAACATCAAAGCCTGTTTGATCAGGCGTTTTCTTTCCCGTAAAAAGAAGCCGAAATTTTCTTCGCTGAGTTCAATTAAAGGAATGCAGCGTTCTTTTTTATATTCTTCTTTGTCTTTTCCTTTCCGCGGGCAGTACTGGTCCAGCCATTTTTCTGGGTTTTTGTCCTGTTTTTCCTGATTTTCGCTGGCTTCCAGCAGCTGCAGGTTCGCCAGATAATTCCCGCCGTCGTTCAGTTGTTCTTTTGTCAGCGATGAAGAAGGATAGATGTGGTCTTCGTGATATTTTTTATCTTCAAACGCCAGATCGGGCTGCAATAAAGTCAGCAGTGACCACGAATCCTGTGATCCGTACTGCGCTTTTTCTATCAGCAATTCCAAACTTTCGCCGTCTGTTTCCATGCTTCTGTTCATTAAACGGGATTCCTGCTTTATTTCGTTCAGCGGAAAATGCCGACCGGCTTTTTCAATAACATTCCTCAGTTTGTTCAGATAAGCCGTCGTCTGCGCGCCGAAAACCCGGTTGATAATCGACAACTGTATCCAGCGCAACACCTTTCTTTTGTTCTCGGCATCCAGGCTTTGCAGCCGGTTTTGATATAAAAATAAAGCCAAAGGCAGCACAATTAAATTAGAACGCAGATTATCCCTGGAATACCCCAGTTCTTTGAAAATATGGCAGGCGGCCTTGATGTATTTAACGATGTCGTCAAAAGATTTTTCGATCAGGGCGACGTTATGGCGTTCAAAATTGTCGGCTTTGAAAATCAAAGGCAGTCCTGTTAAAAACAGGCAGCCGCGCAGAAAAATGTCTTTCGGCATATTAAAATGACATTCGTCGTTGATCGTATCAATCGCCTGATTGATTTTATCCCGGCCTTCGCCCCATTGGTTGATAATGACCGACATCAGCAGATCCGTATATCCCAGCGGCGTGCCGCCGGAGTTGATGCGGACAAATATCTGCAAAACCCGGTCAAAGGATTTTGTGTCTTCTTCAAAATAGCTGACGGCTTTTTTTTCAACGAAGTTTTTGTATAAGTCGCTGAAAATATCGCCTAATCGGTCTTTGGTTTCCTGCGGCGCCCGGGAATAAACGTCGCCCAATTTTTGACGGTAGTCTTTGTCCGTTTCAAAATCCAGAATATCGCCGACTTTGAACCAAAAGCATTTCTCGCCGTCGTTTTCTTTTTGAACTTCTTCAGTTGTTTTGAATTTGAATTCGTAATTGTCGGACGTATTTTCAAGGAAGGGGTCTTTTTGATAAAAAAGATTAATGT
>JAJXEL010000152.1 GCA_021639925.1 Alphaproteobacteria bacterium | reverse complement strand
GCCTATTTCAATATCCTGCGGTAAAAAAGCCGGCGGTTCGCCGCAGACGATACTGCCGCCGGACGGCAGCAAAACCTGTTCCGCCAGCCGGAACAGCGTCGTTTTGCCGATACCGTTCGCGCCGGTCAAAGCGGCTTTTTCACCGCAGGCAATATCAAAAGAAATCCCCGAAAACAGCGTTTCGCCGTCCGGCAGAACATAAGACACATCGTTAAACGATAAAAAATTTTCAGGCATAAAACCTCCTGCGTAAAAAATAAAACAAACGTTGAAAAGCTGTTTGTTTATTTCCGCATGGGTTTTTGCCTCCGTTAAAATGAATAATTGCTTTTTTAACAAAAAAAGCCGCCGGAATCAATTTTTTATTATGACGTATTACCTGATTTTTTTAGGAAAATACTATAGACGAAAGAACACGAAAAATGTAAATTAATAAAAACTGTATTTTAAGGAGTTTTTATGCCTTTTTCCAAATTAAACACGCTGGTTTTTCCCCGTATTTTAAATGCGTTGAACGATAATTTGTTTAAAACGACATTGCTGACGCTGATCGCCGTGCGTATTACGCAGCAAACGGCCGATCCGTCAAATATTGTCGCGGGACTGCTGATCCTGCCGTTTTTTTTATTTTCCGCCCGCGCCGGACAGCTGGCCAAAAAATATAACCGCACAAAGCTGACCCGTTCTTTGAAATTAATGGATTTGGCGCTGATGCTGCTGGCGGGCGGCGTGCTGTTTACGAAAAATATCGGGCTGCTGATTCTTTTGCCGTTTTTGTTCGGCGCTTTGTCCGCGTTTTTCGGGCCGATGCGTTACGCTTTTCAGCCCGATCAGCTGGAAGACAGTGATTTAAGCGCCGGAAACGCTTATATCGAAAAATCAACTTATGCCAGTATTATTCTGGCTCTGCTGTTCGGCGTGCTGCTGCCGGTGCGGCTGGCGGCTTCTTTTTTAATCGTGTTTGCTTTGGTCGGCTTTTTGACGACCCGTTCCGCCGATCCCGGCCCCGAAGAAAAAAATATCCCCCGCAATACGCCCAAAGACATGCTGGCTGGCATATGGAAAACGTTAAAAACCGTTCGCAAATATCCGCTGATTTTCCGCAGTATTCTGGGAACGACCTGGTTTTGGTCGATCGGGCTGCTGATTATGCTGCAAATTTACCCGCTGACAGAACGGGTTTTTAATACGGATAATTTTTCGGCGGCTTTTCTCCTGATTGTTTTTGCCGCCGGCGTCGGCGCGGGCGCGGCGTATTGCCACAGGCTGTTAAAAGGAATCGCGCATACGACGTTTGTGCCGATCAGCACAATCGGCATGGGGGTCTGCTTTCTGGCGTTATTCTGGCTGACAAAAGGTTATTCCGCGCCGGCGGACGCCGTGCCGTTTATTATGTTTGTTCTGCGCCTGCGGGTTATTTTGTTTTCGCTGTTTTTGTTTCTGCTGGCTTTTTTCTGCGGTATGTACGTGGTGCCGCTGACGGCGCTGATCCGGTTTAAAGCTTCTGCGGCGAACAGGGCGACCGTTTTTGCCGCGTCCAATTTGATCAATGCGGTCGGCATTGCGGTTATGGCCTTGATTTTTATCGGCCTGCGCCATATCGGGTTAAGCATCGCCGATTTGTTTTTATTCGCTGCCGTCGCCAGCTTTTTCGTGTCGATTTACAACTGTTCGGTTCTGCCGGCGGCTTTGCTGCGTTCGATTGCGCAGACCGTTTTGGAATTTTTCTACCGCGTTACGGTCAAAGGGCTGCCGAATTTTCAGGCGGCGGGCAAACGCGTTTTGATTATCGCCAATCATACGTCTTTGCTGGACGGGCTGCTGATCGCGGCCTTTATGCCCGAAAAGATTACTTTTGTCATCAAGCCGGAATGGGAAAACAAGTGGTTCGCGCGTTTTTTCAGCCTGATGGTTGACGTGTATCCGCTGGATTTGAATAATCCGATGTCTTTGCGTTCTTTGGTTGATTTGATCCGGAAAAACAAAAAAGTCATGATTTTTCCCGAACGCCGCGTCAGCGTAACGGGCGCTTTGATGAAAATATACGAAGGCGCGGGACTGGTCGCGGAAAAAGCCAACGCCAATATTTTGCCAATTCGCATTAACGGCGCGCAGTATTCCAAGCTGTCTTTGCTGAAAAACAAAGTCCGCACGCAGTATTTTCCGAAAATTACGATGAATATTCTGCCGCCGAAAAAATTTGACATTGATCCGTCGTGGACCGGGCGGCAAAGATCGCACGAAGTGTCCAACCAGCTGTACGACATGATGGTCGAAATGCTGTACGAATCGTCAAAGGTCAATGAAAATCTGTTTGTGTCGCTGTTAAACGCGGCCAAGATCAACGGCAGAAACCACATTATTGCCGAAGATATCAGCCGCAAGCCGATGAAATACAAAACGCTTTTGCTGAAAAGTTACGTTTTGGGCAAAGCGATAGAGCGTTCTTTCCCCGAAGAAGAAAAACTGGGCGTGCTGATGCCGAACGTTTTGGCGAACGTCGTCGCTTTTTTCGCGCTGCAAAGTATTGATAAAATCCCGGCGATGCTGAATTTTTCAACCGGCGTGGCGCAGGTTTTGTCTTGCGTTAAAACCGTTCAGCTGAAAACCGTTCTGACGTCGAAAAAGTTTATTGAAAACGCGCATCTGGAAAAACTGGAAGAAGCTTTAAAGGAAAGCGGCGTCAATATCGTTTATCTGGAAGACTTTGCCGCGCAGATCCTGTTGACCGACAAACTGAAAGGAATCGTATCGTACCTGCTGTCCCGCAAACCGAAAAACAATGCGGAACATACGGCGGCGATCATGTTTACGTCAGGGTCCGAAGGATTGCCGAAAGCCGTTTTTCTGTCGCATAAAAATTTCCAGGCGAATCGTTATCAGGCTTTAAGCGTGATTGCTTTGACCTCTGCGGACGTATCATTCAACGCTTTGCCGATGTTTCACGCGTTCGGGCTGGGCGTCGGTACGCTGCTGATGATCTTGACCGGCGTGCGGACATTCTTTTACCCGTCGCCGCTGCATTACCGCATTGTGCCCGAACTGGTTTATGAAACAAACGCGACGGTGTTATGCGGGACGGATACGTTCTTTGCCGGTTACGGTGCGATGGCGCACCCGTATGACTTTTTTGCCCTGCGCTATGCGATTGTCGGGGCGGAAAAGCTCAAAGCCAGCACGGCCGAATTATGGATGCGCAAGTTTGGTATCCGTATTTTGGAAGGCTATGGCGCAACGGAAACCAGTCCCGTTATTTCGATCAATACGCCGATGTATATCCGCGAAGGTTCCGTCGGCCGTCTGTTTCCCAAAATGACCGCCAGGCTGGAGGAAGTCCCCGGGATTAAAGAAGGCAAAAAACTGCTGGTTTCCGGCGATAACATCATGCAAGGATATATGTTTGCGGACAATCCTGGCGTTTTGGTGCCGCCAAAGGACGGCTGGCACGATACGGGCGATATTGTTACGATTGACAAAGACGGTTTTATTTTCATTCAAGGTCGTGCCAAACGTTTTGCCAAAATCGGCGGAGAAATGATTTCCCTGACGGCCGTAGAGCAGATATTGTCAAAGTTATATCCTGATGCGGTGCAGGGCATTGTTGCCGTTCCCGATCCGAAAAAGGGCGAACGGCTGGTTTTGATTACGACAAAGCAGGACGCCGATTTATCGGAAATCCGGGCGTATATCAAAGAGCAGGGTTTTAACGAACTGGGATCGCCGTCGCAGTTTATTTATGTCAAGGAACCGCCGGTTCTGGGGTCGGGCAAGTTTGATTATATTACGGCGCAGAAAATAGCCGAAAGCTATTACCCATAGGGGGACAACGTCTTCCAGACAGGGATCAGGTCGTGCCAGCGGCAGAGATCAAAAACTGATGCCCCTGCGGCTAGCAGCCGTAGGGAGACAACGTCCTCCGGACAGGGCTACTACCCGTAGGGGGAAAACATCAGATCGTGCCAGCGGCAGAGATCAAAAACTGACGCCCGTACGGCCAGTACCCCGTAGGGGGAAAACATCAGGTCGTGCCGTGGTATAAGCAGTACAAATATCTTTACCTGTTCATTAACTTAATCTATTATCACTCTTGCAGCCGGTAGGCCGGCTGCGGAGTGTCGAAGC
>JAJXEL010000017.1 GCA_021639925.1 Alphaproteobacteria bacterium | reverse complement strand
CGCCCGTCGTCTGCCCGTTTTAAAACAAAGGGCGAGGGTAATGGAAACGATCAGGCATTTTTTTACCCAGCGTGATTTTTTAGAGGTTGAAACGCCGATTTTACAGGTTTCCCCCGGTCTGGAACCGCACCTGAAAGCTTTTCGCACCGAATTGGCCGAACCGTTCGGACAGGCTGACCGCACGATGTATCTGCATACTTCGCCCGAATTTACGATGAAAAAGCTGCTGGCCGCCGGACTGCCCAGGATTTTCCAAATGGCGCGGGTTTTCCGCAACGAAGAACGTTCCCGGCGTCATCACCCCGAATTTGTCATGCTGGAATGGTACCGGGCGCAGGCGAATTATACGCGGTTAATGGACGATACGGTTGAATTGGTACGCGCCTGCGCGCGTGCCTGTGGCGTTAAGGTTTTAAAAGAAAACGGCCGGGAATGTGATCCGTTCGCGCCGTGGGAAAAAATATCGGTGGCGCAGGCGTGCCGCAAATATGCGGGGTTTGATCTGGAAAAAACGCTGCCGGCGGAACCGACGCTGGAACCTGATCCGCGGCCTTTGGCAAAAGTGGCGCAAACGCTGGGGATACAAGTTTCCGCAGACGACCGTTGGGACGATATTTATTTCCGAATCGCTTTTGAAAAAATCGAACCGGAGCTGGGGCGGGGCGTGCCGACGATTTTATACGATTATCCCGTCTGCATGGCGGCTTTGTCGCGCCGCAAGCCGTCGGATCCCCGTTTTGCCGAACGTTTCGAAGTTTATGTCGGCGACGTCGAGCTGGCGAATGCTTTTTCAGAATTAACCGATGCGGCAGAACAGCGCGAACGGTTCGAATACGATATGGATTTAAAGGAAAAGCTGTACGGCGAACGTTATCCGATCGACGACGATTTTATCAGCGCCGTCGCCGCCATGCCCGAGGCGGCCGGAATCGCCGTCGGCGTTGACAGGCTGGTCATGCTGATTACGGGAGCGGAACGGATCGAAGACGTTTTATGGGCGCCGGTCGCATGAAAACGTTAAAAGAATTCTTTTTTCGGGGCGTCCGTCTGGGCATGAAAGTCACGGGTTTTTCGGAACAGTTTATTTTGTTTCTGATTATGGGGGGCGTAAATACCGTCTTTTATTATTCCCTTTATTCTTTGTTGATTTACGCGGGGCTGCATTATGCCGCGGCGGTCGCCGTCGCGACGGTTTGCGGCGTTTTATTTAATTTTCAGACGTTCGGCCGCGTTGTTTTTAAAGATTTCCAACCGCATCTGCTGGGGCGTTTCATCGGCGTTTACATTGTTGTTTATATGGCGAATGTCGCCGGATTAAAGCTGTTGGAAATTGCAGGGCTGGCCGATAAATACATCGCCGGAGCGGTACTGGTGCTGCCGGTGGCTTTGCTGGGATATGTACTGAATAAAACGTTTGTCTTTAACCGGCCAGAACGGCGATCCGGAAATCCGCCGCCGTTGACGGACAGCCGGGATTGAAATCAACGCACGGCACCGTAAACAGTTCGCTCCACCACTGTGTCAGATCCGCCGCGTCCGGCGTGTCAAAGCCGATATAATCGGCTCCGGCTTCTCCGGCGCGCATGGCTTCGTCGCGTGTGGCGCAGATAACGCCCAAAGAAATGTCCGCCGTTTGTTTTCTGATTTTTTTGATGTCGGGCTGATAAGGAATTTGCACACCGTCCGCCGGCAGCCGCAGTGCCAGGCCAATATCGTTTTTAAAGATCAGGGCGACGTTTTTTGCCTGGACTTCATTCGTAAAACGACGGACGGCTTCGACCGGCCGGCCGGCCGGATCAAACAGCAGCGCGTCGGGCGTTTCTTCGGCGCAGAAGCGGTCAAACCGTTTTTTCAGTTCGTTTTCGTCCGTTCCGTCGGGCGCGATCAGATAAAGTCCTTGCTGCATTGTCATTCTCCATAAATCCGGACACCTGATTATTACGGCAGAATGCGCCGCGTTTGTCAACTCAAGCCGAAAAGGTGCAAGAAGGCTGTTGCACAAAAAACAGAACGCCTTTATCTTAAATGAAAATTGTTTTGACTGTGGAGAAGGGTGTTGAGTTTACAGGGACAGCTGCAATCCGCATTGGAAGGACTGGCGCAGGCCGCCCAGCGTTTGGACGCCGCGGCGGAAAAGATTGTTGAAAAGCAAAAGCAGACGGAAGAGCTGCGCGAACAATGCCGGGAATTGCAGTCGGCTTTGGATCGCGCCGGGCAGGATTTGTCGCTGGCGCAAAAAAACGAATCGGATTTCGAACAGCTGCGCGTGGAAAAAGAAGAACTGATTTCAGTGCGTAACCGTTTGATCGCCGAAAAGAACCAGCTGTTGGGCGAACGCGAACAGTTTAAAAAATTCCGCGAAGGCTGGGGACGCGAACGTCCCGCTTTGATCAAGGCCAAAGAAGATGCCGAACAAGAATTAAGGCGCGTCAGGGAAGGCGCGGGGGATAACGCCGCGGACGAAGACCGGATCGCCGCTTTGAACGAAGAAAACGCCCGGCTGCGTTCCGAACTGGCGGCGGCGCGGAAAGAAAAAGAGGATCTGAACGTTGAAAAAGAAAACCTGTCCATCGAACTGGACGGCGCGCGTCAGGCGTATGAGGAATTAAAACAGACGACGATCGAAGCTTCCGAACGGTTGGATTCGACTCTTGAAGAACTGAAGATTTTAAGGGGATAACCATGGCGGACGTTCAATTATTTGTCGGCGGGCAAAAATACGTCGTTTCCTGCGGCGAAGGACAGGAAGAAAATTTGAAAAACCTGGCGTCGATGCTTGACGAAAAAGTCGGCTTTATCAAATCGCGCATGCCGGTTTCGGAATCTTTGGGGCTGGTGATGGGGGCTTTGCTGCTGGCCAGCGATTTAACCGAAAAAAATCAGGAACTTGCCCGGTCTCAGGCGGAAAACGCCGTATCGCCGGAAGTTTTATCCCAAACCGTCCAATTAATAGAAAAAGTATCGCGGCGCATTTCAACTGTTGCCGAAACGGTTGAAAATGCGTAATCTCTGAAACAGGGGAAAGTGACTTTTCGATTCGTTAGAATCCCGCTGGTACTCGGGGCCAACGTTTTACTTTACGGGAGCTGTCCCTGCGGCGGATAACGCGCTTTCATTAGTTCGAAGTCCTGCCGTATTACGGCGCCCACCTATACAAAGCGGCCCACGCGACGCGTGTTTCGGTTCGACGGTCAGAGAGGTCTTTTCCCCGCGGTAAATCTATGAAAGCTGAAGAATGGATTATACTTTTCTGAAACGACAACTGCGGACAAAAGCCGTCCATAAACGTTCCGAAATCGCTTTGGATCATGCCCTGTGGTGCGCTCAGGAAATCATAACGCTGTTTAACGAACTGCCTTTGCCGGAAAACCCCGTCGTTTCCGCTTACTGGCCGATGAAAACGGAACTGGACGTGCGCCCGTTAATGCTTTCCCTGTTCAACAAAGGAACGACGGTTTGTCTGCCCGTCGTCGTCGCTAAAACGGATCCTTTGGTCTTCAGGCGCTGGGAACCCGGCGCCGAACTGGTGGCGGGCCCTTACGGCACCGAACAGCCCAACGAAAAATACGAAGCCGTTCTGCCCGATGTGCTGCTGCTGCCTTTGCTGGCTTTTGACCGCCGCGGCGGACGGCTGGGGTACGGCGGCGGATTTTATGACAGAACCGTCGCCGAATTGCGCGCCAAAACAAATCCCGTCGTCGTCGGCGTCGCTTTTTCCGATCAGGAAATACAGGAAGTGCCGCTGGAAAACACAGATGAAAAACTCAACTTTATCCTGACGGAAAAAGAAATCATAAAGGGACTGTAATGCGTGTTTTGTTTTTAGGGGACGTCGTCGGAAAATCAGGCCGCCGTCTGGTCGCGGAAACGCTGCCGGGATTGCGGCGGAAATATCATATTGATTTCGTTATTGTTAACGGCGATAACGCCGCGCACGGATTCGGGCTGAGTTTAAGCGTCTGCCGCGAATTGTTCGCCGGCGGCGCCGATGTTATTACTTCGGGCAATCATGGCTGGATCGCCAAAGAAATACAGCCGCTTTTGGACACGGAAAACCGTTTGCTGCGTCCGGCGAATTATCCCGCCGGAACCCCCGGAAAAGGGGCGGGCTTTTACCGCCTGCCGGACGGGCGCGGCATAGGCGTTCTGCATGTGCAGGGACGTGTTTATATGGATTCGATTGAAAATCCGTTTTTTGCCGCCCGGCAATGGACCGACGCCGTTAAACTGGGACATGACGCGCAGGCGATGATCGTCGATATTCATGCCGAAGCGACCAGCGAAAAAATGGCCTTGGGACAGTATCTGGACGGGACGGTCAGTCTGGTTGTCGGGACGCATACGCATATTCCGACGGCGGACGCGCAGATTTTGCCCGGCGGCACGGCTTATCTGACCGACGCGGGCATGTGCGGGTGTTTCGATTCCGTGATCGGCATGAACAAAACCGAACCGGTACGCCGCTTTGTTACAAACAGGGCGTCCGAAAAGTACAGTCCCGAAAAAGGGGAGGCGACCGTTTGCGGCGTTATGATCGATACGAACGATTCAACGGGGCTGGCCGAAAAAATTTATATGATTCGGTATGGCGGACGTTTACAGGAATCTTTACCGCCGCTTTAAATGGTGTTAAAAGAAAAACGAAATCAGTTTTAACCTAAAAGACTAGAGGAGTGTCATGTCTGGTCATTCTCAATTTAAAAACATTATGCACCGCAAAGGCGCGCAGGATAAGATCCGCGCCCGCACCTTTTCCAAACTGGGCCGTGAAATTACGGTCGCCGCGAAATCCGGGCTGCCCGATCCGGCTTATAACCCGCGCCTGCGCGCCGCGATAGCCGCCGCCCGCGCCGAAAATATGCCCAAAGACAATATTAAACGCGCGATTGACAAAGCGGCTGCCGGTGATTCCGCAAATTATGAAGAAATCCGTTACGAAGGATTCGGTCCCGGCAATGTCGCCGTTATCGTCGAAGCTTTGACGGACAACCCCAAACGCACTGCGCCGATCGTCCGTTCGATTTTCGGCAAAGCCGGCTGTGTGATGGGGGAAACGGGATCTGTGGCTTTTAACTTTCAGCGCATCGGACTGATCGAATATCCCGCCGCCGTCGCCGACGCCGACACTGTGTTTGAAGCCGCTTTGGAAGCCGGCGCGGACGATGTCGAATCCGACGAAGAAAGCCATCGCATTATCTGCGCGCCCGACGATCTGGGGGCGGTGCGCGAAGCGCTGGAAGCCAAATTCGATACGCCGACAATCTGCCGTTTTGACTGGAAGCCCTTGGTCGAAGCCGAACTGAACGACGTCGAAACGGCCAAAAAATTCTTTGATTTCGTTGAAACCCTGAACGATGAAGAAGACGTTCAGCGCGTTGCGTCAAACGTTTCGGTTTCTGATGAAATCATGGCGCAGCTGGAAGGGTAAGTCTTGGGAAAAACCGTACGGATTTTAGGGCTGGATCCCGGTCTGCGCCATACCGGCTGGGCCGTTGTCGACAGTCGCGATTCCCGGTTGTCTTTTGTGGCGGCGGGGGTTGCGGATTCGACGGATTCTCTGTCTTTGGCGGAACGTCTGGCAGAGCTGCACGGACAAATTCGTACGGTCGTTTCCGATTTTTCCCCGGACGAAGCGGCGGTAGAAGAAACTTTCGTTAATAAAAATCCGAATTCGACGTTAAAGCTGGGGCAGGCGCGCGGCGTTGTTCTGCTGGCGCCGGCGCAGGCGGGAATATCGGTAACGGAATATACGCCGAACCAGATCAAAAAGGCTGTCGTCGGGGCGGGGCACGCTGAAAAACAGCAGGTGGACATGATGGTTCATACGCTGCTGCCCGCGGCGGGAAAGCTGCGGCCCGATGCGGCGGACGCTTTGGCGGCGGCGATCTGCCATTCTTATATGCGCATTACGGCGGAACGTATGAAACAACTGGCGGAGCTGATTAAATGATAGCGAAACTGCGCGGTATTTTGGATTCCGTCGGGGACGGTTTTTTAATTTTGGACGTTAACGGCGTAGGCTACAGGGTTTTCTGTTCCGCAAAGACGCAGATGAAAATGCCTGCGAACGGGCAAAGCGCCGCTTTGCTGATTGAAACGCAGGTGCGCGAAGACCACATTCATTTGTTCGGTTTCGCCGATGCGGCGGAAAAAGGCTGGTTTTCTTTGTTGACGACCGTGCAGGGCGTCGGGGCGAAGGTTGCTTTGGCGATTTTGTCCGTTTTAAGTTCCGAAGAACTGTCAATGGCGATTGCTTCGGGCGATTCAAAGGCGGTAACCCGCGCCCCCGGCGTCGGGCCAAAGCTGGCCGTGCGGATCGTGACGGAATTAAAAGGCAAGATCGGCGCGGCTGTCAGCGCCGCGGGAACGGATTCGCCGGCCGGAGAAATCGCGCAGGCGCAGGGCAGCGCCGTCAACGACGCGGTTTCGGCTTTGGTTAATCTGGGGTACGCGCGCATGGACGCGTCTATGGCCGTCGCAAAATCATTTAAAAAACGCGGAGAATCGGCAAAAGTCGATGAATTGATCCGCGATGCTTTGAAGGAATTCGCGCCATGACCGAAGACAGAATTATCAGTCCGGCCAAACGCAGCGGCGACGAAGATTTCGCCAAAATGCGTCCGCAGACTCTGGCCGATTTTACGGGCCAGCGGACGGTTTGCGAAAATTTAAAGGTCTTTATTACGGCGGCGCTGACGCGCGGCGAAGCTTTGGATCATATTTTATTGTTCGGTCCGCCGGGGCTGGGCAAAACGACTCTGGCGCAGATCGTGGCGCATGAACTGGCCGTCGGATTCAGGGCGACGTCCGCCCCGATGATTTCCAAAGCCGGCGATCTGGCAGCGATTCTGACAAATCTTGAAAAAAACGATGTTCTTTTCATTGACGAAATTCACCGTTTAAATCCGGCGATTGAAGAAGTCCTGTACGCCGCGATGGAAGATTTCCAGCTGGACCTGATTATCGGCGAAGGGCCGGCGGCGCGTTCGGTGCGCATTGATTTGCAGCCCTTTACGCTGATCGGCGCGACGACGCGTTCAGGGTTGTTGACACAGCCTTTGCGCGACCGTTTCGGGATTCCTTTGCGGCTGGATTTTTATGATCCGGCGGATCTGGAAAAAATCATTGTCCGCGGGGCGGGCGTGTTAAATACGGCCATAACACCGGACGGGGCGCGTGAAATTGCCCGCCGGTCGCGGGGAACGCCGCGCGTGGCCGGTCGTCTTTTGAAACGTGTGCGTGATTTCGCCGCGTTTGAAGGCAAAAAGGAAATTGACGCCCAAATCGCCGACAAAGCCCTGAAACGGCTGGACGTTGATCATCAGGGGCTGGATATGATGGACCGGCGTTATCTGACGTGCATCGCGCAAAAATATGCGGGCGGGCCCGTCGGGGCGGATACGCTTTCGGCCGCTTTGTCCGAAGAACGCGATACGATCGAAGAAGTGATTGAACCTTATCTGCTGCAACAGGGGTATTTGCAGCGCACGCCGCGCGGGCGAATGTTGACGGCGCTGGGCTTTAAACATCTGGGGTTGGCGCCGCCGGTATCGGAGACAGAAGATTTATTTGCCAAAAATGACGGATAATGGTATAATTTCGGAAAATTTTTCGGAAAGGAATCGGAAATGGGATTAATCATTGAATCAAAAACAGGTATTTCTTTTACAGATATTCAGGCTGCGGCAAAGGTCGGAATCTACTTGGCCGGCGCCGTTGAAGCCATGGGAAAAACATCGTCAAAGCGTGAAGCCGCGCGCGCCGCGGACAAATATCTGGCAGATCACCCCGTTAAAAACGCCGATAAACAGGCCGCTTTGAAAATAATCGGCAATATGGAAAAAAATTTGTCGGATCAAGCGAAAACGGCCGATTTTAAAACAAAAATGCAGTATGCTCTGGGCGGTAAAGAAGCGGCAAAAGCCGTCATGCTGGGGGCTGCCAGCGTCGTAACGGGCGTCATGGCGGCGCAGGGCGTCGATCCGATGGCGGCCGTTTCCTTTACGTTATTCGCCGGCGCTTTGTCAACGGGCGGATACGCTTTTTCCGAAGAAGCCAAAAAGGATAAGTCGGAAGCGTTAAAGGCGTATACGGAAATCAAACATTCGCAGATCGCTTTGAAAAAGCTGAAAAATTCGCTGGATCCCAAACCGTCTTATAAAGACGAAGTCCGCGCGTTGTACGCGTCGGGACTGGGCAATCCGGGCGGTATGATTACGGCTTTGAACCTGAAAAAGAACAACACGCGTTGATGTTAAATAAGGCAGGGGCTATGTCTGAATCTGTCAAAGAATTCTTTTCAAAAGAAGGGATTAAAAAATTTAAAAGCGGCGTGAAGGCTTTTTCGTCCCGTCAGGCTGTAAAGGTCGCCGCCGCTTCGATGGTTTTAGCTTCGGCGTTTGCCGTTTCCAATCAGGTCAGTGCCACCGTTAAAAATTTTGATAAAACTGTAACGGCTTATGCCATAACGGAAAAAGGCGATACGCTGTGTTCCTATCAGGCGTTAAAAAAGGACAGTGTTTCTTTCGCCCGCCTTCAAAAGTTGGTCAATAATGCCACCAACAGCAAAACAGGTTGTTCCGTTTTGGAAAAAATATCCGAACAGGGGACGATGTTATATACGGACTATGCCGGTAAAGGCGTAATCGGATTTTTTGATCCGAATACCAATTCAATCTGTTTGAATTCGGTGTTCAAAGATGCCGATTTGCAATCTTGCCTGATCCATGAAGGAAAGCACAGCGTTCAAAGTCATGCTTTAAATGAAAAGACGGATCTTTTCCATACATTTGCTTCGAATATTATGACGACGCGCGTCATGGAAGCCGATGCCATGGCGACACAGACAAAGTTTTCTTATGAAATGGCGCAAGCCGGCGACAGTCTGGCATGGAAGCAGTTGGCCGATACGCATGCGGGTATTACCAAAGCTTTTGAAGAAGGGGCAAAAAAACACGGCCAAAACAGCAATGAAGCCATGAAAGAAACAATGTTGGCTTGGTATAAAGACACGGATTATGTCACACAGTATGACAATTCAATCCTTCAATTCCATGCCAAAGTGGTTTTAGGGGCTTCGGAAGATTTGATGAAACAGGCTTTTACGCAGACGGTGTCGGCGGATTCTTTGCTCAAGTATGTTTGTACGGTTGACGGAAAGCCTTATGCCGGAACGGACGGGAGTATTTTAAAAACGTCTTCTACCGCATATTTGGCGGAAAATTTGTGTAAATCTGCTGAAATGGTCGGGAAAGCCGCTTCTGTCCGAGGCAATCAGGATACCTCTGTGAATGGTTTTTATGTTCTGAAGTTTGACGGGGCCGTTTCGGATAAGACCTATGGACAAATAAAAGCTGAAAAAGACAAGCAAAACAGTCAGAAAGTAATGCAGGAACAGTCTGAAAAATCTTTTAAGATCGCTTCGACTTTAAGCAGAAACGGACGTTAAGATGAAAACATATACACCGATTAATATTTGTTACGAAGACACGGACGCCGGCGGCGTCGTATACCATTCCAAGTATTTGGGGTTTGCCGAACGGGCGCGCATGGATTTCATGCATGAACACGGTATTTACTGCAAAGAGATGGCGGCCGCGGAAAAACCGTGCGGCTTTATGGTCAAGCATTGCGAACTGAGTTATCAAAAACCCGCGCGTCTGGAAGACGAACTGATCGTTGAAACGGAAATGCTGGAACTGCGCGGGGCGGGGTTTGATTGTTTGCAGATCGTCAAACGCGGCGAAGAAACGCTGGTGGAAATAAAACTGCAGATCGTCTGCGTTACGCCGTCGGGAAAACCGACGCGTATTCCGCCGGATATCAGAACAAAATTGGCTGAAATTTCGTAATCTGTTAATGAATATACGTTAAGCTCTTCTTTAAAACTGCAATATTTTAAAGGAGAGCTTTTTTATGCCAGCGGGATCTTTAACTGCGGCCGCAACCAATCTGTCAATGTTCGGGTTGTTTCTGCAGGCTGATTTTGTCGTAAAAACGGTTATTATTGTTTTGGCTTTGGCTTCGGTATGGTCATGGGCGATTATTTTTGAAAAAGTAATGCTGCTGCGTTCCGCGACCGAAGATGCAAAAAAATTTGAATCTCAATTCTGGTCGGGCGGGTCTTTGGACGAAATGTTCGATAAGTTGGAATCAAAACCGTTCAGGCTGGATCCGATGTCGGCCGTTTTTGTCGCCGCCATGCGCGAATGGCGCCGTTCTTCCGGCGCTTTGGGATCAGGCGGCGTGCACGGCACCAGCCTGAACCAGCGCATCGACCGCGTTATGCAGATTACGATGGACCGCGAAATGGACAGAGTTGAAAAGCGTATGACGTTTTTGGCTTCTACCGGGGCTGTGTCTCCTTTTATCGGGTTGTTCGGGACGGTTTGGGGAATTATGAACAGTTTCCATAACATCGGGGCCAGTTCCAATACGTCTTTGGCCGTTGTCGCGCCGGGGATCGCCGAAGCTTTGTTCGCGACGGCTTTGGGGCTGGTGGCGGCTATTCCGGCCGTTCTGGCGTATAACAAATTGTCCAGCGATATGAACCGTTACGCCAAAACGCTGGAAAATTTCGCCGGCGAATTCAGTACGATTCTGTCGCGCCAGATTGACGATACGACCAGCCGTACGGAAAAACGGAGCGTTTAATATGGGGGCTTCTGTTAAATTTTCAACGCGCGGCAAACGGCAAAGAGCGTCTTTTTCTGAAATCAACGTGACGCCGTTTGTTGACGTTATGCTGGTGCTTTTGGTTATTTTCATGGTGACGGCGCCGATGATGACGACGGGGATTTCTCTTGATCTGCCGCGCGGCGACGGACAGACGATGGAAGAATCCGACCGCGCCGTCGATATCAGTATTGACGCGCGTTCCAAAATTTATTTGGGCGACGAAGTTGTTCCGCCGGAAACGCTGGTCAGCCGGTTAAAGGCCATGCAGAAAACAAACCCCGATTTGAAAATTGTCATCAGCGGCGATCGGGCGGCGTCTTACGGACAGGTCATTGAATTGATGAGTCTGCTGCGTTTGGCCGGCATTTCCAAAGTCGGATTGAAAACCGGAGATCTGGTTGATACGCAGCCTTTGGCAAAACAGCCTGCGGCTAAAAAGAAAAAATAAAGGATAAATGCCGGTGGGACTGCGCTTGAACTTTTTTATGCGTTTAAGACATTATCCGTTTTTATTTAAAACGGTTCAGCGCGCGTTTGATCATCTGCCGATGCTGATGTCGGTCATGCTGCATGTAACCGTGGTTGTTTTGCTGACGTGCGATTTTATTTCGGAACGTAAACCGGAAACGGTTTCCGTGCCTGTTTTTGTCGTGGATCTGTCAAAAATCAAAGTAGCCGAAATGACAAACCTGCCGCCGAAGCTGGTCAAATCCGATCAGAAAAAAACGTCCAAAAGAACAGTGCGCACGTCGGCTTACAGCAAAGCGTCGGCCGGCAAGACGGCGGGGACGTCCGCGCGCGGAGGAAAAACGGGAAAGCAGGGAGCAAAGCAGACTTCCGGAGCGGCTTTGGAAAATGAATTGAACAGTTTGTTAAAAAACGTAACGTCGTCAAAGAAAAAAGAAAAAGCCCCGTCTGCGTCCAATTCCATCAAAAGCGGGGAAACCGGCGGCGGGACGGACGATCCGTTCAAAACGCTTCTGGCGTCCGTTGACGGCATTAAAAGCGGTATGGGATATGCGGATATGAAATCGGCCGACGTCGATCCCGAAGAAATCGCTACCGAAGGCATTGAAGGCGGGCAGGGCGGCAGTTATATGCAGGAATTGTCCGTTTCCGAAAAAGACATGATCGGCATCAAGCTGCGCGAATGTTGGAATTTGGATCCCGGCGTGCGCGGCGCGCATGATATGCTGATCGAAATCCGGGTTTTCCTCAGCCGGGAAGGAACGGTCAGAGACGTTAAAATTTTAAATAAATCCAGATATAATAAAGATACGGCTTATCGTTCCGTTGCGGAAAGCGCACGGCGCGCCGTATATATCTGCGATAAGAAAAACGAAGAGTCGCCGTTTAAGATCTTTCCCCAAAATTATGAACAGTCTTACGATACATGGAAAACTCTTCTTCTCAGGTTTAACCCGTTTGACGGCGGAGTAATGTAGAATGAAAAAAATGTTTTTATTTGCCCTGTTATTGTCTTTATTCGCGCCTTCTGCGCCGCGCGCGGAATTAAGTATTGACATTACGGGGGCTCATTCCGAACCGATGGCGACGGGGCTGCCGGTTTTTTCTGCCAGCGGGGCTGCGGCAAAGGAAATGGCCGGAAAAATCAGCCGGGTGATCGAAAGCGATCTGGAAAGTTCCGGATTATTCAGAATATTGGATCCTCTGGCCTATCTGCAGACGTTTAAAGGCATTGAAGACGCGCCTGTTTTTGTTGACTGGCAGGCGATCAAAGCCGAAGCGTTAATTCAGGGGCATGTCGATTATTTAAGCGACAAACAGATCCGCGTTTCCGTCCGGCTGTGGGACGTGTATGCCGCGCAGGAATTGTATTCGGCCACGCTTGAAATCGACAATAAGGGTTGGCGGCGCGCGGCGCACATGATTGCCGACGCCGTTTATAAACGCATCACGGGCGAAGAAGGATATTTCGATACGCGTATTGTGTATATCGCTGAAACGGGATCGCCTTTAAACCGGATCAAACGATTGGCGATTATGGATCAGGACGGCGAAAACCACCAGTTTTTGACGGACGGGCTGAATTTGGTTTTAACGCCGCGTTTTTCGCCGAACATGCAGCAGATTACGTATTTGTCCTATTACAAAGACACGCCGCGCGTATACCTGTTTGACATAGAAACGGGAAAACAGCAGGTTGTCGGGGATTTTCCGGGCATGACGTTCGCGCCGCGTTTTTCGCCGGACGGCCACAAGCTGATTATGTCGATGGCGGAAAACGGCAATACGGATATTTTTGAAATGAATCTGGATACGCGGGCGGTTAAACAGCTGACGAATTCCGCGGCGATTGAAACGTCGCCCAGTTATTCGCCCGACGGTAAAAAGATTGTATTCAATTCGGACCGCAGCGGGGCGCAGCAGTTGTATGTCATGGATTCCAACGGTAAAAACGTCAAACGCATCAGTTTCGGAAACGGCCGTTACGCCACGCCGGTATGGTCGCCGCGCGGGGATTATATCGCTTTTACCAAAATGGCAGGCGGCAAGTTTTATATCGGCGTGATGTTTCCGGACGGCAAAGGCGAACGGTTGGTCGCGGAAGGGTATCTGGTCGAAGCGCCGACCTGGTCGCCGAACGGCCGCATTTTGATGTATTTCCGCCAGGAACCGCCGAATCGCGACGGCATTCCGGGGGCAACGAAAATTTATGCCGTTGATATTACGGGATATAACGAACGCCGTCTGATCACGCCGGTTGACGCGTCGGATCCGGCCTGGTCGCCTCTTTTATCTAATCGTTAGCATAAATATGAAATAAGAGTTGCGTAACGGGCAGAATTTATTTAAATTCTATCAAGAGGATCAAGTTATCTTTGTTTTAGGAGTAATTTCATGAAAAAACATTTGTTTGCCGCTTTGGCTGCCGTTGCTTTGGTTTCCGGCTGCGCTTCTACCGCGCCTGTGGAAGAAGACGTTACCGTTTCCGTTACGGTTGAAGAAGAAGCCGGACAGAACGAAGCGTTTGTCCAGAATGCGAAGGACCGCGTTTTCTTCGGTTTTGACAAATCCAAACTGACGGCTGATTCCGTAAAGGTTTTAAAAACCCAGGCCGAATGGCTGAAGGCTAACCCCGAAAAGAAAGTCGTCATCGAAGGTCATACCGACGACCGCGGAACGCGCGATTACAACCTGGCTTTGGGTGAACGCCGCGCCGTCGCCGTTAAAAATTACCTGATTTCCCGCGGTGTTGACGCTGACCGTATCCGCGTGATTTCCTATGGTAAGGAACGTCCGGCCGTTGTCGGCGCAAATGAAGCCGCCTGGTCGCAAAATCGCCGTGCGGTTACGGTTGTTAAAGACTAATTGTCATCTTATCTGATAATCAAAAGCACCCTACAATCTAGGGTGCTTTTTTTATTAAACAGTTTAAGGAGACATCAGATGAAAAAAACGTTGTTGGGCGCATTCGGCGCTTTGTTAATGCTTTCGGCCTGCGCTTCCGATGCGACAAGGTGTGAAGCGTTTAAGGAAGTTTTCAAACAAAACGAAGTCCTTTTTGCGACGGGCAAAGCCGAACTGACGCCGGCAAGCAAAGAAGTTCTGGATAAACAGATTGACTGGCTGAAGGCCAACCCGACGAAAAAGATTATCGTTCAGGGGTATGCCGATCCGCGCGGAACGGAAGCTTATAATATGAAACTGGGTCAGAAACGCGCGGACGCCGTTAAGAATTATTTTGTTCAGTCCGGCATTAATCCGAACCGCATTTCCGTCGTTTCATTCGGGGCGACCGAACTGGCAACGACGCAGAATACGGCCAAAGGCTGGGCAGAAGACCGCCGTACGGTCAGCGTCATCGTAACGGAATAAACTCTGTTAAAAAAAGGTTCGCATAAAGAAAAGAGTGCTTTATAATAAAGCACTCTTTTTGTTTGTCAGCGGAATGAAAGCATGAAAAAAATTTTTTCTGTCGTATGTATTGTTTTTGTTTTTTTTACGGCTCCCGCGCATGCGGTGACGATTAATATCGGCGAACTGGCCGACAGGCTGGACCGGATCGAAGACGCGCTGAAAGGGGTGCAAAAAAAGCTGTCCAATAACTATGTCGGCAGTGCGAAAAAACCCGATAAAGACGATTCTTCGGGCGACGATAAACTGGACGCCATGCTGATGCAGCTGCAGGAAACGGAACAGACTTTGCGCCAGCTGACAGGGGAAGTTGAAACCGTTAAGTTTGCTCAGGACGGTCTGCAGGACAGAATTGACCGAATCAGCGCGGATATGGCGATGCGCTTTGAAGAAACGGAAAAGAAACTGCTGGCAGCCGAAGAAAAAATCAAACGGCTGGAAGCAGAAAAAACGGCGGCGGAAAACGCGCGGAAAGAAGCGGAAAAAAAGAAAAAAGAACAACAGGCCGCCGCTGCTAAAACGGCAAAGGAAAAAGAACAGCAGATAAAGGAAAAATACGGTAAGAAAAAACCGAAGGAATTATATGACGAAGCGTTCGCGTCCATAAAAAAACAGCATTATAAAACGGCGCAGGCGCAGTTTGAAGCTTTTCTCGTTTTGTACCCGAAAGACGCTTTGGCCGGCAACGCCCAGTACTGGCTGGGGGAATCGTTTTTCGCGCGTTCGATGTTTTCTCAGGCTGCCGTTGCTTTCGCCGAAGGGTTTAAAAGTTACCGGGACAGTCAGAAAGCGCCGGACAATCTGTTTAAACTGGGCGTGACGATGGCAAAGCTGAATAAGAAAGAGGAAGCCTGCATTGCTTTTAAAAACTTTGCCAAAGAATACCCGAAGGTTTCCGATTCCATGAAAAAACGGCTGGAAAAGGAAATTCAAAAACTTTCATGTCCGTAGCGCAGACCAGGGCCGTTTTTGAAAAGGCGATGAAATCGTTTGGTTTTCCGAACGGTGAAAAGATTGCCGTCGCCGTTTCCGGCGGGGCGGACAGCATGGCTTTGTGCCTGCTGGCGCAGGAATTTGTCCGGCAAAACGGCGGGGAGATTTTGGCGCTGGTCGTGGATCACGGCCTGCGTTCGTGTTCTGAACAACAGGCGCGGTTGACGGCGGATCGTTTGGAACAAAGGGGGATTCCTTCGCGTATTTTAACATGGACGGGCGAAAAACCCCGGCACGGCATTGAACAGGCGGCGCGCGAAGCCCGATACCGTTTGCTGTCCGACGCCTGCCGGCGAGAAGGCTGCCGGGCGCTTTTGCTGGGACATCACCGGCAGGATCAGGCGGAAACGTTTTTAATCAGACAGGCGAAAAACAGCGGACCGGCCGGGCTGGCCGGCATGTCTGCCGTCCGCGCGGCGGATTTCGGACGGATTTTGCGGCCTGTGCTGGGGATTTATCCGGCTGCCCTGCGCGAATATAACCGGGCCTGTTCCATAAACTGGGTAGAAGACGAAACAAACCTGTCCGATGATTTTGACAGGGGACGTTTGCGGCGGGTATTAACGCCCGGACAGATTGACGACGCCTTTGCCCAAACGCTGGTTTACGGAAAAAAACGACGCGGGCTGGAAGAAAGGACGGCGGCTTTTATCCGGGAAAACGTCGTTAAATCCGATATGGGATATCTGTTGTTCGGACAGGACGCTTTTCGGGAACTGGACAGGGAAACGGCATTGTTCTGTCTGGGGGATTTTTTGCGTTTTATTGCCGACAGACCGTATGCGCCGCGTTCGGATTCGTTAAAAATTCTGCTGGATAATATTTGTTCCGCTTCGTTTCGCGCGGCGACGCTGGGCGGGTGCAGGATTGCCCCCTCGACTAAAAAACAGGTTCTTGTCTGGCGGGAATTTAACGATCTGCCCGCGCCTGTAAAGGTTGAAAAAACACGGCGTTTTTCTTGGGACAGATTTTCGTTTTTGCTGGAATCTCCTCTGCCTTTTGAAATAACGGCCGCGCCGCTGGAACATCATTTGCAGACGCGGAAAGCTTTTCCGAAACGGGCTTTTTGCGTTCTGCCGGCACTTTTTGATAACGAAGGGCTTTTTATTGTGCCGCATTTAGGGTATAAACGTACAAAAATAACTTGTCAGGTAATGTTTACGCCGCAGGCCGCATTATGCGAAACGGCACGGTGGGCATGCCCTGTCACTTGAAGATAAGGCGGTTAATGTGAGTAAAAATATTTTCGTTTGGCTGATTGTCGGCGTTTTGCTGTTTACGCTGTTTGACGCGTTTCAGGACGGGGCTTCCGTCAAAAATCATACGATGATGGCGTTTTCCGAATTTACCCGGCAGGTTCAGGACGGCAAAGTCCAGGAAGTCGTTCTGCAGGGCAACAAGATTGCCGGCGTGTTGACGGACGGACAGAAATTCGCGCTTTATGCGCCGGACGACGCGGGGCTGGTCGACAGGCTGCTGGACAAAGACGTCCGCGTGACGGCCGTTCCGCCGGAAGGGGAAAGTTCCTCTTTTTGGAGCGGGCTGCTTTACTGGCTGCCGTTTGTCTTGTTTGTCGGGATATGGATTTTCTTTATGCGCCAGATGGCCGCCGGAAACGGCAAGGCGATGAGCTTCGGCAAATCCCGCGCCCGTATGCTGGAAGGGCAGGGAAAAGTTACTTTTGACGACGTGGCCGGAATTGACGAAGCCAAAGAAGATCTGGTCGAAATTGTTGACTTTTTAAAGGATCCGGCGCGTTTCCAGCGTTTAGGAGGCAAAATTCCGCGCGGCGTTTTGCTGGTCGGGCCTCCGGGAACGGGGAAAACGCTTTTGGCCAAAGCGATCGCGGGCGAAGCAAACGTGCCGTTCTTTACAATTTCGGGGTCGGACTTTGTGGAAATGTTTGTCGGCGTCGGGGCGTCGCGTGTGCGCGATATGTTCGAACAGGCGAAAAAACATGCGCCGTGTCTGGTTTTTATCGATGAAATCGACGCGGTCGGCCGTCACCGCGGCGCAGGGCTGGGCGGCGGCAACGACGAACGCGAACAGACGTTAAACCAGCTGCTGGTCGAAATGGACGGTTTTGACACAAACGAAGCCGTGATTCTGATCGCGGCGACAAACCGTCCCGACGTTTTGGATCCGGCTTTGCTGCGTCCGGGACGTTTCGACAGACAGGTCGTCGTGCCGAATCCCGATCTGGCCGGACGGGAAAAGATTTTGCGCGTTCATATGAAAAAAAGCCCGATGGGGCCTGACGTCGACGTGATGAAAATCGCGCGGGGAACGCCCGGCTTTTCCGGCGCGGATCTGGCCAATCTGGTCAACGAAGCGGCTTTGCTGGCCGCGCGGCGCAACAAACGCGTCGTGACGATGGCGGAATTCGAATATGCCAAAGACAAGGTAATGATGGGGGCGGAACGCAAATCCCACATTATGACCGAAGAAGACAAAAAAATGACCGCCTATCACGAAGCCGGGCACGCTTTGATGATTTTGGAATCGCCGCATTCCGACCCGTTGCACAAAGTGACGATTATCCCGCGCGGCCGGGCTTTGGGGGTAACGATGTCTTTGCCGACGGACGACAAGGATTCGCGGTCTTATATTTACTTAAAAGAGCGCATGGGAATTTGTTTTGGCGGCCGTGTCGCCGAAGAAATGATTTTCGGTGCCGACAATATTTCGACCGGAGCGTCGCAGGATATCCGGGTGGCGACGAATATCGCGCGCAATATGGTGACGCAGTGGGGTATGAACAAGGAAATCGGCCCGATCGCGATCGAAGAACCCGACGGCGAAGTTTTTTTGGGGTATTCGCTTAACCAGCGTAAAAACGTTTCCGAAGAGCTGGCGGCAAAGGTCGATGCGGAAATCAAGCTTTTGGTTGAAGAAGCTTACGAAAGCTGCCGCCGGATTTTAAGGGATAAACGGGACGCTTTGGAAAGTATCGCGCAGGGGCTGCTGGAATATGAAACGTTGACGGCGGACGAAGTCAAGGCTTTGCTGCGCGGCGAAAAAATCACGCGCGAAGAACCCGGCGTTCATGTTTCGGCGCGTTCAACCGTGCCGATAACGGATCCCGTTTGCGATGAAAAAACGGAAAAATCCGATGCGGCGGAAAAAACGGACGATTCTTCTGCGACGGAATAAAACAATCGTATATTTTTGTAACAGAAAGTGTATTGCACACCCTGCCGGATTTGGTAAAACATTTCCGACAGGGTTGAACCGTTGAAAAAATATTTAAGGAGTTTGATATGGCGGTACGGAAACTTTTCGGAACGGACGGCGTCAGGGGCAAAGCCAACCAGGAACCGATGACGGCGGAAATTGCTTTGCGTCTGGGAATTGCGGCCGGGTCTTTGTTTAAACGCGGCGATCACCGCAGGCAGGTCGTTATCGGCAAAGACACCCGTTTGTCCGGATATATGATTGAATCGGCTTTGACGGCCGGTTTTACGGCGGTCGGTATGGACGTTTTGCTGTTAGGGCCGATGCCGACGCCGGCGGTGGCGATGCTGACGCGTTCCATGCGCGCCGATCTGGGGGTCGTTATTTCCGCGTCCCATAACCCTTATGAAGACAACGGCATTAAGTTTTTCGGCCCCGACGGGTACAAACTGTCCGACGAAATGGAACTGGAAATAGAAGAACGCGTTTTCGGCGATACAAAGGACTGTCTGGCGCCGTCGTCTCAGATCGGGCAGGCCAAGCGTTTGAACGACGCGGTGGGGCGTTATATCGAATATGCCAAAAACACTTTTCCGCGCGGCAAACGTCTGGACGGGCTGAAAGTCGTTTTGGACTGCGCGAACGGCGCGTCTTACCGCGTTGCGCCGACGGTATTGTACGAACTGGGGGCGGAAGTCATTTCGATCGGGATTGATCCGGACGGCCGCAACATTAACGATAACTGCGGCGCGGTGCATACGGACCACATGTGCAGCGAAGTTATTTTGCGCGGCGCGGATATCGGCATTGCTTTGGACGGCGATGCGGACAGGCTGATCGTTTGCGATGAAAAAGGGCAGGTGATCGACGGCGACCAGATTTTGGCTTTGGTCAGCCGCGAATGGAAAAAAGCCGGCATTTTAAAAGGAAACGGCGTCGTTACGACCGTGATGTCCAACCTGGGACTGGAAAGGTATTTAAAAGCCAACGGCATGAAGCATATCCGCACGCAGGTGGGCGACCGGTACGTTGTCGAAAAAATGCGCGCTGACGGGTATAATCTGGGCGGGGAACAATCCGGGCATTTGATTTTGGGCGAACATTCGACGACGGGGGACGGGTTGGTGGCCGCGCTGCAGGTTTGCGCCGCGGTTGTGGCGGAAAGAAAGGCCGTCAGCGAAGTAATGCATTTGTTCGAACCGGTGCCGCAGCTGTTAAAGAACGTGCGTTTATCCGACCGCGCTTTGGCCAGGGCGGCTTTGGACAGCGAACCGGTCAAAATCGCGATTGACAAAACGGAACGCGCGCTGGGGGATAACGGGCGGCTGCTGATCCGTCCGTCCGGGACGGAACCGCTGATCCGCATTATGCTGGAAGGCGAAGACGAAGCGCAGATCGCCGCCATGGCCGAAGAAATCGCACAGGCTTTGATCGGCGAAGTCAAAGCGTTGGAAGCTCATTTATAAAAAGGGGAAAAACATGATTCAAAAACCTGTTGAAAAGCCGGACTGCCCGAATTTTTCTTCCGGCCCGTGCGCCAAACGGCCGGGGTGGAAAGCGGACGTTTTAAATACGGAAACGCTGGGACGGTCGCATCGTTCCGTTTTGGGGCGGTCGCGTTTAAAACTGGCGATTGATTTAATGAAAGAAGTTTTGCAGGTGCCGAATACGTACCGCGTGGGAATTATGCCGGGATCCGATACCGGCGCGGTTGAGGCGGCGCTGTGGTCTTTGCTGGGGGCAAAGGGCGTTGATATGTTTTCCTGGGAAACGTTCGGCAAAGGCTGGGTTACCGACGTTGTCAAACAGTTAAAGCTGAACGATGTGCGTGTGTTTGACGCGCCTTACGGGCAGTTGCCGGATTTAACGCAGGCGGATAAAGACCGCGATATCGTTTTTGCCTGGAACGGAACGACTTCCGGCGTTTGCGTGCCGGACGGCAGTTGGATCGCGGACGACAGAACCGGGTTGACGATCTGCGACGCGACGTCCGCGGCGTTCGCGATGGATCTGCCGTGGGAAAAGCTGGACGTTGTGACTTTTTCCTGGCAGAAGGCGCTGGGCGGCGAAGCGGCGCACGGCGTTTTGATTCTCAGCCCGCGGGCGGTTGAACGGCTGGAAACGTATACGCCGTCCTGGCCGATGCCGAAACTGTTCCGCATGACGGCGAACGGCAAATTGAACGAAGGTATTTTTGTCGGCGACACGATTAACACACCGTCCATGATGTGTGTGGAAGACGTGATTGACGCTTTAAACTGGGCGAAATCCGTCGGCGGGTTAAAGGGCATGATCGCGCGTTCAAAGGAAAGTTTTCAGGTTTTGCAGGATTTTGTTGCAAAGTCGGATTGGGCGGAATTTTTGGCGCAGGAACCGGAATACCGGTCAAATACTTCCGTTTGTTTGTCAATTAAGGCGGACTGGTTTAAATCAAAAACGCCGGAAGAACAAAAGGACGTTGTCAAAAGAATGGTCGCGCTGCTGGGCAACGAAGGGGTCGCGTTTGACTGCAACGCGTATAAAGACGCGCCGGCGGGGCTGCGTTTTTGGTGCGGCGCGACGGTCGAAGCAGATGACGTCAGGAAATTATGTCCGTGGCTGGATTGGGCGTATGCGCAGGTTCAGGCCGAATAAATAACAGATAGATAACAAATGTAAAGCGGAGGATTTATCCTCCGCTTTTTTCAGAAAAATAAGTAAACAGCGGGAAATTTTCCTTTCCCGCTGTCGTTTTCAATACAAATGTTTAGTAACACACGACCTTTTAGAAACAAACCTTTGATGCTTTGGCCGGGAAAGTAACGCCGTCCCATTCACAGCTGCAAGTCATTCCGTTTCGGACAACGGTATATCCTGCACCGCAGTTACAGTTGCCGCAATCTACGGCCAAAGCGGGTTCTCGGACCGCGCACTGCAGGCACGCTCCAACCCTGTTCGGGTCAACGCCCGCCGGGCAGCAGCCTTTTCCTTCAACGCGGGTATAACCGTCCTGACACCACGTCGGGGTTGAACTGGATCCATTACAGGAACTGATTCGGCAGGTGTTATTATACTTTTCATATCCGGTTTTGCATGTAAAGCTGCTTGTTCCCGAACATGTTGCGTTTAACGGACAGGAAACGCATTTTCCTGAGCTGAGATAGTAGCCGGAGCTGCATTTCGTGCAAGTGCTGGACGAAGAACACGTACTGCAATTTGCCGGACAAGTGATAGCAATTTGTTTGCACATACCGTCGCTGCCCAGAGTATAGCCGGACTTACAACTTGTGCAGTAT
>JAJXEL010000016.1:11052-22274 GCA_021639925.1 Alphaproteobacteria bacterium | reverse complement strand
AAGCTACACAGAGATAAAATCTTCACCCCCTTATATTTTTAATATTGCATATTTCGGCGCTTTTTTCAAGATTAAATTATATACTGTTCTTAACCGTGTTTTTTTCTGCTCTGCTTATCAAGCAGCCGTATGGCTTCTTCCAGTTCTTCAAATGTATTGATAATATAATCGGGCCGGGCTTTTTCAAAATTATGATCGCCCTGGTTTGATCTGAAAAAAACAGATTTTATTCCGGCCTGATTCGCCCCGTAAATATCACGGTATAAATCGTTGCCGATAAAAATAACTTCGTCTGCGGATAAATCCATTTTTTTTAACGCCTTTTTGAATAACCGCCGGTCGGGTTTGCGGTATCCGAAATCTCCCGAAACAATCACGGGATCAAAAAAGTCCGCCAGCCCCGCGGCGTTCAATTCCGCGCGCGCCCATGCTGACTGCCCGTCCGAAACGACTGCCAGACGGTATTTTTTTTTCAGCTGTTTTAAAGTTTTTTTGACGCCCGGGTACAGCCGCAACTGAAACAAAGACGCGGCGCGGAATATTTCCGAAGCGGTCTGCGCCAGGAATTTCCTTTTCTTTTTGGGCAGCGTATTCGTATATGCCGAAGAAAATTTCGTTATAATCTCATCAAACAAAGCGACAATATCAAATTCGGGAAATTCTTCTTTGCTGTCATGACGCTGGCGTTTATTGAGCGCAAAATAAAGTTCCCGTATTTCTTCCGGGGACAGAAAAATTCCCTGATAAATAAAAAAGTTGCTTAAAACGCGCCAGATATCGTCCGATTCTTCGTTTGTAAAGATATCCGTCAGCGTTCCGTTGACGTCAAATAATAATCCGCGAATCATCGTTATTCCTCTTGAAAACATTTTTTGGCTTCATTGACCAGACGGCGCCGGTAATCGCGGTCAATCCAGAAATTACGCGCGATTCGCAAAAGCGTTACGCCCATATAAAACGGCACGCGGCGCGTAATGGAATAAAAAGCGCTTTCCCGGTCGGGAAAATGAGTCGCATATTCCCATAAAAAGTGCCCGATAAAAGGTTCGGCGGCGAATTTGTCCCCGATATTCATTAAAAAGAAATGTTTTAATTCGCCGGCAATTCGCCCGACGTCAAAAATTCTGTCCGCATAAGCGCAGCGTTCCAAATCAAAGGTTTTTAAAGTATCGTCTTGCGCGAACATGAAATTTTCCGGCGTCGCGTCGCCGTGTACCAGCACCTGGCAGTCTTCCCACATTTCCGGCCGGTCGTGCCAACCGCGGCAAAAGGAACGGAATTCTTCGGCTTCTTCTTTTTTTAACAAAGCGGAACATTGCCGGATAACCCGGTTCATATAATCGCAGACCTGTTCGAAATCGACAGGGACGTCAATCGCTGTCCTGTTGTGCAGTTCGGCGAAAAAATAAGCCAGCAGACTCAGCCGGTCAAACAGCAGATCGTTGTTTTTTTCAAAAATCGCGCGGGAAATAACGCTGCTTAACAGTTCGCCTTCACAGCATTCTACGGCCAGCAGTTCTCCTAAATCAGGATTTTTTCCCAGCGGCCGGGCAACATAAAACGGCGGCCGGTCAAACCCGAAACCGCGCATCGTTTCCAGACGGTCATATTCTTTTTCCAAATGACGGGCGGCGGTCTGCCGGTTTTTTTCGCGTTCGGAATAAAAGTATTTGCCGATGATTTTTGCGCCGGTATTTTTTTCTTCATACAGATAAACGGCGTTGGATCCGTTCAACCTGTACACCCGATAAACAGGGGCGTCGCAAAAACCGGTCAGCTGGGGCTGAATATCGTATTTCAGATAACCGTACAAAGGATCTTCGGTCTGCAAATGTCCCAGATAGTTTCTGCCCATGTTTCAACCTTAATTAATAAAAGCCGTCGTTATTTTCATTCCTGCCAAAACGGCGGCGATTCCCAGTCCGATTGAAAAAAACAGGTACAGGAAAGCCTCCGGATTTTTTTGACGTTCCAACAATACCATAAAATCTAACAGATAAGTCGAAAAAGTTGTAAATCCGCCCAGCAGTCCGGTCATTAAAAACAATCGTATTTCCGGCGAAACGTTTGATTTCGACCGGAAATATTCGTATAGAACGCCGATAAAAAAAGCGCCCGTTATATTAACGATCATTGTGCCGTAATAAGAATTTATTCCGGCGCAGATCCAGGCCCTTAACAAAGCCCCGATTCCGCCTCCGACAAACACGCCGAACATGTTTTCCTCAGAATAACATCAGAGCCAGCATCTGCGCGGAAATAACGCGCAGAGCGATTGTTACGGGATAAGCGGTGGCATACCCGATGGCCGGCGCGTTCGTATTCGACATGTTGGCGACAAACGTCATGGACGGAACACAGGTATTACAGCCGGACAGACCGCCGCACAGGGAAAGATAATCCATTTTCTTTGTCAAACGGACGATAATGCCGACGATCAGCATCGGCAGGGACGTGATTAGGATTCCCAGCGCGATAAAGTACAGCCCCTGCGTTCCGCTGAGCAGGCGGAAAAATCCGGGACCGGAAGCCAGGCCGACAACCGTTAAAAACAACAAAAGCCCTAAAAATCTGAAAGCGTTCAGAACATAAGCCGGCGTATAAAAAATAATTCCGCCGACCGATCCGCGGCAGGATAAAATCGCCGCGACGATTAACGGTCCGCCGGACGTTCCCAGTTTGATGGGAATATCGATTCCGGGAATGTGCAGCGGGATCAGCCCCAGCAAAATGCCCGCAATCATGCCCAGGAAATAAGGAATAAAACGGGTGTCGTTGGCGCGTTCCTGATCATTGCCCAGATAGCGGATCAGCGTTTTTGTATCTTCTTTTTTACCGACAACGACAACCTGATCGGCAAAAGCCAGTTTGAAATCCGGCGTCGGGGAATTGGATATGCCGTTTCTGATAACACGGGAAATCACCCAATGGTGGCGTTTGTCGCCCAATATTTTTTTCAAAGGTTTTCCGATTCGGGCAGGGTTCGTCACCAGCAGAGTCTGACTTTGGATTTGCTTGGCGCTTTCTTCCATCAAATCGCGGTCGGGATCCATTTTAAACAGGAACGAAATTTCCTGAAAGATTTTCCGCGGCCCGAAAATCAGCAGAATATCGCCCATTTGCAATTTAATGTTTTCGTGCGGCACGATATATTCGTCCCCGCGTTTCATACGCGAAATCGTCATTGTATAATGGATCATTTTTAAAAAATCGCCGATTTCCAATCCGTCGAAACTGGGGTTGTTGACTAAAACGTTGAACCCCTGCATATGCGGATCATCATCGACTTTTTCGGCTTCGTACTTGGCGACTTCGTCGGTGATTTTGACGCGGAAGATGACTTTGAGCAAAATAAAAACGATGATGCAGCTGATAATGCCGAAAGGATAACCGATCGCGTAAGTAAAACCGGATTGTTCGATCAATTCCTGTTTAATGCCCAGTTCGCCCATAATCTGCTGCGCCGCCCCCAAAGCCGGCGTGCTGGTGACAGCGCCGGAATATAATCCCAGGACTTCGGGCAATGAAATGTTTCCGAATTTAAAGACCAGAAAAGTGATCAGCGCTCCCAAGCCCGTCACGCCCAGCGACATCAAATTCAGGACCATGCCGTTTTTGCGCAAAGCGGCAAAGATATTCGGTCCGACGGCCAGCCCCATGGAATACAGATACATGATTAATCCGAATTCCTTCAGGAAAGCCAGAACGTCCGCGGGAATATAAACGGCATATTTTTCCAGCAGCCAGCCCGCGAACAACCCCGCGAATAAAACGCCGCCGACGCCCAGCCCGATTCCGCGGAATTTTAAGCTGCCGATGAAAATGCCGATACAGCACGTTATGCATATACATAAAATAGTTAAAACTGTTAAAGACATGGCTTTCCCCGAACGAAACAAAAGTATTCTTTTCAGGATAAGCTTTTTTTTCTAAATAAAATATAAATATTTGGCCTGTTTGATAAAAAAGCCGAAAATTTAATTTTCGCTTTTAAACGGGCGGGCAAACAACGACTGAATGACGTCGTCAACGGAAACGTTTTCGTTCATAATTTTGCTCAACCCTTCGCAGATCGGCATTTCGACGCCGGCCCGCGCGGCGCGGCGCAAAACGGCAGTGGCGGTAAACACGCCTTCCGCGACCGTGCGTTTTTCGGCCAGAATGTCGGCCAGTTTTCTGCCTTTGCCCAGTTCCAGCCCGACGGTAAAGTTGCGCGACTGCGTACTGTTTGCGGTTAAAACCAGATCGCCCAGTCCGGATAATCCCATCAGCGTATACGTTTGTCCGCCCAATGCGGCGGCCAGTCTGGAAATTTCGGCCAATCCCCGTGTAATCAGGGCGGCGCGCGCGTTGTCGCCCAGTTTTTTGCCGGCGACGATACCGGCGGCGATCGCCATGACGTTTTTAACGGCGCCGCCGATCTGAACGCCGATAATATCCGCGGAATAATAAGGCCTGAAAGTCTGGGTGCCCAGCGTTTCGACCAGTTCTTTTCCCAATTTTTCGTTTTGACAAGCCAAAGTCAGCGCGGTCGGCTTGTTTCGGGCCGCTTCTTCGGCAAACGTCGGCCCCGATAAAACGGCGATTTCGGCCTGCGGCAGTTCTTCGGCCAGCATCTCGCTTAACAAAGCACCCGTGTTTTGTTCGATTCCTTTGGCGCAAACAACGGCGGGCAGCCCGGCGGGCCAGACCGGGCGCAGCGCCCGGCAGGAAACGCGCAGATATTGCGCGGGAATGACCATTAAAACGGCTTCGGCATTTAAAACGGCCGCCGCCTGATCGTTTGTCGGCGTAATGTTTTTGTTTAAGGCGACGTCCGGCAAAAACAGCGTATTGCGGCGTTTTGTTTTAATTTCGTCAATTAATTCGGGTTCTCTGGCCCATAAGACGACTTCTTTGCCGTTTTCTGCGGCGATATGCGCCAAAGCCGTTCCCCATGCGCCGGCTCCCAGAACGGAAATTTTTTTCATGCGCGTTTCTCCTGTTATCTTTTGCTTGTCGGATCCAGCGGCCAGCGCGGCCGCGGACTGAAGTCCAGCGGGTCGGACAGACCGGCCTGAAAATGTTCCATTCCCGCCCATGCGACCATGGCGCCGTTGTCCGTACATAAATTCATCGGCGCGGCGGCAAAGGACAGTTTATATTTTTTTGCCAGATTTTCCAAGGCCTGACGCAAAGCTTTGTTTGCCGCGACCCCGCCCGCGACGACCAGATGCGTTCCGGCAGGGTATTGCTTTTTAAAGATTTTAATGCCGTTTTTCAGTCTGGAACACAACGATTCTAAGACGGCGCGCTGAAAACAGGCGCATAAATCGGCGATATCTTGTTCGGATAAAACGGCGTGTTCCAAAACGCCGTCCGGCGAAAAACTTTCCACCGCGCGGCGCACGGCGGTTTTCAGCCCGGAAAATGACAGATCGCAGCCCGGTTTTCCGGTCATGGGACGGGGAAAATCAAACCGTTCCGGATCGCCTTTAAGGGCATATTGTTCGATTTTCGGGCCGCCGGGATATCCCAGTCCCATCATTTTCGCCGCTTTGTCGAACGCTTCGCCGGCCGCGTCGTCAACGGTCGCCCCCAGTTTTTTGAATTTGCCGATGCCTTCGGCGATTAAAATCTGGCAGTGCCCGCCCGAAGTCAGCAAAAGCAGGTAAGGAAAAGGGACGTCCTGATTTAACCGCGCCGTCAAAGCGTGGGCTTCCAAATGATTGACGGCAATGAAGGGCAGGTTGTGCACGGCCGCGATCGCTTTGGCGGTCATGACGCCGACGATGACGCCGCCGATCAGCCCCGGTCCGGCGGAAGCGGCGACGGCGCTTAGGTCTTTGAACGTGACGCCGGCCTGATCCAAAGCGCTTTGCACGACGGAACCGACCTTTTGCAAATGGGCGCGCGCGGCAATTTCCGGGACGACGCCCCCGAAAGCCTGATGCTCCGCCTGAGAATACACAACGGAAGACAACAGCTTTTTTTCATCGCTGACAACGGCCGCCGCCGTTTCGTCACAGCTGGATTCTATTCCTAAAACAAGCATTTTGACTCTCTGATGTAAAATTATTCTACCCATACTCGGAAAAAATGGTAAAATCCAGTAGATTTAATCAGGGAGGCATTTATGGCAGTTGAAAAAAACAACCGGAAGGCAGAAGAAACTCAAAAAGAATCTGTTCCCCCGGAACAGACCGAAACCGCCGGGCAGCAGCCGCAGACGGAACAGCTGCAGACGGAACAACCGCAGCCTGAAACGGCCGCCGACAAGAAGGGCGGCGCCGGGAAATATATTTTCTTTTTGCTGATTGTTGTTGTTGCCGGGCTGGCGGGAATTCCGCAGACCCGTGAATTTTTGTTGGAAAAATACCGCAGCGCTGCCGCGCCGGCCGCCGAAGAAGCGCAGCCGGAAGCCATTGAAACGGCCGCGGAAAACACCGTTGAACCTGCCGAGATCGCCGTCCGTCTGGAACAGCTGGAAAACGAACGTGATTTTGAAAATGCCGAAGTCATTGTCGCCAGTGTTGAAAAACCCGAACCGCCCGCCGCGGTTTCGGAAGTTTATACCGCTTTGGCCGATCAGCAGAAAGCGCTGCTGGCGGAAATTGAACGGCTGCGCGTGCAGGTGGACCGGCTGAAAACCGAAAACGAAAAGCAGATTGAACAACTTCGCGCGTCCATGCCGAAAACGGGACTGCTGGAAGAACGCCTGCTGGCCGTCAGCGCCCGGGAAGACGCTTTTGAACAGCAACTGGTCGAAACCGGCGTGAAAATGGAACGCATTGAAAAAAACAAAGCTGACGCTTCGGCCGTTTTGTCCCTGATGACGCGTATGGAAATTACGGAACAAAGACTGCGGGCGTCAAATGCGGAAAAAGAACGCGCCGCCGCTTTGCTGCTGGCCGTATATCAGCTGCGCGAAGCCGCCCTGTCCGGGCAGAGCTTTCTGACCGAACAGCAGGCTGCGCTGGCTTTGGCCGCCCCGACGCCGCGAATCGCCGCCTTGATCCGTTCGCTGTCCGTCGCGGCCGATCAGGGGGTATGGACCAGAACGGCTTTGCTTCAGTCGTTCGCGTCGTATGCGGATAAAGCCGTTTTATCCGAAACTCTCAGCGTGAAAAAAGACTGGTTCCATCAGGCTTTGAATTCTTTAAAAACGCTTGTCGTTATCAGGCGGATTGACGCTTCTGACGCGGATAACCTGTCAACGCAGGCCGTTTTGGCCCGCGCGCAGCAAGCCGTTGACAACGAAGACCTGGCGGTCGCCGTTATTCAGCTGCAGCAGCTGCAGGGAACTGCCAAAGAAATTATGAAAGACTGGACACAGGCGGCGCAGCGTTATTTAACAACGCGCAAAACAATCAGCGAAACCGTTTCCGCCGTTCTGGGCGTTATTTATGCCAATCAGGCCAAAGGAGAGTAACCTATGATTAAAATCATTTGGAATGCCTTTCTGTTAGGCGTCATTGCGCTGGCCGCGGCCTGGCTGTCCAATAACCCCGGGTCGCTGCGGCTGGAATGGATCGGTTATTCCGTTCAGACTTCCGTCGCCGTCGTCATCGGTACCGTTATCGTCGTGTATGCCGTTTTTTACGCTTTTCTGGCCAAGCCGATTTTGCTTGTAACACAGAAAATTTCCTATTGGCTGGGGGCGGATAAACGCGCGCAGAAAATTGCCAAATCAAAGATTAATAAAGAAGTCGACCGTTATACGCTGCTGGGAAAAGGCTTGACCGCTCTGGCCGCGGGAGATATCGCCGCGGCAGAAAAATTGTCCGGGCAGATTAAGAAAAGCTTTGCCGATGATGAAACGAAAATCGCCGTATTTCAGGCCCAGCTGGCCGAAGCGAAAAATAATACCGCCGAAGCCATGCGTTTATATACCAGTCTGGCAGACCGGCCCGAAACGCATCTGCTGGGTATGCGCGGTAAAATCAGACTGTACCGCCTGACGGGAAATCTGCCCAAAGCTTTGGAATTATGTTCGCAGCTGTTGGCTATGAAAAATCCGCCCGCATGGGTTTTGTCCGAAGCTTTTGAATTGCAGATTCATGAAAAGCAATGGGACCGGGCCGTTCTGACATTGGAAAAAGCCTATAAGCAAAATCTGTTTGACAAGCTGACGGCAAAACGGTTAAAAGCTTCCGTTTTATTGGAACAGGCTGCCGGAACGCCGGAAGAAGCCGAACGCGAAAAACTGATTCGCGAAGCGTACAACACAGATGAAACGTTTGTCCGCGCGGCGATTCAGACGGCCGAACTGGACGTGCGCGCCGGGCAGATTAAAAAGGCGCGCCGGCTGTTGCAGAAGTTATGGAAAATATCCCCCAGCTGGGCTGTTTACGAAGTTTATCTGACATTGACGGCGCAGGAATCTCCGATTGAAGCGGTCAAAGACGTTGAAGAATTAATCGCGGAAAATCCGAAAGCCGTTATTAATGATCTGGTCTTTGCCGATTGTTCGTTGAAAGCCCGTTTATGGGGGCAGGCCAAATCGGCTGTCAACAAATATCTGGCGGTTCACCCCGATTCCAAACGCGCGCTGATGATCGCGCAGGAAATTGCCGCCTATAATCAGGACGAAAAAGCGGCGGAAGAATACCGCGCAAAAGCGTCCGAAGCTCCCGCCGAACTGCCGTATTTCTGCGAAGTCTGTCATACGCCGTTTGAAAAAGATTATACGACCTGTCCGGTTTGCCATACGCTGGGGGCTCTTCATTTAACCGAAGTCTGATCGTTTTACTGCCGCTGAAAAAAAACAGGAGTATCTTATGGCTTGGATTTATCTGCTGGGGGCCGGCATCTTTGAAATGGTGTGGGTCGTCGCTATGAAGTATGCCGAAGGTTTTACTAAAATCGTGCCTTCTGTCATTATGGTTGTCGGAATGGTGTTCAGTGTCGGCCTTTTAGGATTGGCCGTTAAAACGATTCCGTTGGGAACGGGATATGCGATTTGGACGGGGATCGGAGCCGTCGGCGCGGTAACATACGGCATGATTTTTTTCGGCGAACCGGTAACGGCGCTGCGCCTGACTTTTGTCGCTATGATTATTGTCGGGCTGGTCGGCTTGAAACTGGTGTCCGCCCCTTAGCTGTTTCTGACCGCGTCAATAAAAGGCATAAATTCATTAACGACCTGGCGGTAAACGTCTTTTTTAAACGCCACGATCATATCGGTGATTTTTTCCGCCGGCACCCATTGCCATTGGTTAAATTCGGCGTCCGGTTTGTCCAGATTGATTTCGCTTTCCCGGCCGGTAAACTGAAACAAAAACCATTTTTGCGTCTGGCCCGCAAACGCTTTTTTCTTTTCGCTGAGGAATTGAACGCCCGCCGGAAAATCATATGAATACCAATGCAGGCTTTCGGCGATCAGAACGACGGAAGAAATATTCGTTTCTTCATACAATTCCCGCAGCGCGGCGGTATATTCGTCTTCGCCTTTGTCAATACCGCCCTGCGGCATTTGCCAGGCCTGTTTGCGCGAATCCGTGCGGTGCGCCATAAAAACATCGCCGTTATCGTTCAGCAGCATTATGCCGACATTGGGGCGGTAGAGTTTTTTTTGTTTCATTTTTCGGCCTCTTTTTGTTGAACATAATAGGACAGCGGCACAAAAGTAATTTCCGGAACGGGTTTTTCTTCCGTCGGGGCGAAGGACTTGATCCATTCTTCAACAACCAGCAGCGTAATAGGGACCGTTTCCACCCGGACAAAAGCCGATCCCGTTTTCAAAGCGATCTGCCTGGCTTGTTCCAGTCTGGCGCGGATCGCGGCCCGGTGAAAGTTTTCGGCGATATGGACGTCCGGGCGGACGGCTTTTTTAAATTTCGGCATACGCGGGTCGTCCGTTCCGTCAATGTAAACCAGTCCGCGTTGTATGATTTCGTCAAAAAACGGCTTCATCTGAGTGCCGGAATAGGAAAAGTTTTCCTTTGCCGCGGCGCTGACGCCGATTAAAGCGACGCCTTGCCCCAGGACTTTATGCAGACGTTTTCTGTTTTCCTGTTCCGGCAGACCGGACACTAATCCCAAAGGCCCCGGATCCGTATCCGGGAAAACGCCCTGCTGCATCGGCATGTCCAGCAACGTTTCATGCCCTGTCCGCCGCGCGGCGGAAATATAATTTTTCAGTTTGTCGGCGTAAGGACTGAAAGAAAGAGAAACGATTTCGGGCAAAGTGTTAATGGCGGCTTCGGTCGCGTTTGTCCTTTTGCCCAGGCCGGAAAACAGCACGGCGACATACGGCGTCTGCGGGGGCAGGTCAACCTGCCGGCTGTACGCTAAAAAAGGAGTGCTGTCGCCGTTTTTAACAGGCAGCTTGCCGTAACGGGATTCTTCCTGCAGTTCCGGCAGCGGTTCTATAATATGCAAAGGAACGGCGTTTGCGGGCGCGCCTTTTTTTATCAGCGCGAAATCCGGCAGGGAAGCGATCAGGTTAGTCTTGATTAAATCGGGCGGCGGCACTTCGTTGTCATGCGTTACGACAGGCGGAACATATCCCGGTTCGGTTAATTTTAATTGAGGGGACGCGGCGGTTTTCCCGGTGGCCGGTTCGGAAAGAACAGGCGCTTTTTTTTCTGCGGCGGCCGCCGGTTTTTCAGACGGCGGCTGTTCCGGTTTGACGACTTCGAACGCTGCCAGAGCCGATTCCAGCTCGTCCAGAGCCGTCAGCTTTTTATTTTCCAATTCATCGCGTTCTTTTTGCAAGTTGGCGATTTCGATCTGTTTTTTTTGATCGTCCAGGTCTTTTTCCTGCTGCAGCTGCCGCAAGGCGGGCGATTCGGGCAAAACAGGCTGCTCCGGAACGGTTTCAACCATTTCCTGCAGGGCGACGGCCGTTTTTTCGATTGTCTTTTTTTCCTGTTCCAGCCGTTCGATCAGTTCGGCGCTTTCCGGCTGAAAATCCTTCGGCTCCGTTTTCTTTTCCGGCGGCTGGGGATCGATCAGGGATTGGCGGGAAAGGTTTTTATTCCCGTTTTCCAGATAAAAAGTCGCCGTAATCGGAGGAGAACGAAAAAAATCAATATAAAGGCCGTATGCCATGCATAAAAAAGAAAACGCCGCCAAAAAAGAAACAACGCCGAACGCCCGTTTCTTTCCGGCGGTTAGCCCTTCCTTTGAAAAAGGGGAGGTTTCATTTTTTTTATCGGAAAGCGGCATTTTTATTCCTATCTTGACTGATAAATGCCCATGGCTTTGACGATATCGATCGCCCGGTCAAGCTGATAATC
>JAJXEL010000016.1:0-11042 GCA_021639925.1 Alphaproteobacteria bacterium | reverse complement strand
CGGCTATGCGCCTCGTAATATCGGCGGGCAGTCCTTCGAATTTCTTTTCTTCTTTGGGTTTTTCGTCAAACGGATCCGGGGCTTTCGCTTTTGTTTTTGATTTCTTTTCCTTTTTTTCCTTTAGCGTTTTGTTTTTAGACGACGTTTTGTCTTCGTCCTGTTTGGCCAGGGCATTAGGCAGAGTCGCTTCGGCAAAATCGTCGGAACGCAGCGCGTAATATTCCACATGACCCGGCGGAATTTCAATGTCGGGTTCAATGCCTTTTGCCTGAATGGAACGGCCTGACGGTGTGTAATAGCGGGCCGTTGTCAGACGGATCGCGCCGAATCCCGTAATGGGGATAACCGTTTGGACGGACCCTTTGCCGAATGAACGCATGCCGACAACGACGGCGCGTTTGTGGTCTTGAAGCGCGCCGGCAACGATTTCCGCGGCCGAAGCCGATCCTTCGTTAATTAAAACGACAATCGGTTTGTTTTTGGTAATGTCGCCTTTTGTCGCGCTGTAACGCTGCATTTCGTCAGCGCGGCGCGGACGGGTGGAAACGATTTCGCCTTCTTCCAAAAACAAATCGGCGACCGATACGGCCTGGTCCAAAAGGCCGCCCGGGTTGTTGCGCAGATCAAGAACGTAACCGGACAGGTCTTCGTTTTCTTTTTGAATTTTTTCAATGGCTTTTTTGACATCGTCGGTTGTTGTTTCGGAAAAAGAAGAAATACGGATATAACCGACGGACGGATCTTTTTCTTCGGTTTTTACGGAACGGATTTTAATGTTGTCCCGCGTCAGCGTTACGTCGAACGGTTCTTTGTTTTTCCTGCGGATTGTCAGTTTGACTTTTGAATTCAAGGGGCCGCGCATTTTTTCAACTGCCTGGGTCAGCGTTTCGCCCAAAACGGTTGTGCCGTCTATGTGCGTAATGTAATCGCCGGCCTGCAGCCCCGCTTTGAACGCGGGCGTATCGTCGATCGGGGAAATAATTTTAATCCAGCCGTTGTCCATAGTGACTTCGATGCCCAGTCCGCCGAATTCGCCGGTTGTCTGTTCGCGCATGTCTTTGAACGTCGAAGCGTCCAGATAAGACGAATGCGGATCCAAAGAAGACAGCATGCCGTTAATTGCATATTCGATCAGTTTGTCTTCGGATACTTCTTCGACGTAATCCGTTTTGGCGCGTTTCAGCGTTTCGCTGAAAATATTAAGGTATTTGTAAACCAAAGCGGATTGTTCTTCTTTGCTTTTTTCGTTTTTGGAAGCTTTTTCCTTCGCCATTGCGGGGCCGGAACATAAAAGAGCCAATAATATCATCGAAACCGTCAAACCGAAGCGTTTCATGTTTTTTTCCTTTATCCTTTGTTTGCCTGATGCAGCCAGCCGGCAGGATTGATCGGCTGTCCGTTCTTTCTTAACTCAATATACAACGTTGGTTTTGATTGCGCTACCATTATTCCGACGGGTTCGCCTGCCAGCAAAGACTGCCCGACGGACGTATCCAATCGTCCGATTCCGGCCAGCAAAGTATGATAACCGTCGCCGTGTTCGATAATGACCAGCTGGCCGTATCCGCGGAAAGGCCCGGCAAATAAAACCGTGCCGTCGTAAGGCGATATGACCTGCGCGTTCGGGCGCGTTCTGATGGTAATTCCTCTGGAGGTAATGCCGGCTTCGGTCGGTTCGCCGTATTTTTTAACGATGTTTCCTTTAACCGGATAAGGAATCCGCCCTTTGGCCGCCATAAAGGCGCCGGTCGGCACGCCCGTTTCCCTGGAAACGGCAGCGCGGCGTTTGCTGTCGGCTTCTAATTTCGCCAGCAATTCTTTTAAGTCGCCGGCTTGTTTCGCCAGATTTTCGGCGCGTGTTTTGGCGCGGGAACTTTCGCTGGCAAAAGCCGTTTGCAGCTGTGATTTTTTCTTGATCAGCACGTTCATGCCGCGCCGTTTTTCGTCCAGCCGCTGCGTCATGGTTTTGATTTGCGCGTACTGCGCGCGGATCGCGGTTGTCAGGCTGGCGACTTTGTTTAAATCTTTGCGCAGCCCTTCGGTGGAATATTCCAGCTGGGGCACGGCTTCGCGCAGCAAAAGGGCGCTGCGCAGCGTATCCTGCGGCGCCAGAGGCTGCGCGATCAGAGCTTCTGTCGGTTTGAAGGCTAAAGTCTGTAAAGCGGCCAAAACACGCATGCGCTGGGCTTTGCGGACTTCCAGACGTTTTTTCATCAGACTTTGCTGCGCTTCAAATTCCGCCAGCTTTTGTTCCAGCCGGTCCAGACTTTCTTCCTGTTCCTGAATCGAACTGGCTGCCGCGACCATTTTTTTACGCACGTCCAGAATTTCTTTTTGGACGGATTTGGCTTTTTCGCGCAGCTTTTGATGTTCTTTTTCCGCCTGTTTGATTTGACTGGTCACCCGTGACAATTCGGATTTTGCCGAATCGGGGGTGTTTTGCGCGGCCGAAGCAAAAGACGACACGACCGCCCCCGCCGTAAAGACAAGGAAAAACAGCCGTGTCGTCTTTTTAAAAGCCATCAGTTATTTTACCAGCAGCGATTTTCCGGTCATTTCCGCCGGCTGGTCCAAATGCAGCAGTTCCAGCAAAGTCGGCGCCAGGTCTGCCAGACGGCCGCCCTGACGAAGCTTGTATCCGTTTTTGTCATTAAACAAAACGACGGGGACTTCAAACGTTGTGTGCGCCGTATAGGGCGCGCCCGTTTTTTCGTCCTTCATCAGTTCGCAGTTGCCGTGGTCTGCCGTGATCAGCATAACGCCGCCGGCGTTTTTAATCGCTTCTTCCAACCGTCCCAGACATTTGTCAACGGCTTCGGCGGCTTTGACCGCGGCTTCCATAATTCCGGTGTGACCGACCATGTCGCCGTTGGCAAAATTGACGATGATGACGTCAAACTTGCCGGCGTTAATCGAATCAACCAGCGCGTCGCAGACTTCAAAAGCGCTCATCTCCGGTTTTAAATCATAAGTGGCCACCTTCGGCGACGGAATCAAAATGCGTTCTTCTCCTTTAAACAGGCGTTCTTCCCCGCCGTTGAAAAAGAAGGTGACGTGCGCGTATTTTTCCGTTTCCGCAATGCGCAGCTGAGTCAGGCCGGCATTGGCGACGACTTCGCCGAAAATGTTGCTCAGCTGTTCGGGCGGAAAGATCGGTTTGACAAACCGGTCATGATCGACGGAATACTGCGTCATGCCGACAACGGCGGCAAATTTGACCGTTTTGGGGCGTTTGAATTTGTCGAATTTCGTATCGGCCAGCGCGTACATGATTTCACGCGCGCGGTCGGAACGGAAGTTGGCGAACAGCAGCCCGTCGCCGTCGTTCATGCCGTGATAATCGCCGATAACGGCCGGCAGAACAAATTCATCATAAACTTTTTGCTTATATGATGCGTCGACGGCTTCTTCGGCCGTGTGCATACGCACGCCGTCGCCCAGCATCAGCGCGTTATAGGCCAATTCGATGCGTTCCCAGCGGTTATCGCGGTCCATGGCGTAATAACGGCCGGCCACGGTAACGATTTTTACGTTGCTCATCGCCTTTGTTTTTTCTTCAAAGTCTTTGATATAGCTCAACGCGGAATCGGGCGGTACGTCGCGGCCGTCCAAGAAAGCGTGAACGTTGACGGGAATTCCCGCGTCGCTGAGGATTTTTGCCAAAGCGACGATATGATTCATATGGGAATGAACGCCGCCCGGGCTCATCAGCCCCATTAAGTGGCATGTTCCTTTCGAAGCCTTTAACGAATCGATTAAATCAACGACAGCCGGCTGTTTGGCCAAAGAACCGTCCTGCGCGGCCTGGTCGATTTTCGGCAGGTCCTGCATGACGACGCGGCCCGCGCCGATGTTCATGTGGCCGACTTCGGAATTACCCATTTGACCTTTGGGCAGTCCCACGTCCAGCCCCGACGTGGCGATCAGCGTGTTCGGGCATGCGGAAATCAGACGATGCCAGTTCGGCGTATCGCCTGTTTCGATAGCATTGTTTTCTTTGCTGTCGCGGTGTCCCCAGCCGTCCAGAATGCACAGCATGACGGGACGGGGTCTTTTGGTTTCTTCCATTGTTTTTTCTCCGTTCAAAAAATCAAAAATCGAAGTTACTATAATACAAAACTTTTCTTCGCGCACTCTGAAAAAGAGGCGTTTACCAGAAAAGCTGTCCGCCGAAACTTAAGTCTACGGGGATATCGGCTTTTGATCCGAAAAAGCTGGAAAAATCTAGAAACAAAGCGAACTTTTCACTGATTTCGGCGCTGGCGCCGGCTCCGGTTTCCCAGTTTGTGGCCGTCATGTCTTCAACAAATTCGTAACCGGCGAATCGGACGGTGCTTTTTTTATTGAATTCCCGCAGGACGGCGGCTTTCAGGTAAACTTCCACGGGCGCCGAGCCGGTTTCTTTGAAGTTTTTACCGCCCATAATTCCGGCGCGCCCCATCAGCGAATCGGCATTTTTTCCCGAAACGGGCGTATTCATGTCCGTTCTGTAGGAAATGTCCGGCAAACTGATATAATACGCCTGCAGCTGCGGTTTGACGAACCAGCCGTTTTTGGAAAAACGTTTTCCGGCCGCCGCGGAAAAGCTCCAGGCGTTCAGACTGTATTTTGAACCGACTTTGAAACCGTTGGAAAGATAACTGTCTATTTTTTGTCTGTGGTGGTAAAAAACGCCTTCCAGATTAAAGGTGTAATCGTCGGGGGACGTCGCCGACGTATAAAGGCCGATACTGTTTGTATAAGAATGCCCTTTGCCGGGGTTGCCGAATTTTTGTTCCGATTTGGAATATCCCCAGTAAATTCCGGCAATCCATTCTTTGAAATAATTTTGTTCGATCGGCAGATCAAAACCGATTTGTACGCCGCGGACGTTCAGGCGGCTTTTGGTGTCGTCTTTGAAATTCATGCGGATTTCGCGTCCCATGCCGCGGGCCCATACGCCTGTTTTTTTGGTAAAGCGGACTTCTTCCAGCCGCCGCCCCAGGCTGTGCAGATGTGCGTAGAATATGGAATTAATGGCCGCGAACGTATTTTTTGCAACGATTGATCCGTCGTTTAAGTACGGCGTTTTTTGCAGCTGCCACGTATCGCCGACATGCGCCAGGTCATATCTGTACGCGCCGATATCCGCTGCGCCGCCGATCAGATAAAAATCCTGGCTGTCATTATCCGTATTGATCAAAGTCAGCGCTCCCGGAAATTCTTCCGAAGAACTGTAATCGTAAAAAGCGATGCCGTAAGACCCGCTGCCGTTTCCGATTTTTAAAACGTCGGCGATTTGTTCCGAAACGGTCGTTGTTAAATGAAACGTCCCCGTTCCGTTCAGATTATCGATCGGTATTTCGGCAGAACTGATTTTTATGTTTACGTTTCCGTTATCCAGCAGCAGATCGGGCAGGGAAACGCCGGAATAAAGATTTAAGTCGCCGTTTTTAACGGTCGTCTGCCCGTTAAAAGAAGCGTTGCCGTAAACAAAAACCGAACCGCCGTTAACAGTTAAAGAGGTAATTTCCGCCATATCGTTAATTTCCATTTCTCCGCCTTTTACGACCGGAGCAACGGCGGCGGCGTCGCTGTAAATTATTTGCCGTCCGCCGGATAAAACGGAATTTTCGACCGTTCCGAAAACGTTTTGCCGCCCGCCGTCAATGTATGTGCCCGAAGCGGAAGATCCGGCGTCAACCTGCTGAATTCCGCCGGCATGGATCGTTGTGTCGTTTGCCACGCCGCCGTTGGTAACGATTTGTGTTCCTTTGTAAATCTGAGCGTTGTTGTCTGTACCGTAGACATACTGTTTGCCGGAATTTAAAACCGTAGCGTCGGACGTGGCGCCGCTTCGGATATAAAGCGTGCCGCCGTTAATATTTGTCGCGTCGGCGCTTCCCGAATAAACGTTCATGGAACCATAAGCGTTGATTGTCGAAGAATTGGCGGTCCCGTATACTTTCTGAACGCCGTCTTGCATAATGACGGTATTTTCCGATATTCCGCCGGCGTTAACGATTTGCTGGGCGTATGTATAAATTGTCGAATTAAAAGAATTTCCGCCGGACATAATGTTCTGCGTGCCATAAACGATCATATCGTTGACGGTGCCGTAGACGTTTTGCGTCACGACCGTCGGGACGTTTCCGCCGTTGATGGTCGTTCCGGCGTCGACAACAGATGTAATTGCCGCCGCTTGTTTTGCAAAAAAACAAAAACCGGCGAAAATTAAAAATAAACGCATTATAACGGCTCCCGATGTTATATCGCCGCAATTAGAACACGTTTTCGGATAAGAAGGGATATATCTTTTATGCTCTGTGATACGGGTGTCCGTCTAAAATGGTTTTCGCGCGGTAAATCTGTTCGGCCAGCATGACGCGCGCCAGCATGTGCGGCCAGGTCATTTCCCCGAACGCCAGGATCATGTCGGCTTTTTTCCTGATTTCTTCGGTATGCCCGTCCGCGCCGCCGATTAAAAAAACAACCGCCGGGACGCTTTCGTCCTGCCAGCCGCCCAGCCGCCGGGCAAACTTTTCGGAGGATAACGGTTTTCCCCGTTCGTCCATGACAACAATTTTCGCGCCGGCAGGAACGGCGGAAAGCAGCAGAGCGCCTTCGCGCTTTTTGCGTTCTTCGGCAGAGCCCGGCTTTTTGTCTTCAAATTCGTGCACGACAACGTTCCAGCGCGTTTGCCTGACGTATTTCGCCAACAGCTCCTGTTCCGGTCCCGCTTTTAAATGCCCGATGCAGGCGATGATGACGTCCATGTTATTTGGAACGGCGCGGCGTTTCTTCGCCCCACAGTTCTTCAATGCAGTAAAGTTCGCGCGTTTCGGGGTGGAACACATGCACGATAACGTCGCCCGCGTCAACAATGACCCAGTCGCCGACGTCTTCGCCTTCGATCGAAGCGGGAACGCCCGTTTTTTTCAAACGCAGCTGCACCTGTTCGGCCAAAGCCGTTACGTGACGCGGCGCGCGCCCCGTCGCGATAACCAGGTAATCCGCGATTGCTGTCTTTCCGGTCAGGTTGATCACTTTGATATCTTCGGCTTTGCCGTCGGATAACGTTTTTTCGATTAAAGCGACGATTTTCTTTTCTTCGGCGTTTTCTTTCGGTTTTGACGCTTTTTTCAAAAGCTTTTCATTTTTTTCTTTCGCTTTTAAAATCTTTTTGACCGTTTTTTTGACGGTTTTTTTAATTTCTTTTTTGGCCGCTTTGACGACCTTTTTTTCCGAAACGGATTTGTCGGTTTTCGCCGTCTTTTTTTCTTTTTCGGCGGCTTTATCGGATTTTTTTACGGGCATGATTTTAATCTCCTACTTGAAATAAACCTTTGTTGCGGATCTCGGTTGCCGAAGCCGGGTGTTTTCTGATCGGCAGAAAAATCCAGGCCGGCGGTTTCAGAAAAGCCAGACGGCGCGCGTTTTCGGGCGGATACCTGTATAAACGGTACAGCCGGGCCGCTTTGCCGTGAAGAGCTCTTAAAGCATAGTTTTTTCTGGCGAAAACGGCAATAGGTACGGCGCGCATAATCGAACGCCACCGATACCAATGATGAAATTCCAAAAGGTTATCCGCTCCCATCAGCCAGACAAAACTGACGTCCGGATACATTTCCTGCAGCCTGGCAATCGTATCGGCAGTGTAACGGGTGTTGATTTCCTGTTCGACACGGGAAACTTTGATGCGCGGGTGGGACGCGATTGTTTCGGCGCTGGCGACCCTGCGTTCATAAGACGCCATGTCTTTGGCCTGCTTTAACGGGTTAAGGGGCGATACCAGCCACCATACCTCGTCTAATCCCAGCAGCTTTAACGCCTGCAGGCTGATATGGCGGTGGCCGTCGTGGGCAGGGTTAAAAGACCCGCCCAGCAGTCCTACTGTTTTACGGGCGAATCTGACCGGCACCGCGCACCTGATATTTAAAAGTGGTTAACTGTTCCAGACCGATCGGCCCTCTGGCATGCAGACGGCCCGTCGCGATTCCGATTTCGGCTCCCATGCCGAATTCGCCGCCGTCGCAGAATTGCGTCGACGCGTTATGCATAACGACGGCGCTGTCGACTTCGTTTAAAAATTTGTCGGCAGCGGCAGTGTCTTCGGTCAAAATTGATTCCGTGTGATGCGAACTGTGCCGCGCAATGTGCGCTACGGCTTCGTCTATGCCGTTCACAATACGCACGGAAACAACCGGCGCCAGATATTCCGTGTCCCAGTCCGCGTCAACGGCGGGAATAACGCGGCTGTCCAGCTTTTGCGTTTTTTCATCGCCGCGCACTTCGCAGCCGGCCATAATCAAATCGTCAATGACGGCGGGCAGGATCGTTTTCGAAACGGCGTCGTCGCATAAAATCGTTTCCGTCGAATTGCAGGTACCCGTCCGGCGCATCTTGGCGTTTAAAACGACGCGCCGCGCTTTTTCGACGTCCGCCGCCGCATGAATATAAGTATGGCAGATGCCGTTTAAATGCTTGAATAAAGGAATCTTGCTTTCGTCCGTAATCCTTTGAATTAAAGATTTTCCGCCGCGCGGGACAATGACGTCGATATATTCGTCCAGCTTTAGCATTTCGCCCACGGCGGCGCGGTCGGCCGTCGGTACGGACTGAATACAGTCTTCGGGCAAACCGGCTGCTTTTAAACCGGCGTGCATGATTTCGGCAATTTTGGCCGAAGAATGAAAACTGTCGGATCCGCCGCGCAGAATGACGGCGTTACCGGATTTAAAGCATAAAGCGCCTGCGTCGGCGGTAACGTTCGGGCGGCTTTCGTAAATAACGCCGATAACGCCCAAAGGAACGGCTACGCGCGTGATGACCAGTCCGTTCGGACGTGTCCATTCGGCCAGTTTTCTGCCGACGGGATCGGGCAGGGCGGCGACGTCGTCCAATCCTTTGGCAATTCCTTCGATCCGTTGCGCCGTTAACAGCAGCCGGTCGCGCATGGCGGCAGATGTATCGGAGGATAAAGCGTTCATGTCGGCTTCGTTGGCTTTTAACAATTCGTCAATGCTGCCGCGCATCAGTTGTGCGGCGGCTGTCAAAGCCCGGTTTTTTTGTTCCGTCGGCGCGTTGGCCAAAATACGGGCGGCCGCTTTGGCTTTTTGCCCCATGGAACGCATCAGTTCTTTCATGTTACCCTCTTTTTTCCGTAAACAAATCGTCGCGGTGAATAATTTCGTCCGGTCCGTGATAACCTAAAATACTTTCGATTTCGTTGCTGTGCCTGCCGGCGATCATTTTTGTGTCGCGGGCGTTATAAGCCGTCAGGCCTTTGCCCAGGAACAGCCCGTTTTCGTCTTCCAGCACAACGGCGTCGCCGCGTTCAAAAGCCCCTTTGACAACTTTGATCCCCGCGGGCAGCAGGCTTTTTCCTTTGTCCAAAGCCTTGACCGCGCCGGCGTCCAGCACCAAAGTCCCCCGCGGCTTGATCGCGCCGCCGATCCAGGCTTTGCGGGCGGAAATCGGCGATTTGTCGGCCAGAAACCATGTTCCTTCGCCCGTTTTTTCCATACGCGTCAAAGGGTGCAGTTCCGATCCCAAAGCGATCGCCATGTCGCAGCCGGCCTCCATGCACAGCCGCGCGGCCATCAGCTTTGTCGCCATGCCGCCCGTACCGACCGAAGATCCCGCGCCGTCCGCCATGGCTTCGATTTCGGGCGTCATCTTTTCGACGACGGGAATCAGCTGTGCCGCCGGGTCTTTGCGCGGATTGGCCGTATACAGTCCTTTAATGTCGGAAAAAATCACCAAAGCGTCGGCGCTGGCCATTTGTGCGACTCGGGCGGCCAGACGGTCGTTGTCGCCGACCTTGATTTCCGAAGTCGCCACCGTGTCGTTTTCGTTGATAACGGGAATAATCCCCAGATCCAGCAAAGTGCTTAACGTGTTGCGCGCGTTCAGATAACGCTTTCTGTCTTCGGAATCGTCCAAAGTCAGCAAAATCTGCGCGACTTTTAATCCGCGTTCGGCCAGGACTTCCTGATAATAATGCGCCAGACGAATCTGGCCGACGGCGGCGGAAGCCTGCTTTTGCGCCAGCAGCAGTTTTCCGGCCGGCAGCCCCAGAACTCTGCGCCCGACGGCAACCGCGCCCGACGTGACGATAATAATCTGCTGGCCGCGTTCGCGCGCCGCCAAAATGTCGTCTGCCAAAGCGTTCAGCCACGTGTTTTTGACCTGTCCCGTCGTTTCGTTGACCAACAGGGAAGAGCCGATTTTTAAAACCAGCCGCTTAGCTTTTAATAAAGGTATCTTAGTCGTCATGATCGTCAAATGTATCTGTCGGAACAGAGCTGTTGCGCTGTTCTCTTAATTTTAAAACATAAGGCAGCAGCCGGCGCAGGACTTCTGTCGTTCCCGTATGCGCCGCCCCCGACATCAGCATCGGTTTTTTGCGGCAGGCTTTTTGCAAAATTCGCGCTTTTTCGGTTATTTCTTCCGGCGTCAAAGCGTCGATTTTGTTTAAAACGACAATTTCCTGTTTTTGCGCCAATACGGGCGAATACAATTTTAATTCTTTGCGGATCGCTTTGTAACGCGCGGCGACGTCTTCTTCCGTTCCGTCAATCAGGTGCAGCAAAACGGCGCAGCGTTCCACGTGGCGCAAAAAATGATCGCCCAGCCCGATTCCTTCGTGCGCTCCTTCGATAATGCCGGGAATGTCAGCGATCAGCATTTCATCGTCGTCAATTTTGGCTATTCCCAGATTCGGGTGCAGAGTCGTAAACGGGTAATCGGCAATTTTCGGGCGCGCCGAAGTCACCGCGGATAAAAACGTCGATTTTCCCGCGTTCGGAAACCCCAGCAGGCCGACGTCCGCGATCATTTTTAATTTCAGCCAGACCCACATTTCTTCGCCGGGTTGCCCGGGATCCGCTCTGCGCGGCGCCTGATTCGTCGAAGATTTAAACATCGCGTTGCCGTATCCGCCGTCGCCGCCTTTGGCAATCGTAAAACGTTCGTAAGGAATCAACATGTCTTTGATAACGGTTTCGCCGTCATCGGCGACAATTTCAGTGCCGACGGGGACTTTGATAATCAGGTTTTCG
>JAJXEL010000151.1 GCA_021639925.1 Alphaproteobacteria bacterium | reverse complement strand
TTTATCAGATTGTTATCGTTTAAAAACATAACATACTTTTCGTTATTTACGGCCAAAATGTCGTTTAGGGTCATATTTGGAAAAAATAATTTTTCAAATTTGCCGGTCCAAAAATTTTTCTTCTTTGTAAAAAACCGGTTAGGATAGAAAATATTTTTTTTATAAAAAGTTTTAAATTCTTCTATTTTGTATCCGTTTGCTTTTGCCGTAAGCTTAACAAAATTTTTTGAATAATAATTCCATATTTTTTGATACAAAAGGTCGTAACCGTATAATATGTTTTTAAAAAAGGAATAGTAATTTTTTAATTCCTGAGAATTTAATGAATTCTGTTTGTTCGTTAAATCTTGTCCGGGGTGGATACGATAGTATATATAATTTTCAAGAAAGATAATTGTTTTGCCAAAAGAGGCATAATATATCGTAGAAGGACGATCGCCGAGTTTTTTATACGGTTCCCAATCGAATCTGTTGTGTTTATATATCTCTGTTTTATAAATGGTAGAAGGATAACATAAATTACACCCCATAAAATACATTGCGGCCAACGTTTTTTCATCGCCGACGCAATATTTGGGTTCATCTTGTTTAATATGCCGGTCATAAGGCAATTTGTCAGGCTGCGAGGAACATAAAGCCAGAGAGGTCATTAAAACCGTATCGGGATTTTTTTTCAACGCAACCATCGCATTTTCCAAATAATAAGGATGTATCAGATCATCGTCATGAAACAAAACGGCATATTCAGCCTGCATTAAAGAACAGACGTTTTTATATCCCCGTTCCCCTTGGCAGTTGACGGGAACCGAATGGTATTCGATTTTTTTATCGGGATATTGTTTTTGAAAAAGTTTGATAAAATCTGCATTAATTGCTGTTCCGCCATTGTTAAACAGCTTGATAACGCAATCATTGTATGTCTGTCCGCAAATTGAATGAAATGTTTTTTCCAGTAAATCCGTTCTGTTATAAGTAATAACAATGACGTCAAGTTGATGCATAAAAAAAATCCTTTTTCAGTTTATATCGTCTAATGTTAAAGGTGTTCCAAACGGCAGGTCCCGTTTTGCCGTTTTACCGATTACATCATCGTAATAACCGGGATAAAGACCGTTTGACGGGCGAACGGAACGTATGTTTTCCGGCGTGAAAACATCGCCTTTTTTAATATTTTTTGCGACGTACAAAGAACGGGCAAATTTGCGGTTTTGCCGATTAACCGTATAATCAACGTGTCCCAAAGACGCTTCGGTTTCCCGTATGGTTTTAACCATTAATGCAAATTCTTCCGTATTTAATGAAAAACCGCTGTCTGCTCCGCCCAAAGCTCTGTCCAGCGTAAAATGTTTTTCAATCACCGTCGCGCCTAAAACGACGGCGGTAACAGGCGGGACAATGCTCATAGAATGGTCGGATAAACCGATTTTAACGCCTTGCGGGCCGAAACGATCAATCATATCTTTAATTGTCAATAAATTCATATCCTTTGGTTCCGCCGGATAAGCAGAAGTGCATTTCAGCAGTGTAATATCGTTATTTCCGACGGATTTACAGGCGTTAACCGCTTTTTGAATTTCTTCCAATGAAGAAATTCCGGTCGAAATAATCATCGGTTTTCCGCGTTTGGCAGCGTATTTTATTAAAGGGTAGTCAATTGCTTCAAAACTGGCGATTTTGTACATGGGAACATCTAACGTTTCCAAAAAATCAACGGCTGTAAAATCAAACGGCGTTGAAAATAAAGGAATCCTGATTTTATCCGCATATTCTTTTAATTCCGCCTGCCATTCCCATGGAGTTGACGCTTCCTGATACAAATCATACAGATATTTGTCGTTCCACAACTTTGTTCCCGAAACCTTAAATTCCGGATTGCGGCAGTTCAGCGTTATCGTATCGGCGGTATAGGTTTGAATCTTGACGGCATCCGCGCCGATATCTTTTGCTGTTTTGATGATTTTTTTTGCCAGTTCCTTGTCGCCGCAGTGATTGGCGGACATTTCTGCTATAATAAAAACTGTCATTTTCCGTCCTTTGAAAGCAAGATGTTAAGAAAAGAGAGGCATTTTTCTTTGTCAATACAATGTACTTTTCCGATAAAATCTTTTCCCGCCATGACGGTATCGGCCAATTGTTCCGGATTTGGTTTTGCGGGAAGCAAGTCGTTAAAAGAAGAAGAAAGTTGCAGTTTATTATAAAAATCTTCTATAAACAGCATAGCGTCTTTGCAGGGCAATTCTTTTGAAAAAGCCGATAATTTTTTATGGTAAAATTCATTGCCGGAACTGAATCTGATCCATTCAGGCATGATAATTCTCATGCCTTCCGCATGGTTGGTATTATATTTTCCTGAAATTGCGTGTTCAAATGTATGGGCAACCCAATCCATTGTTCTGCCGCAGGATAAAATATAAGATAAAGAAAAAGAAGAAGCCAAAACCAGATCGCTCCATGCGTCTTGTTGTTTTTGTCCTGAAAGAAGCAAATCTGCCGTTCTGTTAACGTTTTTAATTGTTGCAAGTATTAAATCGTCTGTTAAATTCCAGTCTTCTTTTGAAAACATCTGTTCTAAAAGATGTGCCATAATATCTGAAAGGCAGCAGGATATCTGATATTTTGAAAGACCGGAGCAAAAAGACGGATCGCAAATGGCAAAACGCGGAATAACAGCATGATCTGCTTTGGCAATTTTGTTTTCAGAAACTTCGTCGTAAATAACAAAAGATCTGTTGGATTCCGAACCTGACGAAGGAACAGTAAGGACGGTGCCAAAATAAATCTGACGGATATCTTTTAATTCATAAACAATCGCTTTTCCCAAATCAATAACCGAACCGCCGCCGATGGCAATAATTGTGTCCGTTGCAGATGACAACACTTTTTTTGACAGACGTTTTACCAATTCCGACGACGGATTTTTGGAGCAGCCTTCATAAAAAGACAAATTTATATTTTTGTTACGGAATAACAAAGTCAGTTTTTCGCAAATTCCTAATTTCTGAGCAGAACTTTTCCCGCACAGAACCAAAACTTGTTTTGTTGTTTGAGGCAGTATCCTGTCTAAATTTTCAAGACTGTCGATGCCGAAATAATAAACTGTCGGAAAAGAATAGTAAAAACTGTTAATCATGGAACTTTTTCCAGTCAAGTTGATTTAACGTTTGGCAAAGTTCTTGTAAAGCAAATGAAAAATCTGATTTTTTCATTAAATAATCCGGTAAAAATCTTAAAGTTTTCCCACCGTTTGTGGCCTGAATTGCTATTCCGCGTTCCATCATATTTCTATGAATGGCGGCATAAGGCTTTCTATAATTGCTGATGCCTTCGCAATATAAGTCGGCGCCAAACATTAATCCTGCTCCGCGCGGATTTTGAATATAGCCACATTCAGAACAGAGCTGCTTCAATTCATTAAAAAACAGCGGACCGTTTTTTCGGACGCGATTTAAAATATCGTTGTCTTCAATAAAATCTATTCCCGCCAAAACAACGGCGGCCGTAAAAGGATCGTTTTGGTGGGAACTGTAATGAGTGACGGGCAGCAATCCCTGTCCCGGAATTAAATTTTCCCGCATTAAAACGGCGGAAACGGGAAAACCGTTCCCTAATCCTTTGGCTGCAACGACCATATCGGGAATAACGTTTAAATGTTGATAGGCGAACCATTCTCCCATTCTGCCAAAACCTGTCTGGCTTTCATCAAAAATAAGCAAAACATTGTTGTCAGAACAAATTTTTTCTGCCGCCTTGAAAAAGAGTGCGGACGGAAGAATCATTCCTCCAACGGATACAATAGGTTCAAAAACAGCTGCGGCAATTTTTGAAGCGTTCTGTTCAATCAAATCCTTGAAATCAGAAATTGATTGTTGAATTTCCGCTTCGTTTAGAAAAGTTTCGGGGGTTCTAAACGGATAAATGTCCGAAACGACCGGACGAGCGTATTTTCCGCTGAATGTTATGCTTTGCGCGCCCAACGTTAAACCGTGATATCCTTTGTCAAAGCAAACTATGCCGTTTTTTTGTGTCAGGGCTTTGGCGTTCCTGATGCAAAATTCCACAGCTTCGGCTCCCGTACTTAACAGGATTGAATATCCTTTCATTGCGCCGGAGATTTCATACAATTTTTGGGATAATTGGACGACAGTTTGAGAAATCATTCCAGTTGAAGTATGTG
>JAJXEL010000150.1:2819-4208 GCA_021639925.1 Alphaproteobacteria bacterium | reverse complement strand
CTATAAAATTCACGCCATGCACTGCCCTGATCTGATATCGCTGTTGTGCTGGGGCAATACGGCGAAAATGAACCGTGTGCGTTTTATTGTTTCCCTTCAGGACGCCGCGCGTTTTTCTCATTATGCATCGTTAATGCTGGCCGACGCGGCGAAACTGGTCTGCCGGACGGAGGACGTACGCGGCAAAATTCCGCCCCGTTTTTCTTCGGTCAGCCTGCTGGCCCCCGCGGCGCAGAATATCCCCGAAAATCTGAATATTGAAACAATGCGGCGGAATACCGTGGATTTTTGGACGGAACTGTACGCTTCCCTTTATGCCAAACCGGATTTAAATAAAATCACCGGACTGTTGAACAAGAATTAATTTTAGGAGAATAAAGCATGAAAAAATTTTTCGTCTTTTTTTTGCTGCTGTTTTCTTTTCCCTGCGGGGCGCAAAATCTGATTGATGCGAAAAAAGTTGAACATATCGGCGTTTTTGACGACTGGAACGCTTATATTTTCAACGACAAAAAAGACAAAGTCTGCTTTGTTTCTTCGATGCCGTCAAAATCAAGCGGCGAATATACCCGCCGCGGCGATGTTTTTTTAATTGTTTCTCACCGTCCGGACGAACAGCTGTATGACGTATTGACGTTTGTCGCCGGTTATACTTACCTGCCGCGTTCGGAAGTCCAGTTTCGCGCGGGCAATTTAAAAGCCGCTTTGTTTACCAGCGAAGATACCGCCTGGGCCAAAAACCTGAAAACGGACGCTGAAATTGCCCAAGCAATGAACAAAGCCGTCCGCGTTACGGTTAAAGGCCTGACGATTGAAGGCATTGAAACATACGATATTTTTTCGATGAAAGGGTTTAACAACGCCATGGAAGCCATTAACCGCCTGTGCCGTCAAAAACCGGGACCAAACGAATAAGCTTTTTTATTTTTTTTAAAGGTGGTATGCTTTTTCAAGAGGTTTTTTAAAGGTTTAAAAAATGAATACAATGCCCGCTGTAGATCCTGTTCGTCAGGAATTTATTGATATGTATGAAGAAACGCTGATTGACCTGATGGAAAAATCAGACGAATCGGATTTGTCGGAAGAATCGGAACGTTCTTTGCGCGTCAACGCCATGGTTGACACTGCTCTGCGTGTGCGCAAAGATATGGACCCGCTGCTGGCAAATAAACTAAAGTCATTGGAAAATCTGAAGGATTACAAGCAGTATCTGCTGGCTGAATTCCGCATTTTCGGCTTTATCCCGAAGGCTTCCGCCGCGCGTGTTTTCGCGGAATATCTGCTTTTGTCGCTTTTAAACGAATTTGAAGTCGACGACAGAATCGATTTTGAAGTTTTCGGAAACGACATGAATCAGGCGTTCATGCAGGTGCCTGACGATTACAAGGA
>JAJXEL010000150.1:0-2809 GCA_021639925.1 Alphaproteobacteria bacterium | reverse complement strand
TTACAAGGATTTGCGCCGTATTTTCCCGTGGGGGCGCCTGATTGATTAATCTGATCCTTTTTTAGGCAGTTTCGTTAAAATAAATTCAGCGACGCCGGCAGGCAGACAGCTGACAATCCAGGCAGAAAAAGCCAACAGGGGCGGAAAAGTAATCCGCCCTTTGTTTTTGCGCAGTCCTTCGGCGATAATCAGCGCTGCTTTGTCCGCCGGCATTAAAAAAGGCATGGGAAATTTGTTTTTCTGTGTAATCCGCGAAACGACAAATCCGGGACAGACGACATTGATTTCGATTCCGTACGGCTTTATATATCCTCTTAAAGCTTCACCCCAGGCGCGCACGGCGTTTTTAGACCCGGAATAGGCCGGCGCGGACGGCAGGCCTCTGTAACCGGCCAAAGAGCTTAAAAGAGCAATCTGGCCGCGGCTGCGCGGGCTCATTTTTTCCAAAGCCGGCAGCACGGTGTTTAGCACGCCGTTAACGTTGACGGCAAAAATTTTCCGCGTCGTTTCGCTTGATTCGCCTGTTTTGCCCGGTCCGGCCGAAACGCCGGCGTTGGCAATAACCAAATCCAACGGCGCTATTTTATCGCACCGGCTGATCCAGTTTTCCATTGCCGCCGCGTCGGTAACGTCGACTTTTTCAGCGAAAACCTCCGCTCTTTTTTCGCGGCAGCGTTTTGCGACGTCGCTGAGCCGTTCGGTATTCTGCGCGCATAAAAATAACGTCGTTCCTTTTTGCGCATAAAACAGCGCCAGAGCTTCGCCGATCCCGCTGGAAGCCCCCGTGATTAAAATATGCTGCGGATTTTTCATTTTTAAATTCCCGTTTTAACCAGTTTTATGTAAGGTAATGCAAACGATTGAATAAATAAAGAGGCTTTAATATGGAAAGTATGACGGGTTTTGCTTCCTTTTCGCCGGAAAACGGAACCTTGTGGACATGGACGCTGCGCAGCGTCAACGCGAAAGGATTGGAAATCCGGTGCCGCTGTCCGGCCGGATATGAAGACATGGAACCGAAAATCCGTGAATGTCTGCGTTCTTTTTTTACCCGCGGCAGTATATCCGTTTCTTTGGATATGGCGTCGGACACACCGTATCAGACGCCGCGGATTAATCAGCCGTTTTTAGAAGAATTGTGCCGCCTGGCGGAAAAAATTCATGAAAAATTTCCGTTATTAAAGCCGGCTTCCGTTGACGGGTTAATGAACGTGCGCGGCGTTGCCGAATTCAGTCAGGACAACGGCGCGGATCATGACGAAACAACGCGGTTGTTCTTAGCTTCGCTGGAAAAAGCCGTTGAAGCGTTAAAATCGTCCCGTTTGACTGAAGGCGCGAAAATAACCGTTTGTTTGAACGATCAGATTAATCAAATCGAACAACTTGTTTTGCAGGCTAAAAATCAAGCGGCGTCCCAACCTGAAAAAATCCGTGAAAAGCTGAAAGAAAACCTGTTTTTATTAAAAGAAACAACCGATTTATCCGAAGAGCGTTTTATGCAGGAAGTTACCGCCTGCATGCTGCGCGCCGACGTCCGCGAAGAACTTGACCGGCTGGCGGCGCATGTGCATACGGCGCGGGAACTGTTCGCGGAAAAAGGTCCCGTCGGCAGAAAGCTGGATTTTTTATGTCAGGAATTTAACCGCGAAGCTAATACGTTGTGTTCCAAATCTGCGGATATAGAATTGACAAAAACAGGTATGGCGCTGAAAACAACAATAGATCAGTTACGCGAACAGATTCAAAATATCGAATAGGAGAAAACACATGTCGGAATCCATTAAACGCAGAGGTTTTATGCTGGTTCTTTCTTCGCCGTCCGGCGCGGGAAAAACCGCGATCGCACACCGTATTTTGGAAACGGAGGACAACATGTCGCTGTCGGTTTCCGTAACCACCCGTTCCGCCCGTCCCGGCGAAATCAACGGCAAAGATTATTTTTTTGTTGACCGTCCGGCGTTTGACGGCATGGTGCAGCGCGATGAATTTCTGGAACATGCCGAATTCTGCGGCAACTGTTACGGCACGCCGCGCGAACCCGTACGCAAGGCTTTGGAAGAAGGCAAGGATATCCTGTTTGATATTGAATGGCAGGGAACGCAGCAGATAGCGGAAAATGCCCGCGAAGATCTGGTCAGCGTTTTTATTCTGCCGCCTTCAATGGCCGAACTGGAACGCCGTTTGTTTTCCCGCGCCCAGGATTCCGAAGAAGTCGTCCGCCAAAGAATGGCAACGGCCGCCGCGGAAATGAGCCATTGGAACGAATATGATTATGTCATCGTCAATATTGACTTTGAAGAAAGTGTCAAAAACGTCCGCTCAATCATTCAGGCTGAACGGTTAAAACGTCTGCGTCAATGCGGATTAGCCGGTTTCGTTAATTCAATGCGTCACTCCTGCCCATAGCTACTCCCCGTAGGGGGGAAACGCCCTCCCGGCGCGGCCGGCGGCCGAGGCATAACGTCCTCCGGACAGGGCACTCCCCGTGCGGGGAAAACGTCCTCCGGACAGGGGATTAGATCGTGCCAATGGCGAGAATCAAAAACTGATGCCCCTGCGGCTAGCAGCCGTACGGCCAGTACAAATATCTTTACCTGTTCATCAACTTAATCTATTATCACTCTTGCAGCCGGTAGGCCGGCTGCGGAGTGTAGCAGCTCCTCAGCAATAAAAAAATCTGCCCTTCATTACGAGGGAGCCGGAGAGATAAGCGCATATGCGTCGAATAATCCGGACTGAATTGCTGCAGTTGCTAACTCCCTCACCTTAGGCAGGTGCCTGAGGTGAGTTTGTTTTTTTTTGAACAAAG
>JAJXEL010000149.1 GCA_021639925.1 Alphaproteobacteria bacterium | reverse complement strand
CCGCTACACGATCCCGATTGAAATGCTGACAGCGATTTTGTTGACACTTTTTCTGCAAAATACTGCGGCTTGTCTGTCAAAACCCGTTTTCAAAAAAGCCTTTGCCGTCCTGTGTGTTTTTATTTACGCGCTGTTAATTTCAACACCTCTTATTTCAGAAGAATGGAAACACCTGCGCGACCAAACCAGCGTCTTGAACCTGCCGAAAAATTTCGACATTCAAGACGATACGTTGATTTATCTGTTGAACGAACCGGTGACATATCTGACGGTAGAATTACTGCGAAAGAATCCCAATGCACGCATTATCGCTTTTTCAACCCAACTGGATACGACTTGGAAAATTGATCCGCACGGTATTACCGGATACGGAAAATTCAAAGAAAAAACCGCAAAAATCATTCAAGAACACACAGGTCCGATTATGACGATCGGCCATGCGGCTTTTCCTGTATTCAACAAGCTTTGCCAACCGTTAAACGCCATTGTCGTCGGCACGGACGAAAGGCCGCTGTTTTATTTTTCCTGCACGGGATCCAAAGAAGAAATCTCTGAACTCTTTCCTAACCTGTACCGGGGTATTTTTAACGGGGAAAAAACGGATTAGTTCTTGAATACAAAACAAAGCGGCATTACAATGCGCGCATCAAAAACTTTTAATGAGAAAGAAGATAATTTTCATGGTTTCGATCAAACTTCCCGACAGCTCCGCGCTGTCATTTGACGGACAGACCAGCGGCGCCGAAATTGCCGCGAAAATCGGTCCGGGGCTGGCCAAAGCGGCTTTGGCCGTCAAAGTCAACGGCAAACTGCAGGATCTGGCGACGCCGATCACGACAGACGCGGACATTGACATTATTACGGCGAAATCTCCCGAAGGGCTGGACATTATCCGCCATACGTGTTCGCACGTCATGGCGCAGGCGGTTCAGGAACTGTATCCCGAAACGCAGGTCACGATCGGGCCCGCGATTGAAAACGGGTTTTATTACGACTTTGCGCGCGAAACGCCGTTTACGCCCGCCGATCTGGAAGCCATTGAAAAGAAAATGGCCGAAATCGTCGATCGCGACGAACCGATTGTGCGCGAAGAAAAACCGCGCGGCGAAGCGATTGCCTTTTTCAAGGAAAAAGGCGAAAAATACAAAGTCGAACTGATTGAAGACCTGCCTGAAGACGCTGTCATCAGCTTTTACAGACAGGGCGGCTTTATTGATTTGTGCCGCGGGCCGCATCTGCCGTCAACCGGCAAAGTCGGCAAAGCGTTTAAGTTAATGAAAGTCGCCGGCGCTTACTGGCGCGGAGATTCTTCGCGCGAACAGCTGCAGCGCATTTACGGCACGGCCTGGGCGGATAAAAAAGCGTTGGACGCTTACCTGCTTCAGCTGGAAGAAGCCGAAAAACGCGATCACCGCAAACTGGGTCGCGAAATGGATCTGTTTCATTTCGAAGACGTCGCTCCCGGCGATATTTTCTGGCACCCGCACGGCTGGACGCTGTTCCAGACTTTGATCAATTACCTGCGCAAACGACAAAACGACGTCGGTTATGTGGAAATCAACACGCCGCAGATTATGGACCGCGTTTTGTGGGAAACGTCGGGACACTGGGACTGGTACCGCGAAAACATGTTTACGACGGAAATCGAAGACCGCGTTTACTGCGTCAAACCGATGAACTGTCCGGGCGGGATATTGGTTTTCAAACAGGGAATCAAATCTTACCGCGACCTGCCGCAGTATATTGCCGAATTCGGCCGCGTCCACCGTTACGAAGCGTCCGGCGCGATCCACGGGTTGTTCCGCGTGCGCGCTTTTACCCAGGACGACGCGCATATTTTCTGCACCCCCGAACAGCTGGAAGACGAATGCCAGAAAGTCGTGCGCCTGATGCTCGACATTTATGACGCTTTCGGTTTAAAGGACGTCAACATCAAACTGTCCACCCGGCCGGCCGAACGGATCGGCGCCGACGAATTATGGGACAAAACGGAAACCGCTTTGGCGCAGGCGCTGACGGACATGGGATACGAATATACGCTCAATCCCGGCGACGGCGCTTTCTACGGGCCGAAACTGGACTTTAAAGTCAAAGACGCGATCGGCCGCGAATGGCAACTGGGCACGCTGCAGGTTGACATGAACCTGCCGGAACGTTTCGACGTTTCCTATATCGGCGAAGACGGCGAAAAGCACCGTCCGATTATGCTGCACCGCGCTTTGTTCGGTTCTTTGGAACGGTTTACGGGCATTATGATCGAACATTACGCCGGGAAATTCCCGTTCTGGCTGGCGCCGTTACAGGTCGTTGTCGCCACGATTACGGACGAAGGCAACGCTTATGCGCGCGAAGTGCTGGCCGCGTTGAAAAAAGCCGGAATCCGCGCCGAAATCGATCTGCGCAACGAAAAAATCAGCTATAAAATCCGCGAACATTCTTTAAAGAAAGTTCCCGTCATGCTGGTTATCGGCAAAAAAGAAGCCGCAGACCATACGGTTACGATCAGACGGCTGGGACAGGAAAAGCAAGAAACGCTTGCACTTGACGACGTAATTGCTAAACTGAAAACCGAAGCGGCATGGCCGCATATTGAAGAATAACTTTTAACTGATGGAGGCCTTTTATACCTACAGATACGACACAGGCATCGCCCACCCGTGAGGGGCCGCGTGCCAATACAGATATTACGGCAAAGGAAATCCGCCTGATCGGCGCCGACGGGGAAAACGTCGGGATTGTTTCTGTGCGCGAAGCATTAAAGCTGGCTGACGAAGCGGGATTGGATTTAATTGAAATTTCACCGAACGCTAATCCGCCCGTCTGCAAAATTCTGGATTTGGGCAAGTACCGCTATGAACAGCAAAAGAAAAAAGCGGAAGCGCGCAAAAACCAGAAAGTTGTAGAAATCAAGGAAATCAAGCTGAGCCCCAATATTGACACGCATGATTACGAAGTCAAGCTGCGCAGCGCCCAGCGCTTTATTTCCGAAGGCAATAAAGTTAAATTTACTTTGCGTTTCCGCGGCCGTGAAATGGCCTACATGGAACAGGGCGAAGAAGTTATGGCCCGTGTTGTCGAAGATTCGGATTTATATGCCAAAATCGAACAGCCTGCCAAATTGGAAGGCAAACAAATTACAATGGTAATTGTGCCGAAATAGCATTGTTCACAATATAAAACCCCGCATATGCGGGGTTTTTTGCGTATTTTGGAAAACCGGATTAATAATTTTCGGCATGCAATTCAAAATAGCTTTGCGGGTGATTACACACGGGACAGACTTCGGGCGCTTTTGTTCCTGCGACAATATGACCGCAGTTTCTGCATTCCCAGACCTTGATTTCGCTTTTGGCGAAAACGGCCGCGGTTTCAACGTTTTTCAACAAAGCGCGGTAACGTTCTTCGTGATGTTTTTCAATTTCGCCGACCATACGGAATTTTGCGGCTAATTCGGGGAATCCTTCCTCTTCGGCCGTTTTGGCAAAACCGTCGTACATATCGGTCCATTCATAATTTTCCCCGTCGGCGGCCGAAGCCAGGTTTTGCGCCGTATCTCCGATACCGGATAATTCTTTGAACCACAGTTTCGCATGTTCTTTTTCGTTATCAGCCGTTTTTAAAAACAGACCGGCAATCTGTTCGTAACCTTCTTTTTTGGCCACGGAAGCAAAATAAGTATATTTGTTTCCGGCTTCTGATTCGCCGGCAAAAGCCGCCTGAAGATTTTTTTCCGTCTGCGTTCCGGCGTATTTGTTACCCGGTTTTTCATCGTTCATTTTTTCAAATTTGGACGCGGGCTGTTTGCAAACCGGACAAACAAAATCAGCCGGCAGTTCCCGGCCTTCATAAACATAACCGCATACTTTGCATTTCCATTTGCCCATATTTTTAACTCCTTTTAATAATGATCATTATGAAACGGATAAGTTGTTATAAACCGTTGCCCTAACGCTTTGCGGCGTTGATTTTTTTAATGCAGATAAATCCGTTCCGCCGCCAGATAATCGTGCGAAAGATTGATACTGTTTAAATCCGGCCGCGCGCTTTTCCGCAAAAGCATCAGAATTATTCTGATTTAGAATAACCGAAAAAATATGTCAACCGGATTGCTTAAACCTATTGGCCGGGTTTCCCGGCTGAAACACAGCTTTGTTTTTTTCAAATGTTACAGTTTTGTTAAAAATATGCCCCCCCCCCCATGTTTTTGTAGAAGAGGCCTGTTG
>JAJXEL010000148.1 GCA_021639925.1 Alphaproteobacteria bacterium | reverse complement strand
ACAATATATTAAACAGCATTAAAGAAAACGGTTTTTCGGACAACGACCCGATCGACATTATGCTCTGCCGTCTGGCCGGCGCGAAAGACTGCGTCAACAACGGTCATCACCGTATGGGAATTGCTTTGGAACTGGGACTGGATAAAATTCCCGTCCGTTTTTCCGCCGCGGGCGCGGCGCCGAAAATTCTGCGTCCGGCGTTAAAGGTATTTTCAACCTTTAACCTGGCTTTTAAACGCCGGTTCGGACATTAAGCGATGAAACCCCATTATCTGTCAGCGGCAAAAGCATTTTTAAACGAGGAACATTCAAAAGCGAAATGCGCGTTCATCGCAGGGTCCGTTACGCGCGGCGAACAAACGGCGACGTCCGATATTGATTTGGTGATCGTTTATGATACGGATATTTTGCCGAAAGCTTACCGGAACAGTTTAATTTATCAAGGTTGGCCGATAGAAACGTTTGTTCAAAACGAAAATTCTGTCGCTTATTTTTTCAGGCAGGACGCCGTTTCCGGAACGCCCGCGCTGATCAACATGGTTGCCTGCGGGATTATGGCGCCGGAAAACGCCTGCGCTTTAAATCTTCGGAAAAAAGCTCTTGATATTGAAACAGCCGGCCCGTTTGCTTTAACGGCCGAAGAAATTAATCAGCGCCGTTATGCCATTACGGACGCTTTAGACGATATTGCCGCCTATAAAACCGTATCCGAACTTCACGGATCTCTTTGTCAGCTGCGTCACGATCTGGCCGATTTTTATTTGCGCGCCAACAAAAAATGGTCCGGAAAGGGCAAATCCCTTGTCCGGGCTTTACAAAAGGCTTTTCCGGAAATTTCCGACGAATATGAATCCGCTTTTAAAGAGGCTTTCAACGAAAATATCCGGCCGGTATCCGAACTGGCTGACCGCCTGTTAATGCCGTTCGGCGGCAGACTTTGGGCAGGTTGGAAATCCGACGCCTGCGACGAAGCCAACCTGTATTCTTCGACACTGTGACATATCCCGCGCAACGGCACAATTTTATGCCTTGCCTTTTAGACATAAAAACGATTAGACTACTTGCAATCCAATTTTATTGATGAGGTTTTCATGTCAACAATATTAATTCGCAACGCGACGGTTCTGACGTTTACGTCCGAAACCCCCGTGTTGAAAAACCATGCCGTTTTAATCGAAGGCAAAAAAATAAAAAAGATCGCTCCCGATGCGGAGTTTAAAGATTACAAAGGCAAGGAAATCGACGCGCGCGGCCGGATCGTCATGCCGGGGTACATCAACGCCCACATGCATTATTATTCAACGATGGTCCGCGGGCTGGGCAAAGCCGAACCGGCGTCGACTTTCATCGGCGTTCTGGAAAATCTGTGGTGGCGGCTGGACAAGAAATTAACGATTGAAGATTCTTATTACAGCGCTTTGATCCCGATGATCGACGCGGTGAAAAACGGCACGACGACTTTAATTGACCATCATGCTTCGCCGTTCCACATCACGGGATCTTTGGACGCGATCGCCAAAGCCGGCAAAGAAGTCGGCCTGCGCAACTGTCTGTGTTACGAAGTATCCGACCGCGACGGCGCGAAAATCGCCGACGAAGGCATGACGGAAAACGAAAACTTTATTCTGCGCTGCGAAAAGGAAAACGACGATATGCTGCGCGGCCTGTACGGCCTGCACGCTTCGTTTACGGTATCCGACGCCGATCTGGAACGCGCCGCCGATTTCGTGAAAAAGCATAATTCGGGCTTTCACGTTCATACGGCCGAAGCCGCCTCCGACGAAGAAGCCTGCGAAAAAGATCACGGCTGCCGCGTTGTCGAACGCTTTTATAACAAAGGCGTTTTGGGCAAAAAAACGATTTGCCCGCACTGCGTGCACATCAACGAACATGAAATGGATCTGCTGGCCGAAACGGACACGATTGTCGTGACAAACCCGCAGTCCAACCTGAACAATGCCGTCGGCATCGCCAATCTGGTCAAAATGGCCGGCAAAGGCATTTTGATCGGCCTGGGTACGGACGCAATGACAGTCAATATGCGCGAAGAACTGCGCTGCGGTTTATGGGCGCAGAAATACGGCCGTCAGGATCCCGCCTGCGGCTTTATGGAACTGGCGTCAACCGTCGCTTTCAACAACCCGAAAATCTGCGACCGTTTATGGGAAGGCATGGGGATCGGCACGTTAAAAGAAGGCGGCGCCGCCGACCTGATTATTCTGGATTACCTGGCGCCGACGCCGTTAAACGACGCGACATGGCTGGGGCATTTGATTTTCGGATTTGCAAACGTTCCCGTCGATACGACGATCGTCGCCGGCAAAATCCTGATGGAAAACAAAGAACTGAAGCTGGACATAGACGTCGAACGGGCTTACGCGCGTTCTGCCGAACTGGCCGAAAAACTATGGGACCGTTTCTAAAGACTTTTTAACTTGGAGTGAAGAATGACTAAAAAACTTTATTTAACCGACGCGCAGTTAAAAGCCGAAATGGACCGGTGTTTATACTGCGCCGAAAAGCCGTGTATGAAGGCCTGCCCGTCAAACTGTTCGCCGGCAGACTTTATCATGGCGGCCAAACAGGGCAGCGACAAAGATTACGGCCGCGCTGCGGAAATGATTTTAAAATCCAACCCGCTGGGACAAATGTGCGGCCTGACCTGTCCGGATCAGTTCTGCATGAAGGCCTGTTCCCGCAAAGGCTTTGATTCTCCGATCAAGATTCCTGCGGTTCAGGCGGCCATTTTGGAAAAAGCGCGCAAGTTAAACGCGATCGCCGTTCCTGAAAAAGTCGGTTCCAACGGCAAAAACGTCGCCGTTGTCGGCGCGGGTCCCGCCGGTATGGCCGCCGTGGCCGTTCTGGCGCGCAAAGGGTACAGCGTAACGGTATTTGAAGGATCGGACAAAGTCGGCGGCGCGGCCAAGTTAATTCCCGAAGCCCGTCTGCCGCAGGCCGTGATTGAAAAAGACTGGGATTTCATTAAAACTTTCGGCGACATCACTCTGAAAATGAATCACCGCGTCGCCAACCCGGTTGATCTGTTAAAAGACGGCTATGACGGCGTAATTGTCGCCGTCGGCGAACCGCACACGGCGAAAATGGGAATTCCGGGCGAAGATCTGGCCGTTTCGTTCATGGATTATCTGAAAGAGCCGGAAAAATACAAAACTGCCGGCAACGTTGCCGTTTTGGGCGGCGGCGCCGTTGCGACCGATTGCGCCGTCACGGCCAAAGACACGGGTGCGGAAAACGTCGAAATGTTCGTCCGCCGCCGCGTATCCGATATGCGTCTGACAGGCGAAGAACGTTCCTGGCTGATGGATAAATCAATTGACATCACGTCGATGACGCGCGTTGAAAAAATTGAAAAAACAGGCGACACCTATACGCTGTACACGTGCAAAACGCGTTTTAACGGCACAAAGCTGGAAGACATTCCCGAAACGACGATCAAACGTCCCGATTTCGCGCATGTCATCATGGCGGTCGGATCCAAAGCCGATCCGAAGACCGAGGCGGAAAAAGTGATTTACGCCGGCGACTGCAATCATGGCGGATCAACGATTGTCGAAGCCGTCGCGTCGGGTAAAAACGCCGCGAACGAACTGCACGCCGCGATTACGGGCGAAGTGCAGGAAACCGTCTGCCCGGTCAGCAAAGTCGTTTCATACAAAGCGAAATCCTGTACCGTTGTTGAAGGCGTTGAAAAAAATCCCGTGGATCTGACAACCGATTTTTTCGGGGTATTTAAGCTGCGGAATCCGTTCCTGTTGTCCGCGGCTCCGCATACTGACGGCTACGAGCAGATGGACGCGGCAATGAAAGCAGGCTGGGCCGGCGGCGTAATGAAGACGGCTTTTGACGTTAAAACGTCCGCCGACATTCACATTCCGGCGGGGTATATGTTTAAATTTTCCGACGCGACTTACGCCAACTGCGACAACGTGTCCGATCACCCGATCGACCACGTATGCAAGGAAATCGAAGCGCTGCGCAAAAAATGGCCCGACCGTTTAATCATGGGATCGACGGGCGGCCCCGTTACGGGCAACGACGAACATGACCGCGCGGGCTGGCAGTCCAATACGAAAAAAATGGAAAACGCCGGTTCGATTGCCGTTGAATATTCCCTGTCCTGTCCCCAGGGCGGCGATGGCACGGACGGAGACATCGTTTCCCAAAATGCCGCTTTGACCGCGAAAATCATCGATTACGTCATGGAAG
>JAJXEL010000147.1:552-4259 GCA_021639925.1 Alphaproteobacteria bacterium | reverse complement strand
TTAACAAAACTGTAACATTTCGAAGGAAATGAAAATAAAGGTAAAAACGCCTTTTGAAAAAGATAAAAACGGCAAGGGAAGATAATTTAATCGGACACGTAAAAAGAGAAAACAAAAAAGGAGGGGAACAATCCCCTCCTTAGTTGTTTATTTCAGCGGATTAAAAACTAATCAATCTGGCAAACCAGCATTTTCAGATATGCCGTTTCGGGCAGCAAAGGGTGGACAGGGTGATCGGGGCCGGCGCCGGCCTGTAAAATTACGCGCCCCGTTCTGCCGGCTTCGGTTAAACCGCGCATACATTCCGTAAAAAATTCGTCCGGTTTGACATGGTGCGAACATGAACCCAAAGCCAAAATACCGTCTTTTTCCACTAAACCGGCGGCCAGGCGCGCCACTTTGCGGTACCCGCGCAGGCCTGCGGCGACGTCTTTTTTGACTTTGGCAAAGGCCGGAGGATCGCAGACGACGATGCCGAACTTTTCTTTGTCTTTGTTCATGTTTTCCAATACGTCAAAGGCATTGTCTTTTATCCACGAACATTTGCCGTCCAGTTCATTTTTTTCCGCGGCTTTTCGCGCCAGAGCCAAAGCGGATTCGGAACGGTCTACACCGATGATTTCTTTGGCGTGTCCGATCCCCATATGCAGGGCAAAGCCGCCCGCGTAAGTGTAAAAGTCGATGCAACGTTTTTCCGGCGCCAGTCTGCCGACAAAAGAACGGTTTTCGCGCTGATCATAAAACCAGCCGGTTTTCTGTCCTTCCTTTAAATCGGCGAAAAAGTAAATGCCGTTTTCGCGCACGGGCACGATATCGGGCAGGGCGCCTTTGGCGACTTCGTATAACGGATCCAGCCCTTCCAGAGCGCGGGCGGAACTTTCGGCGCGCAAAACGATACAGGACGGTTTTAAAACAGAGTCCAAAGCCTCGACAATTTCCTGTTTCAGCGCGTCTGTTCCCGCCGTGTTTAACTGGCAGGCGACGATATCGTCAAAACGGTCGATGATTAAACCGGGCAGGCCGTCGCCTTCGGAATGAACCAGGCGGTAAAACGGCGAATTGACCAGCGCGTTTCTTAAATCAACGCAGCGGCGGAGTTTTTTGGCAAAAAAGGCGGCGTTGATTTCCGTTTGCGGATCGGACGCCATTTTGCGAAAAGAAATCAGGCAATGCGGGTTAAACGAACCGACTCCGACAAAGGTGTCGTTCGCGTCGTATAAACGGACCAATGTGCCGGCGGGAATGTTTTTGGTTTCGGCGGTCATGTCGATTTCGTTTGAAAAAACCCAGGGACTGCCTGATTTTGCGCGCCGGGCGCAGCCTTGTTTTAATTTCACGGCGGGATAATTTGTATTTTTCATGGCGTTTATGTTCAACCTCTTTTAAACTGCATAAAACGGTTTTATCACGACAGAGGCGCAAATGCCAAAAAAAGAAAAAACTTTTTCCGCGGGCGATGTCCTGTTTAAACAGGGCGATCCTTGTTCTTCGGTCTTTACGATTATCAGCGGCAAGGCAGAGCTGTTTTATGAAATCAACGGCAAAGCGCGTATTCTGGGGCGCAAAGGCGAAGACGACCTTTTGGGCGCCAACAGTGTTTTAGAGGGCAGCTATGATACTTCGGCGCGCGCGGTGACCGATCTGACCGTCGCGGTGCAAAGCGCCGACGAATATATCGAACAGCTGCAGCGGTCGGGCGAACTGTCGCCCGCGGCCAAACAGCAGGCCAAGGTGTCGGATTCTTTTGACGATGACGACGACGATTTCAATTTCAGCTTCGGCGGCGGCGATGAGGAAGAAGAAAAACAAAAACCCGCCGCGAAAACGTCCCGTCCGCCCGCCCGCCGGCCCGGCCGGTCGACGGCTTTGACCCGCAGGGGGGCGCCGGCCGCCGACGACGGCGAAGAGGAAGAAAGTACCGGAGATTCTTCTTCGGCTTTGGTACGCGTGGAAAAACCGCGGCCGGTACCGGTCGTTCAAAAACCGGTCGTTCTGCCCGCGGAAATCAAACGATTTCCGATCAAAGAATGGCTGCGCGAAGGCAGCGAGGAAGCGGTCGCTTTCGGGCCAGTCGTTTTGCTGGCTTCCGTCGAATACGATGAAAACGGCGCCATTCGCGACGAATTGTACCATACTCTGCGCCAGGTGCCGAATCTGCAAGTCAAAGTCGTCGATAAAGCCGTAACGGATACGAACGCGCGGCGCGGGGCGATGCAGATGCGCGCCTGGCTGGAACAGCATAATGCCGACGTCGGGCTGTATGCGGCTTTGGACAACGCGGGGCGGGTGTTGGAATTTCATACGGTGCGTCCGGCTTTGAATCATGAAGCGCAGCCTTTTTCCGCCGGATCGCGTTTTTTTCTGCCCGTGCAGATGAACGGCGAACAAAAAACGCTGTTAAAGATTTTTACGATCTGCGCGATGACGCCGACCCGGCTGGAACACGAACAGCTGCTGCGTTTATTCCTGCCGTCTTTGTTAAACGAAGTCGCGGCGTATGCGTCAAAGCCGATGGCCGGTTTGGCAAGCGAAGAACAGGCGGTCAATCTGACGGCGTTTGCCAATGTGCTGTCCTGGGTCAGTCTGATTACGCCCGGCGAAAACAGACAAAATCAGGCGGCCGCGGTTTATGAACAGGCGTTAAAGCTGCTGCCGCCTTATGCGCCGGAATATGTTTTTGTCAATCGTCAGGTCGGTTTGCTGCGCCAGATGGAAGGCGAACGCCAAGACAGTATCGAAGCGTATAAAGTGGCTGAAGAAACTTTTAAAAAAGGGTTGGAGGCCGTATCCGAAAAATATCAGCCCGAAGCGTTCGGCGATTTAAATCTGCGGATCGGCAACGTGCGTCAGAAAATTGCGCTGCAAACGGGGGCGGGCGAAGATTTCGTCGCGGCGATGACGGCTTACCGCGACGCTTTAAAGACGCTGAAACCGGGGCCGCATACCGAACGCTGGGCGGATACGGTCAACGGGCTGGCGCGGACGATGCAGCTGTTTTCTTCATACAGTACGAAAACGACTTTATTGAAAAAAGCCGTCGAGTTGTACGAAAAAGAATTAAGCGTTTTAAACAAGGAAACGCAGCCTTTGCTGTGGGGCAGGGCGTGCAACAATCTGGCTTCGGCTTTGTTCCTGCTGGCCGACAGGGAAGGCGGAAATCCGGCTTTGCTGCGCCGCGCGGTAGAGGTTTTTTCCGATGCTTTGCAGGTTTATGACAAAGCCGGCGCGCGTCAAATGGCAACGGTTGCCGACAATAACCTGAAACGCGCGGAAAAAGTTTTGGCGCGTACGGAAAAAGAATTGGAAAAAAATAAAAACTGGCTGGACGATATCTTAAATGATTCCGTTCCCGGCGCGGAAAAGGAAACCAAAGAAAATCTGCCCGCCGGCGACGACGAACCGCTGGTTTTCGAACGAATCGCCGTGTTCGAAGAATTAGACGATGACGAATAAAAAACGCAGACAGTCAAACTGCTGTAAAACCAGGACGGTTAAAACGCCTAAGAACAGCGATGTGCCGTAAGGCCCTTCTTTTTTCTTGCGGATCAGCGCGATCAGGGCGAAATAAACGACGGACGACAAAATCACGCCGATCAGACCGGGAAATCCCAGCCATGCGCCCAAAGCCGTCAGCATTTTGAAATCTCCTCCGCCCAGCGACCTGGGGAAAAAGGGGGTCATGACGGCGGCGGTGACGGTCGGCAGCA
>JAJXEL010000147.1:0-542 GCA_021639925.1 Alphaproteobacteria bacterium | reverse complement strand
GCAAAAAGCCGGCCAAAGCGCCCGTTCCTGCTTCAAACGGCGTGACAATTCCCAGATCCGACGTTGAAAAATAAAATCCCAAAATAAGCAAAGGAACGGTCAGCACGTCAGGCAGAACGTGCAGTTTTTCGTCAATGCAGGCCATTAACGCGCAAAACCACAGCAAAACGAACAATGTCAGGGGATAATTTGAAAAAACCAGCAAAAACAGCCCGGTAATGCCGGCGATTCCCCAGAACAGCCCCGCGGCGAACAGCTTTTGCCATAACCGCCGGCGCCGTTTTATCCGATCGGGCGATTTTGATTTTGCCAAACGCGGAATATGAAACGACCGCACCAACGCCGTTCCCGCGTCGGCGGGCAGAAACTTGCCGAACCGGCAGGCAAAAAAAGGAATAGGGAAAAATAAAATAAACGCGACGGCGCCCGCGATACATAAAACTTCTGCCGTTGTCATGAAAATCCTCTTGATAAAAACATTTTTTTTAGATTAACGCAAAAATTTGTTTCGGAAAGCATATTTCTTCCGCCTATAATAAAAA
>JAJXEL010000146.1 GCA_021639925.1 Alphaproteobacteria bacterium | reverse complement strand
CGGCGTCAAACTGTTCCGCGTATTTAGCGCGTTCGTTCGATCCGTTCGTCGCGGAATAGATATCCGAGCCCAACAGGCTTCTGATGACGTTATTATTGCCTCCTGTAATATCAGCAATGACCATATCGTCGCCTTGTTCGCCGGAAATGACCATGTGGCCTTTGGAATCGAAGTCGGCGGAAATACCTTCCAGATTATCAACGGCCTGACGGAATTCTTCAACTGTCATTCCTTCGGTAATCGTTACGGAATAACCATTATCAAATCCCAAAATATCATTGAAAGTAGCCGTGATATCTTGAGCACCTCCGTCAGTAGCTGTCGGAGGCGTGGCGGCCGTTCCGCCTGTCGGCTGAGCGGCGGCAAATGCGATAACAGGAGCTGTGGCACCTACTTCATTTTTGAAGATTGTCAGATCTCCTGTACCATCTTCGATCGAGGCACTATATCCGTTTTGTTCAGCGAACGTTTTGATAGCATTGATGATACCCTCACTATCAACGCCGGCAGCAAAAGCTACCTGTCCTTTTGTACTGGTAAAATATTCCGACAAATCTAATTGAAGACCGTCAATCGTTACAGACGGAGCGACACCAAAGCCTTCACCTGTTGTTCCTTGACCTGTTCCGGCTAGAGCGGCCAGAGTTAAATCAGCTTTTTCAATTTTCATAGAGTTTGCAGTCCCTATGATTGCTTCATTTGTAGAACGGATTGTCATCGAACTGTTATCCAGTGTGCTGAATGACAGTTTGCCTTCTTTAATTTCGGCAGTGATGGTTTTACGACCGACGGTATAAACGACATCGTTCATAAATTCTTCCATTGAAGAAGCAATGCCGATTTGTTGAGATGTTGTCCCATCAGCATTTTCAACAGCTTCTTGTGTTTCACCTGCAACCAAGGTAAAATTATATGTCTTATCGCCGACAATCATTTCCATGGACATGCCTTCAACCAATCCAGCTTCTTCCAAAGTTAATTCTTTGGAAACATTGGAAGTGGCTTCCATTGTTGTGGCATCACCCAAACGAATGGTGAAGCTGTCACCGGCACTGATATTATTCAGGTAGGAGGACAGTTTATCCGTTTTGGCGGTAGCAGAGTTAAACGTAACGTTTTCGGAAACGGCGGAAGAAGCGACGTTGGCGGTGTCGCGGGCGCTGTTGGCGATGGATTTGGCCTGTTCGACGAATTCCTGCAGCGTTGTAATGCCTTCATCGGCAACTTCCAGCGTTGAAATGGCCTGACCGATGCTGTCCAGCAATGTAGACAGGTCGTCGGCGCGCGAATTCAACGACTGTGCGGTAAAGTACGAAGACGGATTGTCCATCGCGCTGTTGACTTTATAACAAACGGGCTGTTACAAAAAGTCATTCATTTTTATACGGATTTTTACTTTATTTGCCGGAAAAATTCCGTTTTGACATTTTTTTGACGCTTCAGTTCTGAAAAGAAAGCATTTTATCGACGGCCTCACATAAACTTTGTTTGCGAATACAATTATTCAGTCTTGCGTATATTTGCGTACAACGCGTTGACGAATGTCCCAGAACATCGGCGATAATATACAGGCTGGTCCCGTTGATCGCCATCCAGCTGGCCAAAGTCCGGCGCAGGTCATGTAAATGCAGATTTGAAATTTCCGCCCGTTTTAAAATACGGTTCAATGTCCTGCGGTGGTCCATGATATGACCGCTGGCTGATTTTTTGCTGGGGAACACCCATTGCGATACGCGCGGGATATTTTTTAAAACGCCGACAGCCTGATCCGGCAGACAGACGGTCAGCGGCCGGCCGTTTTTAGTCCTGGGAATTGTCCATATCCGGGTATGAAAATCGATTTGTTCCCATTTCATTGTCCGGATATTGTCGCGCCTGACGCCGGTCAGCAGCGCGATCCAGATCATGCTTTTAAATAAAGAATCCGGTTCCTGATCCATAGATCGGAAAAAACGCTTTAATTCTTCGCTGCTTAAAAATCTGTCGCGTTGCATTTCTTTATTACGCCGGATATGAGACGCCGGATTGTCCGTCGCCCAGCCCCATTCCCGCGCTTTGGAAAACAGAGCGCTGATTTTTGCCAGAATACGGTTGGCGCGGCACGGCCCGTTGCACACCGTTATTTTCCGGTGCAGCAGCAGAATGTCGTTTCTGGAAATATCTGAAATCCGGCGTGCAAACCAAGGGCTCAGAAAAGTCCGGAAATCTTTTAAATCTTCTTTCCATGTCAGTTTTTCATGCATGGCAAAATTAAAAATATACTTGTCGCACAGCTCTTTTAAACGGTGATCCTGACATATACCGGCGGAGGTTTGTTCCAACTTAAACCGCAATTCTGCGGTTCTGCGCCGGATTTCCGCCAAAGAAACGCCGTTTTCCGCTGCGGCGATTTTGAACCGGTATGTTTTTTTTCCGATTGTTCGGCGGAAATAAAAAGTTTTTGTTCCTTTCTTGGTAATCACCAGTTTTAACGCTTTTTCTTCGGTATCCGCGTATTCTGCATATCCTTTTGCCGGAACAGACAGCAAAGAAAGGGATTTTTTGGTAAAACGTATTTTTTTCATAAAAAACTCCTGTTTGTATTTGACGTTTTTTTGACGTCGGGAATGTGACGAAAATGTAATAAAAAAGTATTTATTCAATCGTCCGACTCCTTCAAAAAAACAAAAAAACCTATTAAAATCTTATGCTTAGGACTGGGAAAATTTTGCCTATTGAACCTGTGGGAAAGTTGTGTTAGCTTTTTAACAATGGAGCTTATAAACGGCCGAAGCGCCGTTTCCAGAAAACCGGCCCGCAAGGGTCATTCCCTTTAAGGGCTGTATTTAATCCAAGAAAAGGAGAAATCTCATGGCTACAGATAAAATTGCTCTTACATCGTCAATGCGTTCCAACCTTTTGAGCTTGAAAAACACTCAAAGCCTGTTGGATAAGACGCAGGACCGTTTGTCCACCGGTTATAAAGTCAACAGCGCGATGGACAATCCGTCTTCGTACTTTACCGCACAGTCGTTGAATTCGCGCGCCGACGACCTGTCTACATTGCTGGACAGCATCGGTCAGGCCATTTCAACGCTGGAAGTTGCCGATGAAGGCATTACAACGCTGCAGGAATTCGTCGAACAGGCCAAATCCATCGCCAACAGCGCCCGCGACACCGCCAACGTCGCTTCTTCCGCCGTTTCCGAAAACGTTACGTTTAATTCGACGACGGCTAAAACGGATCTGCTGACGGATCTGGTTGCCAATTCTCAAGCAGGCGACCAGTTTACAATCCGTCTGGGGGATTCCACGACAATGGAAGGAACGGCAAACGTTTCCGCCGATCAGACGTTGGAACAAATCGGTATCGCCGAAGACGGTGTTGTCGAAATGATCGTCGGCGACAAAACGTATGAATTTACGTTTACCGCCGCCGCTTCCGGTATTACGGACGCGACAGTTGATGAAACGACAGGCGTGACAAAGCAGTCTTTCGGTATTGATACAACGCTGGAAGATTTCATGAGCGAAGTCGTTTACACGGTCGGTCGTAAAGTCCTGAATGCCGAAGTCAACGAAGGTAAACTGACGTTTAGCACGTTGGACAACTCTTCGCTGGTTATTCGTTCAACGGCTGATTTCGATTCCGGTAAAACAGCGCAGGCCGCTGCCATCAATACGGCGACGACGGCTAAATTTGCCGCCGGCGACGCTACGGGCGCGACTTCTGTTTCCGGCGCTTCCATTGACATCACGGTCAACGGTCAGGTTCAAAAAATTGATATCAGCGAATTCATTGACCCGACAACGGGCGCTTTGAAAGCGGGAACGGATACGGGTGCGACAACACTGAAAGCTGTTGTTGAAAAAATCAACTCCACGCTGGGATCTGAAGGCATTGTCGCTCAGGTTAACGGTACGACGTTGGAAATCTATAACAGCAATAATACCGGAACCAAACCGACGGTCGCTATTACGAATGGCGTTATTAACGGCGGAACAGGCGGTACGGTTACGGCTGACGCTGCTGTTGCAGCGGACGCTGTTGATGCGACGCTGTCAACCAACTTCAACAAAGTGTTTGGCTTTGACGAAGGATATACGGTAACGATTACGGACGGTATGACGGTTGAACAATTCCGCCAGGCTGTTGACGGATTGGAAGGCATCTCTGCTGACTTTGATTCCAAAGGCCACATGGTCATTTCCGGCGAACAAGGCGACGATATGGTCATCGCGGACAGCGGCAACAGCAACTTCATTAAAAGCTTGCTGGGCGGCAATGTTGTATCCGCGACGAACGGATCGAACGAACGCGCTAAATACGCGGAACAGTTTGACGCCG
>JAJXEL010000145.1 GCA_021639925.1 Alphaproteobacteria bacterium | reverse complement strand
ATATGGTACAGATCATACAAACTAAATCTTTTTTCTATATAATATTATGGCTATGTCTTGTAAGAGATAAAGGATATCGTTAATGAGAAACGGCTCTTATCCAATATTGCGAATTTCTGTTTGTTTGGCGCATTAACCGGGCTGCTTTTTATACCCCGGATTAATTACCGATTATTTTTATTATTACCTTTCACGCAGGCTTTCAGATGCATATTCTTTAAACGGCGTCAGGATTATTTCAATCAAACGGCGGCGGCCCGTCTTGATTTCGGCGGAAACGCTCATACCAGCGGACAGGCGAACGTCTTTATCTTCAACGCGAATGGTATCCCGCGACATGGATATACGGGCAATATAAATCAGCCCGAGTTGTTCGTTTTCAACGGCATCGCGCGATAAATGAAGCAGTTCCCCACGGATCGTTCCGTACCGCGTATAGGGAAAGCTGTCTATTTTAACGCTGACATTTTGGCCTTCTTTGACGAAACCGACATCTTTGTTCAAAACCATGGCTTCGACTTCCAAAACGCTGTCGGACGGAACCAATTTCATCAACGTCTGCGCCGGCGTAACCACTCCGCCGACCGTGTGAATTTCCATTTCCTGAATGATCCCGTCCACAGGAGCCTTGATCGTCGTCAGGCCGTCAATCCATTGCGCGTTCGCGTATTCGTCTTTTAACAGTTTTTCTTTATTGGACGCTTCCTGCAGGCGATAAAAAATATCGTTTTTAAAATTAAGTTCTTCCTGTCCTTTTTGCGCCGCCAAAACCTGCAGCTTCGCTTCGATTTCCGCCAGCGTCTTGTTTTGAACGGACAAGTCTTCTTCGTATTGGATTAATTCTTTTTCCTTTTCCAAAAAAAAGGATTTTGCAATACTGCCTTTTTCATAAATTTCACGATATTGATCTATACGAAAACGAACGTTCGGCAAAAGCCGTTCAATCTTTTTTATAGAAGCCTTCGCCGTTTCTTTTTCCGCTTTGGCCTGGACGATCTGATCATCAATAACGGCCAGCTGCGCCTTAATCTTGTCCGCTTCATTTTTTAACATTCGTTTGTTTTTGTCGATCAATTCTGCCGAAGCCTTTGAGGGAGGGATAAAAGATTTCAACGGATCCGGGGACAGCAAAGCCGTTAAACGCGCTACGTCCATTGAAGCGAAAAGCAATTCCTGTTCCAAACGTATGCGATTGGCTTCCGCGTCTTCAAATTTAATCTGAACCAAGGGATCGCCTTTTTTGACAAACTGGCCGTCACGGACGAAAATATCATCAACGACGCCGCTTTTTAACGGTTGGATCAGCTTGTTGTGTCCGCTGGAAATAATTTTGCCCGGAGCAATGGCAATAATATCCACTTTACAGACCAGGCTGAGCAAAAAAGCGAAGCAAAAAACACCGATAATCGCGTATATTGTCGCCCGCCCCAAAGGAGAAGGCGGCGTTTCCGTTATTTCCAGCACCGCGGGCAGAAACTGTTGTTCCAAAGACGGTTTATTGTTCATATTGTTTCTCCGTTCATCTGGCAGTTCCATAAATAACCGTACCGGCTGTCCGGACGGGTCAGCAGGTCGTTATGCGATCCTTGTTCGATTATTCTGCCTTTTTCGATGACAATAATCCGGTCGCACGTTCGAACCGTTGATAATCTGTGCGCAATAATAAAGACGGTTCTGTTTTTGCTGATCGCCGCCATGTTCTTTTTGATTAAAGATTCCGATTCATAATCCAAAGCGGAAGTCGCTTCGTCAAAAATCAGAATACGCGGATTAGCCAGCAAAGCCCGCGCGATAGCTATTCTCTGCCTTTGCCCGCCGGACAAAGACGCCCCGCGTTCTTCGATAATCGTATCGTAGCCTTCGGGCATTTCCGCGATAAAATCATGAGCTCCGGCCATTTTCGCGACTTCGATAACGCGTTCAATCGGCTGAACGGGATCAGCCAGAGCGATGTTATCGCGTACAGAGCGGTTCAACAAAGTATTTTCCTGCAAAACAACGCCGATCTGCCGCCTTAACCAAGACGGATCGGCTGTCGATATGTCTATATCATCAATCGTAATGCGTCCCGTTTCCGGCAGGTACAGCCGCTGGATCAGCTTTGTCAGCGTACTTTTCCCCGATCCCGAAGACCCCACGATCCCGATGCTTTCGCCGGGGCTGACGCGCAAAGAAATATCTGACAATACTTGCGGCTTGTCCAAAGCATAGCGGAAAGAAACATTCGTAAATTTCACTTCTCCCTTTAATGAAAGAGACGGCGCCTGTCCCGAATTCACGGCCGGTTCCGCAGGCGTGTTTAAAACGTCCCCCAGCCGGTCAATCGAAATGCGCACTTGTTGAAAATCCTGCCATAACTGAGCCAAACGCAAAATCGGAGACGCCACATGTCCGGCCAGCATATTAAAAGCAACCAACTGGCCGACCGTCATTTTGCCTTCGATCACAAGCTTTGCCCCGAAAAACAATGTCAGAGCCGAAGTTGCCTTTTGAATAAAGCTGATCGCGTTATGACAGATGTTTGCCAGGTTGGACACTTTAAACGAACTGGCGACATAAGCGGCCAGCTGTTCTTCCCATTTGCGGACGGACTGCGGTTCGACGGCCAGAGCTTTTAACGTTTCGATCGCGGAAACGGATTCAACCAAAAAAGCTTGATTTTCCGCGCCGTGTTTAAATTTTTCCTCTACCCGTTTGCGCAAAACCGGCGAAGCCAGCAAAGACAATACGACATAAAACGGAATGGACAGCGCGACGATCAGCGTCAAAAAAGGCGCATACATCAGCATGACGGCAAAAAAGATAACCGTAAAAGCCGTATCAATCACCAAAGTCAGCGCTGATCCCGTCAAAAAATTCCGGATATTTTCCAGTTCCCGGACACGCGCGACCGTGTCGCCGACACGCCTTGCCCCGAAATATGCCAAAGGCAAAGCCAGCAAATGTTTGAACAGCTGCGCTCCCAATTCAACATCAATCCGGTTCGTCGTATGGGAAAAAACATAGGTCCGCAAAGTGCTTAAAATACATTCGAACACCGTCATACAAATCAAAGTAAAAAAGATAACGTCCAAAGTGCTCAAACTGTGATGAACCAGCACTTTGTCAATGATTACCTGAAACAACAACGGCGAAACCAGCGCAAATATCTGCAAAAACAACGACGATAGCAGCACTTCGCCAAACAATTTTTTATACTTCAAAACCGCCGGAATAAACCATGCTATGTCAAACCGCCGCCACAGATTTTTAACGCTTTGGCGCGATGCAAACAAAATAATCCGCCCCGTCCACATCTTTTCAAAATCCCGCGTCGGCAGAATTTCCGGTTGGCCTTTTTCCGGGCAGTGTATCAAAACTTTGTCCGGCGAATACTTTGCCAATATAAAAAAACGGCCGTCGTTGGCGCGGACAATCACGGGCAGCGGCGTTTCAGACAAACGCCCGATTGCGCTTTGAACGGCCTTCGCCTTTAAATCCAAGGTCTTTGCGCCGCGTAAAATATCCGTTTCATCAAACGGTTTTGATCCGTTGCCCGATAAATGCCGCAACTGCTGCGGATTTGTTTTACGTTCAAACAACTGCGCCATAACGGTCAAACATAACAGACCGGTGTCCGGATTTTTATCCATAAATAAATCCTAATAGTTGAATAAAATCAGAAAATATATCTATATATTATATAGTATTTGATTATATGCAATCCCTAAATGAAAACCGCATACAAATTTCGCTTTTTATATGGAATTTATACGGCCGTTTTTTCGTTTGAGAAGTTCGCAGAACTGGCGGGCGCACAACAATTCCCGTCCGGCCCGCATTGCAAAAAAATGTATCCGTGTAAAAATTACCGACAAAAGAGCAAATCCGGACGCCGGGAAACAGGCACTAAAAAAGCCCTGTATTACGCGAAATACAAGGCTTTTTTAATGGTGCCGGTGCGGTGACTCGAACACCGGACCCACGCATTACGAATGCGTTGCTCTACCAACTGAGCTACACCGGCACGGCAAGGTTCTTTATAGCGTATTTTTTAAAAACTGCAAGCGTTTTTTTTTAATACGGATAAAAAACCTGTCCTTTTTAAACGTCCAGATTAACGACGTTCAGCGCGTTATCCTGAATAAAATCACGCCGCGGTTCGACAATGTCGCCCATCAGCATGGAAAACACCGATTCCGCCTGGTCAAAATGCGTGATTTTGACTTGCAGCAAAGAACGCGCGTTCGGATCCAGCGTCGTTTCCCACAGCTGTTCCGGATTCATTTCCCCCAGCCCTTTATAGCGCTGAATGGAAATCCCTCTGCGCCCGCTGTGGGAAACGGCGTCCGACAAAGACACCGGTCCCGTTAACTTAAATTCGCTGTCCTTGGCTT
>JAJXEL010000144.1 GCA_021639925.1 Alphaproteobacteria bacterium | reverse complement strand
CAGCCACCGCCTGTACATCTCTTCTCTCACATATCCACTCTCTCAATAAGATCTCGTTTTGTTGTCCCCCGTTCTCTGAGGGCAAAGGGGGTTATAATTCTTATCGTATCCCGATGTCAATAACTTTTTTTCATTTTTTTATACTTTTTTTTATTTTGTTCTGTGTTATTCCTGTTACAGAACATTTTTTTTAGGATTTGCCTGATGTCTGCGCCAAAAATTATCAGCCAGTATATTATCCGTCAGTTTCTTATGTCGTTTTTTGCCGTCCTGTTAACATTGGGATCCGTCATCTTGTTATTTGACGTTATCGAACTGATGAAAAAGGAATCGATTCCTTCGTTCGGATTCGGCAATGTTTTAACTTTGGGACTGCTGAAACTGCCCAACATGATTTTAACCGTGTTGCCTTTTATTGTATTAATAGCGGCGATTATCGTGTTCTGGCGTTTAACAAAAAGCAGCGAGCTGGTCATTATCCGCGCCGCGGGACAGTCTGTCTGGCAATTTGTCACGCCTTTGTTGATTACTTCTTTTATAATAGGCGTTTTATCCGTCGCTTTGTTCAATCCTTTTTCCGCCGCAATGTACAGCAAGTTTCAGCGTATGGACGACGACCGCAGAGGGCGGCCCCATATTTCAAGTTCTCAGGGATTATGGCTTCGAGAACACCGCGACAATGAAATGTATGTCGTGCATGCCGGCGGGATTCGCCAGGAAAAGCTGGAATTAAGCCTGAGAAACGTCAGTATTTTGGTATTTTCGGACCAGAATGCTTTTTTAAAACGAATCGACGCGCGTCTGGCCGTTTTAAACGACGGGCATTTTGAATTAAATGACGTCCGCATCTATGAAAACGGCAAAGTAATTGAAAATTACCCGCTGTTAAAAATACCGACCGAACTGACTTTGGGAAAAATTCAGGAAAATTTTGCTTCGCCGGAAACGATTTCATTCTGGGACCTGCCCGCGATTATTCAGTTTTTTGAAAACTCCGGGTTTTCCGCGCATTCGCACCGCCTGCATTTGCAGTCGCTGCTGGTTTCCCCGTTTCTTTTAATGACAATGATTTTGATCGCCGCAGTGTTTTCCGTCGACCCGAATCAAAGAAAAGGCGGCGGCGCGCTGAAAATATCAGCCGCCATTGTCAGCGGATTTTTATTGTATTTCATGACCAGAATTACTTACGCGCTCGGGTTTTCAACCGCTCTGCCCGTTGTTTTCGCAACGTGGAGTCCTCCGCTGATTTTTGCTTTTATCAGCATTGCCTTGCTGCTGCACCGCGAAGACGGTTAGGCTTTTTTCAACAGATCGGGCAATTTTGTAAAATCGTCAAACAACAGATCGGCGCCGCTTTCTTTCAGCTGATTACCGCGCGCGGGGGTACAGTGCGACCCGCCCAGAAATCCGAAAACTTTCATGCCTGCGGCTTTCGCCCCGATAATGCCGGAAGAACTGTCTTCAATGACCAGGCATTTTTCCGGCGCCACCCCCATTTTTTCCGCAGCGTAAAAGAACAAATCGGGCGCAGGTTTCCCGTTTTTGACAAAGTGAGAGCTAAACACCGTATTTTCAGGAAAAAACGGCCGGAGTCCCGTAACGTCCAGGCACATATTCAGCCGCTTCGGCCGGCTGCCCGAAGCAATACAGACAGGCGTGTCAAAAACGGGCATCGTTTCCAAAACGCCGGGAACCGCTTTTAATTCTTTCGCCATTACCGCTTCGGTAGTTTCGTTGACTTCGTCCAGAAATCCGTCCGGAATATGATAACCGTATTCCTGTTCGACCAGAGAACAAATCAGCGTTCCCGTTTTCCCGGTATATTTTTCCAAAATATCCCTGGCCGGCACGGTCATTCCGTGTCTGGCAAAAACGTCCGACCAGATTTGGCAGCCCATTGTTTCGCTGTCTGCCAATACACCGTCAAAATCAAAAATAATCAAATCAATATTGGAATTCATCGTCTTCCTCTTCTGCGGCAGAGCCTAAAGCCTGAACGGCGGTTTGAAAAGAAAACCCCGCGCGCGCCAGGACAGCCATGTCTTTTTTACGAAAAAGCTTTCTGTCCCGCGGGGAACGGAAAGGTCCTATCTTGCGTTTTTCAACCAGACGCAAAGCGGCTGCCAGCTCGGCTTCGGCGCAGGAAAGGCTTTCATCATTTTTTAAAACAGCGTCCTGAATGTCATTGTCAACCCCCGCCTGAGACAGTTTCAAGCGGATATAACGTTCTGATTTTCCGGCTTTCCTGTATTTTTCCGCGGTTGAAAGAGCATACCGTTCGTCATTAACATATCCCAGACGGCAGACTTCGGACACAACGGCTAAGATCCATTGCGCGGCTTCGGGCGGGACGCGGGCCCCTTTCGCCGCGGCTTTCGCAACCCGGCGGTCAAGCAGACGACGCAGATTTTCCGCCGAGCTTTCATACCGGCTCAGGTAATACAAAGCAATATTCATCAAACGCTTTTGCGTTACCGGTTTAACGGCGGTTTTATTTTCCGGCACGGACATTTCCCTATGTTTATATAATCGGACAGCTTGTTTATATCCGAATTTTAAATATTTTTAAAGAAAGTTATCACATCATCAAACAAAAGAGGGAAACAATGACAGACGCAACAACAGACGTAATTTGTCCGTTTTTAATCGATTCGGGGCTGTCCAGAGGACAAGCCGTCCGTCTGACGTCTTCGCTGGATACAATCATTTCCCAGCACAATTATCCCGAACCGATCGGCATTTTAATGGCGCAGGCGGCCGTATTGACGGCTCTGTTGGCTTCGACGATCAAATTTGACGGCGTATTTACTTTGCAAATCCAGGGACAAGGCCCCGTTTCCGTTTTGGCCGTTGACATAACGACGGACGGTTCGATCCGCGGTTATGCCCGTTTTGATGCGGCGGCCGTTGAAAAAGCGCAAAAAGCCGTTACGGAAGAAAACACCGCGCCGGTACAGGCTTTTTTTGACAACGGCACCTTATCGTTTAACGTTGAAACAAAAGATCAAAGTTACCAGGGAATCGTCGCGCTGGACCAACCGACTTTGGCCGAGTGTGTTTTGGAATATTTCAAACAATCCGAACAAATCCAGACGGCTTTAAAAATCGCGGTTGCGACTCCGGCACAAACGGGAAAAGGCTGGACCGGCGCGGCAGTCATGCTGCAACGCATGCCCATGGACCGGCAGATTGCCCGGGAATTAAAGGAAACGGAAATCGAAGATTTGTGGAATACGGCGGTTGTTCTGCTGCATTCCGCAACGCAAAAAGAGCTGCTGGATACGGATCTTGCATTGGAAAAGTTGCTTTATCGCCTTTATCATCTAAATAATTTACACTTTTTTATCCAAAAGGCGATAAAATTCGGTTGCCGTTGTTCGAAAGACAAGGTAATAGAAATGTTAAGAAGATTTCCCGAACAGGACAGAAAGGAAATGGCTGTCGACGGAAAAATAAAAGTTGATTGCCAATTCTGCGGGAAAAGTTATACTTTAACTCTGAAAGATTTAGATGCAGGGAAATAGCCACGATGTCTTTTAAGTTTTCACGCTTTTTTGTTTTAACGGCCGGCCTATTACTTGCCGAAGGATGTTCTTCCGATCCGTCTTATCGTTACGATCCGCAGACGCAGAATTACGTACCGGCGCAGCAGGCGCAGTACAACCAGCCGCAGGCTTATTCCGAAACGCCGTATGTCCAAAGGGCGCCGGGCGATTCCCATCCGTTGGTTCCGCTGGGCAAAAAGATCCGTTTAAAAGCGGAAGACATCAAATTTATTTCCAGCTATAACCTGCCGACCAGAGCGCCGAACGTTGACCAGTTAATGCTGGTTTACCCCGAACAGATCATTCACAAATGGGCGGTTAACCGTTTCAGCGTCGACAAAACGCCTGAACGGCATGTCCGTTTTTTGATTATTGACGCCAGCATTGTCGAAGAAAGAATTTATACGGGCGGATCTTTGAACAAATCGGCGAAACACAAATATGTCGGCCGTTTTGAAATTTCCCTGCAGATTACGGACAATGAAGGCCGCGTATTAAGCGAAACAAGAAAAGCTGTTGACAGCCGCGATTTTCCTGATACATATACAGTCATAGACCAGGAAGCTTCGTTAGAAGCGCGCGAAAAATTATGGATCGGCCTGACCTATGATTTGTTGAAACAGTTGTCAATCCAGTTGGAAGAAGAACTGTCCACGCAAAGTTTTAACGAATTTATCGAAAGATAAAAGAGTTGCGGGTGTAGCTCAATGGCAGAGCAGCAGCTTCCCAAGCTGAATACGAGGGTTCGATTCCCTTCACCCGCTCCAATAAAACACTAAAAAAACGCCCTATAACGGGCGTTTTTTGTGTTTTATCAATGAGCCTTAACGCGGCAAGACGGCAGTCG
>JAJXEL010000143.1 GCA_021639925.1 Alphaproteobacteria bacterium | reverse complement strand
ATGCAAAACGGGATATTCCCCTGTCGCTAATGCAAACGGATGCTGCTGCGTGTAATAAACCAATAAAAAAGAGCCTCTTGCGAGGCTCTTTTCTTTTACTATCTTGAATTATCGTTCAATGCCTTTTTTACAATAGCCTGTTTCGGCATAGAAGGCTTCTGCTGATACTGACGTTTCTTTTCTTCAATCGCAGCGCGGCGGTCTTCATATCCTTTTTTGAATTCCTCCGTTTTCTGAATATCACGCTGACGATGTTTTTCAGAAAACTTCGCCGCAATAATATCATATGCGTATGTCTTGAAGTATCCGCTGTTCGCCAGACTTTCGTACAACTGAACGATACGTTTCGGATCACGCTGTTTGGGTTCCGTACGTCCGGGACGTTTAAATTCGGAAATCTGCGGATCTTTTACTCTGGAATTTTCATTCCCGGCCTGACGATAGCCGTTCAAAATACCGGCGATATCCCTGAACACCGGAATTTCTTTGATTTCATTCACCTGAACGTGCATTTTCGGACGCCAGTTCTTCCACGGGATACGGCTGGCGCCGCCCTGTTCAAATACTTTGTTGTCCTTTCCGCCCGTTTGAGATTCCGAACGCTGGCGCGTACCGGGAATATTCCCCATGTAATTCGTGCGGAACATGTCAGAGAACGGGAACAACAGCATTGCGGAACGCGATTGCCCCAGATAATCGGCCACAGCCTGTTCGTATTTTTCCGGACACGAACGCGTATCATGAGCAGGATCCGTAACGGGCTGAGCCCCGACACGAGACCAGCAGCCCTTTTCATTCAAGGCCCAGTTCAAAGCGCAGCGCTGGGATTCATACTGGCGGAATTCCATATCGCGCTGGGCAGAGCTTTCATAATAGCCCAGATAATCTTTCAAATGAACGTCGCGGGCAGTCCACTGGCTGGCCAAAGACGGCGTATCATGCGTTGACGGAGCCGCCGTCGAATACTGCGGATATTCTTCGGGGTGACGGAAAGCATTGTTATTTCCGCCGTTCTGGTATCCCCATTCGCGTTCAAACGGCATCACGCGGTAAGACAAAATACCGTGATCCATCAGCTTATCCTGGAATCCGGGAGGAAGCTGTCCTAAATCTTCCCCGATCAGCATGCATTTGTTGCGGTGGGATTCCAAAGCGGCGACAGCCATCAAATCATCAACGGGGTAATAAACGAACGCCCCTTCTTTCGCTGATTTGCCTTCCGGGATCATATACAGACGCGCCAGCTGCAAAACGTGGTCCAGACGGGTACACCCGGCCGTTTTCATATTATTGCGCAGCATTTCGATAAAGGGTTCGTAAGCCGTATCTTTCAACGCTTTCGGTTTAAAGCCCATAACGTCCCAGTTCTGGCCGTTCGGCGACAAAACGTCCGCGGGTGCGCCGGCGGAAGCTTTCATATACAAATCCTTACAGCCCCAGCCTTCAAATCCGAACGGAGCGGAACCGACGGCAATATCCGTATAAAGACCGATTTTCATACCGCTTTCTTTGCAGATTTTCTGAACGTTTTCCATCTGGTTTAACGTTTCAAACTGCAAATAAGTGTAAAAACCGACGCGGTCTTTGTTGGCTTCGGCAAACGCCTTGACTTCCGGCGTCTTGGAATCCTGATATTCCTTCGGCCAGTCGCGCCAGTCGGTCAACTTCGGTTCTTCTTTGGCAAAATGTTCGCACAAAGCCTGGAACACGGCAAAATCCTGCAGCCGTTCGCCGCCGTCGCGTTTAAAAGCTTCAAACTTTTCTTTGCGTTCCGGGGATCCGTTTTTCACAAACTGATCATAGCATTTTTCCAAAACAGGCGTTTTCAATTCAAAAGCCGCCGTATAGTCAACATCTGACATACGCTGGGCTTTGCGGCGTTTTGCCGTATATTCTTCGGAATCATACAGCGCCGTCGCTTCTTTGCTTTGTTCAAATTCGGGAACAGCCGTTACGTCCAGATAAACATGGTTGAAATACGTCCGGCTGGCCGGAGAATACGGGGAAGCTTCTTCCGCGGCTTCGGGGAACATCGCGTGCAGCGGGTTGACCCCCAGAATGCCGGCGCCGCTTTTCCCGACCGTGTCGGCAATTTCCGCCAAATCGGAAAAATCGCCGATGCCCTGGTTTTCGTCGGAACGCTGTTCGTACAGCTGGACGGGAACGCCCCATGCCTTTCCGCCGTTTTTAATATCAATCGGGTCATAACACTTTGTCGGCGCATAAATCATGCGGGTCGACGCTTTGGGCTGGCCGGGAATTTCCATTTCCAGCCGGTGATAGCCGATATCGAAATCAGCCGGCATCGTGAACGTGCGTTTTTCATATTTGACGCCGTTGATTTCACGGGTCATCGGTTTGCCTTCGTCATCGTATTTCAGGCGCGTATCCGACATTTTGACCGTGCCGGTCTGGCGGTTGCCGTTTTCTTCCTGAACAGACCAGGTCAGCTGTTCGTTTTCTTTGCCGGCCGGAACAACGAATTCGACTTCTTTTTCACGGTCCTTGCGCATAACGCAGACAGGGCCGAGGGCGGAAGCATACTGATCGTCCATCGCCTTGTTCAGCGTATTGCTGATTTCCCGGGCATATTCCTGATCAGATAAGTTTCCCTGCGGTTTTAAAACGTCCAAAGCGATCAACAGCGATTGTTTGTTTTCAATCGTTGCGTAGCTGTCAATGCCTGCCATAACAGCCAAACGATGCAGTTCATACTCATTTAAAATAGCCATTTTTGACCCCATGATGTTGAATTGTTAAATTCTGCGTTATTAAGAATAATATGATACTTTTTTGGCTTTTGCCACACTTTTTTTAGAAAAAAATTATTTTTTCGGAAAATTTTTCGGCTAACGGGCCGCACGAAAACGCGAACTTTATTTCATGTTTCTTTTTTGCTTTTTACATCAACAGGATACATCTTTTTTACGAACGTTTTTATTCCCGCGGCCCCGGAAATCTTTCCCGTCCGGCGATATCCGAAGCGCGGACAAATACGATTTCCGTCCGGCTTTTTTATGTAAAAAGGGTCTCGTTTTCATAGAACTTTTTCCTAAAAGAACCGATTCCGCGAAAAGGCGGAAAAGAAAAAATCCGCTTGTTTTTTTGGCTATAAAGTCCATGAAAACACTTTTTTCCGCTTTGGACGAGTCTGACGAAAAACGGCAAAAACAACCGTTTTCCGTATCTGTCCGGCGGCCGCGTATACCGCGCAGGCAGAAGTTTGCCAAACAAAAAACAAACCTTTCCAAAGCGACTCGAAACCATATATTCGAATGGATTGCCGGCGCCGAATATGAAAAACACCCGGCGTTTCCAAACGGGCTTTTCCAAAAATATTGACAAAAACAATGAAAGAAAAGAGCTTTAAATTCCTTATTTTTCAAGTTCTTTACTTTTTTTGCCCGTCATTTTTTATACAAGCATAATCCCGTCAATTTCCGGCAGAAAACGGCAAACGTCGTCAAACACGTCGTCTCTGACAGCCAGCAGCCGCAAGCGGATCGTTTCACCTTTTACGGGCTGCAACAATGCTGAAAGATGCCCTTTTCCCAGACTTTCCAGCCGGCCGATTTCGTCAACGGCCAAAACGTCGCAGCATTTCCTGGCATGAATAATTCTTTGCGCCGCCCAGCCGAACGTTTCCGGGTTAAAAAAAACAGAATCGTTTTCACGTCTGGCAATCCAGCGGGATTCTGCCGTTTCAAAATCGCGCGCAAAATATACGCCGTCGCTTTCGGGCTGGCAGATGCCGCCGACGCGCAGCCCCAGACCGGAAATCCGGCCGGCCAGTTTTAACAGTTTCGTCGTTTTGCCGCCGCGAACACGGCCTAACAGAGCAACGGTTTTTACTTCCCCTTCCCCGCCGTTTTGAAAGCGAAGGCATTCCAGCAGGTCTTCTTCGGAAAATTCCTTGGCAACATGAACGCCGGCATTGGAATTACGCATTTCGTTCCCGCCGGCTTTTCCAGACAAAATAAACAGAAGTCAGCAATCCGAAAACCAGCAGAATTACCGGTATAACCGTCAAAACCGTCATGACCGTGCTTTGATAGCGCTGAAAAAATTCTGTCCGGCTTAAAAGATAACTGAACGATACCAACAGACCGACCCACAGAAATCCGCTGATCCCGTTAACGATATGGAATCGCCTGCGTTCCATTCCGGAAACGCCGATAAACAACGGCATCATCGTGCGGACAAAAGCCGTAAATCTGGCAATCAGCAAAGCCAGCACGCCGTATTTATGCAGCATTGCCCTGGTTCTGTTGTGGTATTTCCGGGGAATATGGGATAACCAGCGTTTAACGGTTTTCGTTTCGCTCAGCCACCTTCCCTGTACATATCCCAGTTCCGATCCGATCAAAGCGCCCAGCGTCAAAACCCCCAAAATTTTCCAAAAGTTGATAATATCATGGGCCGCCAGAGTCCCCGTCAGCAGCAATAAACTGTCGCCGGGCAGAAAAGTCGCCGGC
>JAJXEL010000015.1 GCA_021639925.1 Alphaproteobacteria bacterium | reverse complement strand
ATATTAATAAAAGCTTTCGGGTTGAATTCTGTGTTGATTGAAGAAGAACCGTAATAAATCGGCACGGAACGCGCCGTAAACGCGTCAAGCATTTTTTCTGTTACCCAGCCGTCCATGTCGGTATTTTCAAACGCGATCATGAATTTATATTCTTTGACGACGTCTTGTTTAGAGGTCCAAAATTCCCGCGATATCCTTTCTGTCAGCCTGGGATCCGAAGCGTTGTTCAAAACGCTTCCTAAACAGTCGACATGTTTGTATTTCATTAATTCTTTGCAAAATTCTGTGCGCATGACGGCGCCTTCGCCTCTGTCGGCGTTGGAAAAAATAAAATTGCAAAATTTTCTGTTTAACAGTTCCGGGGACACATCGCTTCGGTCTTCAATCGCCGGCGTTATGTTGTTGTGATAAGCGATTTTCCTGAAATACCGGTCGCCGAATTCTATAAAGGCAGTGCCGGCGACATAATCGGCTTCTTGAAAATTAGGTAAAAGAGGTTCTCTTAAAATAGAAATTTTGACGCAATCTTTGTATTTCGCATGCAGATTTCCAAACGGCCCGTAAAACAAATATTGTGGGGAAAATTCATCTATAACGACGTCGTAACGCTGTTTCAAAATATTGAAAACGTCCGAATATTCCGTCGGCAAAACTTCGTCGGTGTAATATATCGAGATCTTTCTTTTTTCCATATTTCATTCCTCCGATCAGATGTCCAGAGGCATAGGAATTTTGTATCCGTTTTCTTTTAACAATTTTTCCTTTTTGGCCAGTTCCAAATCATAGGCGACCATTTCCCGGCATAACGCCTGTAAATCGTATTTCGGTTCCCAGCCAAGCTTTTCGCGCGCTTTTGAAGAATCGCCCAACAGCAGATCGACTTCGGCGGGACGGAAATACAGCGGGTCAATTTCAATAATTGTTCTGCCCGTTGCCCGGTCTGTTCCTTTTTCGTCAAGCCCTGCGCCCTGCCAGTCAATGTCCATGCCCAGTTCTTTAAACGTCATTGTTACGAAATCACGGATTGATGTTGTCGTTCCGGTCGCTAAAACAAAATCGTCCGGTTTGTCCTGCTGCAAAATTCGCCACATGCCTTCGACATAATCTTTGGCATGTCCCCAGTCGCGTTTGGAATTCAGATTGCCCAGATAAAGCTTGTCTTGCAGCCCCAGAGCAATCCGTGTCGCCGCCATTGTAATTTTGCGTGTGACAAAGTTTTCGCCGCGCCGCGGGGATTCATGGTTGAATAAAATACCGTTGCACGCGAACAAACCGAAACTTTCGCGATAATTGACCGTAATCCAATACGCGTACAATTTGGCGACGCCATACGGCGAACGCGGATAAAAGGGCGTCTTTTCAGATTGAATCGGTTCTTGAATTAATCCGTACAATTCGGAAGTGGAGGCCTGATAAAATTTTGTTTTTTCCGCCAGTCCGTTCATACGGATTGCTTCCAGCATGCGCAGTGTTCCCAAAGCGTCCGTTTCCGCGGTAAATTCGGGACATTCCCATGAAACCCGGACATGGCTTTGCGCCCCCAGATTGTAAATTTCATCGGGCTGGATTTCCTGAACCAGGCGGATCAGGCTGGAACTGTCGGTCAAATCGGCGTAATGAAGAAACAAACGGACGTTTTCATTATGGCGGTCTTCATAAATAGGGTCAATGCGGCCTGTGTTAAACGACGACGCGCGGCGCTTTAACCCGTGTACTTCATATCCTTTGTCCAGCAATAATTCCGCCAGATAAGACCCGTCTTGTCCGGTAATGCCGGTAATCAGCGCTTTTTTCATAAATCAGTCTCCGTTTTCAATTTTGTGTTTCAGATTTTTGTATTTTGCTTTGTATTTTTTCTTCATTGAAAAGAAAGTGAACCGCGATAAAAATCGGTACCGCCATAAGCGGAAACGGTATTTTCTTTTCAGATAATCCCGGAAAAACAAGTCGAAGTTTTTCTGTGAAATGTCGGCGGTTTGAATAATGTCTCGCAGCTTTCCGGCAAGAGAGGTATCTTTTATTCCCTGCCTTTCGCGATACCATTCGCTCCAGGAAGCCGTCATCGTTTTATCGGCGATCAGGCCTCTGGGATCCTTGTTAAACGGTTTGCGGCCTTTTTCAATAATATGGAAAATCCATTCCTTGTACTTGTTTTCGTTATAATATCTGAAATTGTCCCGCAGAGGTTTTTCACGCAGCATAGCCAGATATTCATCGTTGTGCGTATCCAGATAAACGATCCTGTCAATAACTTTGTCCAGGTCAAAATCAAAATCGGCCAGATTGATGAAAGCTTTCGGATTAAAATCCCGGCCGACATTCGGATTGCCGTAATAAATCGGAACGGAATACGCCTGAAAAGCGTTTGGCATTTTTTCAGTTGTCCAACCGTCTGTCGAATCGTTTTCGCAGGCAAAAGTAAATTTGTATTGCTTTTGAAATTCGATTTTGCTTTTTACCCAATCGCCGACATAAATGTCATTAATGACGCTGCGGTCCATATTGTTTAAAACAATTCCCGGACAGTCGACACGTTTATATCGCATCAGACGCAGGCATAATTCCTGACGCAGTAAAGCGCCTTCGCCTGCGGTGCTGTTGGAATAAATGAAATTGCAAAATTTCCGGTTGACGAAATCGTCCGTAACCGCGGATCTGTCCTGAAAATCAGGCGTAATGCCGTCAAGGACGAAATTATGGTAAAAGTATCTGTCCAGATACGATAAATCGACAAAACCGGTCGCATAATCACATTGATTAAAGTTCGGGATTTCGTCTTCTGTCGGCAAAAAGATTTTGACGCTGTCCGGATAATGTCGATGTCTGTCTCCGAAAATATCGTAAAATAAAAAATCAGGAGACAATTCGTCTAAAACAACGTCATACCGTTCGCGCAGCCAATGATAAACGTAATAGTCTTCCGGGTTTGCGTGACCGTCAACATACCAATATGATATTTTCTTTTTTGCCATTGAAATTTTCCCGCCGTTATTTATTGTTCCAATCTTTTAAAATCCATGACGAAGAATTGGCTTTGTTTTCGCCGCCGACGCCGAATTCCAACCGGACGCCGCATTTTTGCGCCGTTTCGGTTTCGGGAATATTGTCTTTTGTACGATCGCCGCCGTTGGCAAAAACCAAATCCGCTTCAGGATATTTCGCCCGGACTTTTCGAATACCGTCGCTGGCCGAATTGTCCGAATCGTCAAATCCGAATACATCAATGACGCCTTTCAAATTTTCGCAGATGGTTAAACGCGTTTTGAAAGACATAAAGTTTTTTCCTTTTTTCCGGCATAACCATTCATCGGAATTCAACAGCAAAATGACGCCGTCGCTTTTTTCTTTCGCGGCTTTGATCATTTCGATGTGACCTTCATGGATCGGGTCAAATCCTCCGGATACGATGTAGTAACAAGACATCAGGGATTCTCCTTTAAAAAATGCAGAACGTCTTCAGGACCGTTAACCTGGACGACCTGTGTGTTTTCGAATTTCAACAAAGCCCGGGCCAATTCAAAATCATTTCCGCCTTCAAAAGTGCGGTCGCCAAAAAATAAAATCTTTTCAAAAGGATATCTTTGACGCAGGTGCATGGCGATTTGGCCTTTTCCACCGCCGGCGGGAACGATATCAATGGAAATAGAACCGCCGACGGAAATTTCCAAATCCGGAAATTTTTCTTGCAGTTCGGATTTGATTTTTAAACGTTCCGCATGTTCTTTATCCCAATCGGCATATTTTTCCCTTTCCGAATAAGGGCAGTCGCGGCCAAGAACAGAAAAATTAATCATTCCGATCCGCCGTTCTATGTAATTCGGGAATTGGCGGCCCGGGTATTTTGTCCGGTTTCTGTATTTTTCCAGTTCTTGTATAAGGGCGGGAAGGGGCGGAGCGTCTTTTTTGTATATGTCTTTGCCTTGCGCTTTTAGAACATTTCCCATGGAACAATAGATTCCCGTAAAGGCATTAATGACTTTTTCGGGCAGTTGTTCTTTGACTTTCGCATAATCGGAACCGGTTGCTATAAATGACAAGTGTGTTTTCTGCCAACAATAGAACCGTTCCGCGCAGCTTTCAGTCATCGGCAGGCGCGCCGGCGTTAATGTCCCGTCCATGTCAAATACGTATACGGTCATTTCCGCCCTCTTTTAAAGTTGACGATTTGTTTTAAAATCTTTTTTCTGCGCCGCATTTTTCGGCGCGGATTTCCAAAACAGAATTTTGAAAAAAACGTATAAAAAAGAAGCTTCCCGAAAGAAAAGCGTAAGTCGTTCAGCGCAGGCGGATAAACGGAACAAAGGGTTTTGATTAAATCGTCCCTGCCGGCTTTTTGCAGATGAAGGTATGTTAAAATACTCAGCCCGTTCAATTCGTCGGCGCAGTTTTTTCCAAACTGTTTTTGTATTGCCAGGTAAAAACGCAGCATGGATATTCCGCAACGTATAAACCATTCATGTTTTTCGCCGGCCCCGTTCCAAATGCCGTCCGGGTGCCGCCGGTAAACCGACATGACGTCCGGCAGAAAAACGATTTTTCCGGTTTGGGCATGAAGCAGATGCACAAAGTAATCTTCGGGCAAAACGTTGCCGGGCAACAGCTCCGGCGGATCGCGGTGAAACCTCCAGCGATAGACGACCGAATTGGTTTGGATAAAGTTGCGGTTCAGTAAATCCGTTAATGTTAATTCTGTTTTATAAAACCGCTCTTTGTCACTTGGAAACAGATTGTCAGGTTCGGAATGATCTTCCCAATGCACCAGGACGGGGTGAAAACAGACCGAAACATCGGGGTGTGTTTCTAAAAAATCAACTTGCTTTTGTAACTTTAGGGGATCTGTCCAATAATCGTCGCCTTCGCACAAAGCGACATATTTTCCCCGGATCATCGGGAACAGGATATCGTTCCAGGCGTTTTTTTTGCCCCATTGGTTTTCCGTTTGATAAACGCAGCGAAACAGATGAGGGTATTTTTTTTCATATTCGCGTATAATTTCTGCCGTTTTATCCGTTGATGCGTCATCATTAATCAAAATTTCGAACGGAAAATCCGTTTTTTGCATCACAAATCCGTTTAAACAATCACGAATGAAAGCTTCATGATTATAAGTAATACAAACAACGGAAAGCTTGATTTGTTCGTTCATAGACTTACAATCCTTGATAATTCGGCAACAAGATCATGGCCGTCCCAAATCACATCAATGTCCAATGCTTTTCCGACGGGAACAATACGGTCAATCCCGCGGACGTTTGCGGCGATCAAGGCGTCGCGCAGATTTTCGGGATTGATTCCGAAGTATGTAATTGTCTGGAATTTTTCGGTAATGACGGCGAATAATTCGTTTTTGTCCGTTATGGCGTATTCGAAAAAGTATCCGCCTTTACCGCGGTGATTAATGATGTCTGGCGTTAAGTTTTTCAGTTCTTCCCGATATAACAGACTGCCGTCATGACGGAATCCCGCGGCGTTTTCATTTATGACCGCTTCGGTACAAAACAGCGTGTATTTGTCGACGGCGACCGCGTCCTGCAAGACGTATTTTTCCCGCGCAACCGCCAAGGCCGCGTTCCAGAATTTTTCCCGCGCCGCTTTGCTGTCATTTTGCCACAGAATCACCTGCGGCGAAGAACACGCGTTTTGATCCATTAGCCAGGTATCATTGTAAAAATTTTCTGCCAGCCTTTTGATTGTTTCTTCATCGGCCTGTTCTGTCGCCTTGCCGTCAAGCAGGCAAAGCGAATATCTGTCTGCAAAAGCGATATCAACGCATCTTGGCGGCGTCGGCAGAGATTTGATGTTTTCGATTGTTTTATCTCCGCCCCAAATCATGCGCGCGTCTGCGATTTTACAAAACTCTGCCGTTATTTCGTCGCTGCGGGGATAACGGACAAAAGCCGTTCTTTTTTCGATTTCGGGATAACCGGCCAGCACTTTTTTGAACACGCCGCACAAAGCGTCGATTTGCGGAAAAGTTTTGGACGGCAGGCGGACGATATTCGAATTGCCGGCCAATAGTCCGAACAAATAGGTAAAGGCAAAGTTTACGGGAATGTTCGACGGCGCGATATGAAAGCACAGCCCGCGTCCCAAACGTCCTTTCGTCGAACCGAAATCGGATTTTAATTTTTGCAGATTGGCTTTGCGTCCCCAAAAAGCCAACGCGGACAAATCGGGAAAAGAACGTACTAACGGCGATTTCATCAGCGTTGCCGATACTTCCGCGATAAACGCGCATACGCCGTCATCGTACACGGGCAGGGCAGTACGATTTATATCAGGCGTTCCGATAATGTAATCAACGTTTTTCAAAGGTATCACTGCACCCTCTCAATTCAGCGCTTTTGATGCGCCCGTGGATTTTGAAATACTTGCCTTTGCGCCCGCAGGGACAATCGTCAATTCCCAGAATTTCGCCTTCGTCTTCCGTCAGCAAAATGTGTCCGGGATAGCTGGCCGGCAAAACGGACAGCAATTCCATCAATCCCTTTTCGCCGACGCCGGCTTCGGAAAAATCTTTTGCGCGGCGAATGATAACGTCGGAATAATTGGAACAATGCATATGCCCGTGTTCGCATTCGACAAACACCGATCCCAGTTGTTCGGCCATACCGTAATAATTATAGACTTTGACGCTGCCCAGACGCCCCTGTACGCGGCGATTGAATTCCGAAGCGTCAACCGCCTGGTCTTTTAATTTTTTCCACCCGCCGATATGGAATAAAACGGCGTTTTCGGCGTTAAATGAGATATTCTTTTCTTCCAAAGCGCGGACAATAAACTGCCAGATCATATAAGTATAACCGAACATTAAAATCGGTTCGTCTTTGTGCTTTTCAAAAAATGCCGCGACCTTTTCAACGTCAATGTTCATATCGGCGTCCAGCGCATAAGTACTGTTGCGGCCGAAGATCGAAAATCCGATAATGCCGGCTCCTCTGGCCGAATACATGGATCGGTCTTTTTTAATCATTTCCGTATCCAGCAGCAGCAAAGGCAGACGCTGTTTTCCGATAAACGACGAAATGATTTCGTTCAAAGTTTTGGTTTGCGAACGCACATTGTCCGCGTTTAAAAAAATTCTGGACACGGACTGCCCCGACGTGCCCGAAGACGTCAGCGTTTTGGTGATTTCTTCTTTGGGAACGGACAGCAGTTCGAATTGCTTAAACAATCTGACAGGTAAAAAAGGCAGATCGGCGCAATCGCGGTTTTGCGACGGATCAAAAGATAATGCGTCTAAAATCCGCGCGTATTCCGGGCAGGACGCATAATGCCGGCGCGTCAGATCGTTTAATATGTCTTTCAGCGCCGCATCTTTTTCGGTTTTGTTCAAAGAATACGGTGCAATCGCGAATAAATCGTCAAGCGTCATGACTCACCTCTTTGATAAAAATGTCCTGCGGATCGGAAAAAGAAGCTCCGAAAACGGCATAAACGTTCATAACGGCCGTGTTTTGCGTGCTGACGCGGCCTTCCAGTTTTTTATAACCGCGTTCTTTGGCTGTTTTGCAGGCGTTGGCGTACAAAGCCATTGCCGCGCCGGTCATGCGGTATTTTTCCTCCACCGCCGCCAGATGCACGAATAAAGTGTCTGCCGATGTTTCTTTCAAAGCCAGAAAACCTGCGGGAATATCCTTGAACAAAGCGACGAAAACCTGATCCAGCCCGTCGATCCAGTGTTTTAAAACAATGCCGGCGACATCTGCGGAACAGTCCGGAAAAACATGAAACCGCCTGTCATACGCAAAAGAATTAACGGCAATACGCAAAATATCCGCTTTGTATTCAGCCGTTTCGATAATCGGCAGCCGGATCATCTTATCCAAATCAACCGTTATTTTTGACAGACTGATCGTTGTTTTAACCGTACGGTCGGCAAAGAAAAAATCGTTCCTTTGCATACGGATTTCGTTCGCGGCTCCGGCAGGAGCGCTGACGCGCATCACATCGGCTGTTTCGTCCGTTATTTCATCGGCCACAACGATATTTCCGTATGTTTCGATCATAGCTCGTTCAGCTCCGCGTAAAGAGTTTTTCCCGCATCGTTTTTTGGAATTTCCGGCAGGTATCGGACATGAAACGCCGTAAAGTTCAAATGCGTTTTTTCCGTGATGAAATTTTGAATTTCTTTTATTTTCGTTTTGTCGGTAATAAAGATTTTCATCGCGTCGTCCACGCCGGCGCAGGCACATTCGAAATCAGGGTAATGCGCTTTGATTAATCGTTCCGTTTCGTCCAGATTGACGCGGTTGCCGAAGATTTTTAAAAATCTTTTTTTACGTCCGACAATAGAAAAATATCCGTCCGCGTCAAATTTTGCCATATCGCCCGTTTGCAGCACGCCGCCGCGTTCGTCGCCTTTTGCCAGGTCTTCTCCGCGGACCGCATAGCCCAATGTCACGTTATCGCCCGTATAAACCAATTCGCCGATCGTTTCCGGCGTCGTTATTTTTTTGCCGTTGACGTCTGTCAAATCAAATTTGCCGCCCGGAATGGCAATTCCCATTGCGCCGCATTTTTTCAACGCTTTGTCTGCCGGCAGATAAGCCATGCGCGCTGTTGCTTCGGCCTGTCCGTACATAACGACAAACTTTTTGCCTTCACGTTCGGCGTATTCGGCAAACTTTCTGTGCAAATCGGGTAAAAGTTTACCGCCCGCCTGAGTCATTGTCCGCAGATCCGGCAGCTTGCGCCGGAAAAACATCAGCTTGTCCAACATTTCATATGTATACGGCACGCCGCCGAAAGACGTCGCTTTCTGCTGTGTGAAAAAGTCCCAAAACTCCCGCTGCATTAAAGTCTTGCGCGTCATTAACAACGCGGCTCCGGCCGCCAGATGCGTATTGATAATGGATAGCCCGTAAGTATAATTCATCGGCAGAGTCGTAATCGCGCGCTCTGTTTCGCCGATTTCAAGATAACTGACAATTGAACGTGTATTCGCGGCAATGTTTTTATAACTTTGACGCACAAACTTAGGCGACCCCGTCGATCCCGATGTCGTTAACAGCAGCGCCAGTTCGTCATATAACGGAAAAACATGTTCGTCCGTCCGTTTTACCAAAGCGTATCCGCAGTCGGCATAAACGGCGCGGCCGTCAAATTCCGCGGCTTTTTTTTCGGGAAGCCATAAATAATCAGGCTTGTACGCCGTTAAAAATTCCCCTAAAGCTTCCCGGTCAATATGTTCGTCCAACATCAAAGGCACAATGCCGTGATTTAAAAACGACACATACCCGATCAAAGATCCGACAGTGTTAGAACACAAATTGAAAACCAAGCAGCGGGCCGGAATATTCGACGCCAAAGCTTCTGTTTTCTGATGCAGCTGCGCATAGGAAAACGTTTCTCCGTCTTCTGTCACAACTGCGGTATTATCTTTGTACTCAGGCAAATTCCACATTGTATTTGGCAAGGATTTCTTTCCCTTTTTCATAACTGTTCAAATCGACGATATCGTCAGGTTCCATCATGATCTCAAACGCTTCCTCAATCTGCGCGACCAATCCCATGTGGCCGACGGAATCCCAAGCGTCAATCGCTTGAAATTTCAGTGTTTTCGCCGTTTCCGCGTCAATGTCAAATGCCTGGCAAAACGCGTTCGTATACTTTTCTTCATTCGTCATTTGCATATCTCCTCATAAGTCTTTTGAATTTTTAACGCGATCTTCTCCGGTGATAATCCCGCCTGGTTCAATAAATACGGATAACTTGCCGCATGGGGGTAATCTCCCGCCACGCCGATCAGCAGATGCGGCGGTTTGTTTCTTTCCAACGCCAAAACCTCGGCGACTGCCCCGCCAAGCCCGCCGGAAACGCCGTGTTCTTCCACGGTGACAAGCAACTTTGCCGAACACGCCGATTGAATGGCCTCGATATCAATCGGACGGATCGTGTGCATATCGATAATTTTGACGGACAAACTGTTTTCTTCCAGTTTTTCGGCTGCTTTCAAAGCGTTGTAAACCATTGTCCCGGTCGCGATTACCGCGACGTCTGACCCGTCGCGCAGTGTAATGGCGCGGCCGATTTCAAAATTAAAATCTTCTTTATAAACAACGGGATTGTTCATCGTTCCGGACAGGCGCAAATATACCGGCGTGTCCGTTTCCGCCGCCGCCGCAACCGCCTTGATCGTCGCCGTACAGTCAGCCGGAGATAAAATCGTAATGTTCGGTATGGAACGTATGACGGCAATATCTTCCAAACTGATATGCGTCGCGCCTAAAATGCCGACGGAATATCCCGCCGTCAAACCGACCAGTTTTACCGGCAGCTTCATATAACCCATATTAACTTTGATCTGGTCGGCGCAGCGCATTGAAGCAAACGTCGCATATGTCGTGGCGAACGGAATAAATCCTTCTTTTGCCAATCCGGCCGCGACGCCGACCATATTTTGTTCGGCAATCCCGACGTTGTACAACCTGTCGGGATATTTGGCCCCGAACCTGTCAAGGCCGGAAAACGTGCGCAAATCCGCGGTTAAAATAACAATTTTATCGTTGATTTCAGGCAATTCCAACGCCGCTGTGCCAAAAGCGCCGCAACTGCCCAGTCTTGACCATGTCCGGATATTAACGGAACTGAAATCTGTCATCGCATTACCTCCGCCATGGCTTGTTCAAACAGTTTTTGTGTTAAAATGCCGTTATGCCATTGCGCCGCGTTTTCCATAAAAGAAACGCCTTTTCCTTTAACGGTATTGGCAATCAAAACGAAAGGTTTGGAATGTTTTTCCGATAACGCCGTTGTGATTTCTTTGACGTCATGCCCGTTACATTCTTCCGTATCCCAGCCGAATGCCCGCCATTTGTCCGTAAAGTTTTCCAAAGGCAGAACTGTTTCCGTGTCGCCGTCATACTGCAGCCGGTTCCGGTCGATGATTGCGATCAAATTGTCCAGCCGGAAATGGGCCGCCGACATGGCGGCTTCCCAAACGGATCCTTCGTCACATTCTCCGTCGCCCAATATGACAAAGACACGCGCCGATGTATTGTCTTTGCGTTTCAGGGCCAGAGCCGTTCCGACACCCAAAGACAGGCCCTGTCCCAGCGAACCCGAGGAAAATTCAATGCCTGATTTTGGATTTAAACAAGGGTGGGCGGCTGCGGCGGCTCCGTCGGCTTTGTACGTTAATAACGATTCCGCGCTGAATACGCCCAATTGTTTTAAGGCGGCATACTGCGCCATAACGCCATGTCCTTTGCTTAAAATCAGCCTGTCCCTGTTTTCGCTCGTTATGTTTTGCGCATTAAAATTCATGACGGCGCCATATAAAGCGGCCATAATTTCAACCAAAGACAAAGACCCGCCCAGATGCGCTCCCTGGTTTTTTGCCGCCAGAGCCATATTTAATAAATCCGAACGCATTTCCCGTGCATCAATCATGCGTTTCCTCCATTTTGGCCCGCGGCTTGTTTGCCGGTAACGTCTGTTAAAAACACCTCGATAAAGCTGCGTCTGATATTGTAATTTCCGCTGTTCATTCGAATCTCCGCCTTGTGTTATACTCTACCCCCCCCCGTCTACACGCATTACGTGTCCATTGACGAAAGAGGAATCGTCGGAAGCAAGGAAAATTACGGCTTTTGCGATTTCTTCCGGGCGGGCGCGGCGGTTCATGGCAGAAGATTCAACCATTTGGCGTTTTGCTTTTTCTTCCATCAGTTCTGCCATGTCCGTATCGGTTAATCCCGGAGAAACGGCATTGACCCGCACGCCGTTTGCGCCGCATTCTGCCGCCAGCGTTTGGGTAAAGGCGATCAAAGCGGCTTTTGAAACGCCGTAAGCGCAATTTCCCTGCAGTAAATCCATGCCGGATATCGAAGCGATATTGACGATACTGCCGCCGCCCGTTTTGATCATGGAACGTAATAACAACTGCGTCAGCTGCATATGGGAAAAGAGGTTAATTTCAAATACTTCTTTGATTTTTGCCATTGCGGTCATCTGAAACAACCCGCCGTGCGCCACGGCCGCATTGTTGATCAGGACATTAACGGGAATTTTTTCAGCAATGATTTGCCGAACGGTGTTTTTCATTGTTTCAACGTCTGTCATATCGAAAAAGACAGGTTTTGTTTTAACGCCGTATTTTTCGCTGATTTTTTTCAGAAAGCTTAAAAAATCCGGTGTTTCCCGGCGGGCATGGGCGATAACGTCCGCGCCGTTTTTTGCGAATTCTTCGACAAAGGTTTTTCCCATACCTCTGTTTGTTCCCGTTATGAATGCCGTTTTGCCTTTAAGCATTGTTGCCCTCTTTGAAGTATTTGTTCCAATAGGCTATTTTTTCCGCGCGGTTCATTTTGTCCGCCGGCGTTTTATAAGACCGGAGCCCCCCGATATAAGTTCCGGCCATGTCAACCAAAGCAAAGCCCCATGACAAACCGACGCCGAACGTTGCCAGACAAACGGTTTTAAAGGTTTTATCCTTTAACTGGCGGCAAATGTCCGTCGTTACGGCTGCGGCGCCGCAGTTACCGTATTTTTCAAAAGCCTCTGCTGAAAACTTATCTTTGGGCAGACCGGCATACATTCCGATCGTGCGGACAATCTGTTTGTTTGCCTGATGAAAAGCAAACCAGTCGACGTCATTTTTTGTTTTTTGCGCATAGTCCAGAACAGTGGCGATTCCTTTCGGGCCGACTTCGGTTGCGAACTTGAATACGTCAAGCCCCTTCATGATATCGTCCCACAAATGCCATACGTTGCCGGTCATATCGGTTTCAAATGCCGATGCAATGTCTTCGCGAACCGGCAAAGCATATCCGCCGGCGGGGGCAATCAGCTTGTCCCAGCTTTTACCGCGCGCGCCGGTATAAAAATACGCCGTATTTTCTTCGTCCGCGTATTCCAGCAGGGTTGCGGTTCCCGCATCGCCGAACAGCATGTTGGAATTACGGTTGCGGCGGTCGGAATGCATGCTGGTGATATCCCCGGCCAGCAACAGAACTTTTTTCGCCGCATTACTGGAGATTAAAGAATGTGCCAGCCATAACCCATGCACATATGCCGAACAGGATAATCCCGATATATCAAAACAAGAACATTCTTCGTTTAATTCCAGCCGTCCCTGCAATATGCAGGCAGAAGCCGGATAATGGTAATCATGCGAAGAAGAAACAACGATTAAAGCGTCAATCGTGTTTTTGTCCGTTTTCAAAGCGTCAATCAAATCGCAAGCGGCGGCTTCGCACAAATCGCAGTTTGTCGTGCGTTCGTCCGCCACATGCCGAGTGCCCAGGCCCAGAATTTTTTTATTGCGTTCCAACAGCTTCGGATCGTTGTTAAAAAATTCTATTTCATCGTCAATATTGATGAAATGTTCGGGAACAACCCCTGTAATACCGCGGATTTTGACATGATTGAACTTTGATTTCGGCATGGCTATATAGCTCCGCAGTCAATCATATAGTTTTGCGCCGTGATCCATTCCGTTTTATCGGACAACAAAAATGCGATCACATTGGCGACATATTCCGGTTTTCCGATCCCCATCGGATATTTTCCGTCTGCGAAAGCCCTGGAAACGTCGTCGGCCATGTTCGTGGCGATCAACGAAGGAGAAACGCAGTTTACGCGAATATATGACGGCGCCAGTTCGCGCGCGATTGACTGCATCGTCGCGATCAAAGCCCCTTTTGAACCGGCATATTCCGTCATTCCCGGATCGCAATGAACGCCGCCGCAGGAAGCGATACAGACAACGGAGGATCCTTTTCCGTTATTGTTGCGTTTGTCGGCAAATCCTTTCGTCATAAAAACGGGAGCGAAATAGTTGATGTCGAATACTTTGCGCATATCGTCAAAATCAACCGCCTTTAACGGTTGAATACGTCCGATTCCCGCGCAATAAGCCAATCCTTGAAATTTACCGTATTTGTCTTTCAGCGATTTAACCCATGCGGGTAATCCGGCGATATCTTCGGTTAAATTTTTTTCTTCCAAAAAGAAATTTTCGGGGTATTTCGCTTGATTCCGGACAGCCAGAAGCTCTTTCAGATTTAAATCCGTCGCGATGACGCCGGCCCCCAGCTCGTTAAGCAAAAGCGCGACAGATTGTCCGATTCCGCCTGCGGCTCCGGCAACAATAAAGCGTTGTTCCGGTGAAAAAGAAATCATTTAAACCCCCGCTTTTTTAGCGATGTCGCCGATTGTTTTCATATCTTTGTAATCTTTCATTGTCGTTTTAACGCCGAAAGATTTTTCCAAAAACGCCATCGTCGCCATAACAGACAAGGAATCCCATTCGTCCAGGCTGTCTAAAACGGTTTCAAAGCTCAGTTCTTCTTCCGTTTGCAGAACGTCTTGCATTTCTGTTAAAAATTCTTCTTTTGTCATTCTTCTTCTCCTCTAAAGTAACTGATCCAATATTGAATTTGCTGCGCGCGTGTCGGCTGATTTTCAGGCGGCAAATAGGTTGAAATGCCGCCGTTATACATTCCTGATAAATCCAATGCCGCCCCGCCCCATGACAATCCGATGCCAAAAGCGCATAAAACAACGTTCTTTAACGGCTTTGCCTGGTCGCATACTACCGTTACGACAGAGTTGGTCGAGTTGTTTGCGTATTTTGAAAAAACGTCAACGGGAGCTTTTTCGGCAGGGATTCCCGCTTTGGCAATAATATTTTCCACAATTTGTTTGTTAGCCTGATGAATGGCGAACAGATCCGTATTGTCTGCCGTCCAGCCTGCCGCTTTCATTGTTTCGTTCAGTACGGCCGGGGCAACGTCCATTGTGAAATTAAATATGTCTTCGCCTTTCATGACCCCTTGGCGCAGCAAAACCTGATTGCCTGTAACGTCTTTGACGCGCAGATCGACGGTATCTTTGTCCAAAGGCAGACGCATTCCGCCCAGCGGGTGAATGATTTTATTCCACCCCGAACCGTCCGTTCCCGTAACAAAGACAGCCTTTCTGTCTTCCGTCGTGTATTTCAAAACAGTGGCGGAAGCGGCGTCGCCGAAAACCGGAGCGGCTTTTCTGTTTGTCTGATCCGTTCCTTTGGCGCACATGTCTCCGGCCAGCAACAGGCAAGTTTTAAATGCGCCGCCGCAAATAAGGGCATGGGCGGTCATTAACGCGTGAATATAACCGGAACACCCCAGATTAATATCCAGCGTGGTGCAGTCTTTTTTTAATCCCAAACGCCCGTGAGCAATACAGGCGTCGCAGGGTTCGGGATAGTCGGGCTTTTGATTGACAAAGATCAGCAAATCGATATCGCCGCGGTTGATTTTTGTTTCGGCTAACAATTTTTCCGCCGCGTCAACGGCCATATCCGTCACGGTTGTATTTTCGTCCGCGATATAACGGCGGCCGTATCCCATCATTTTTTTTGCGCGCGCGGCTTTTTTCGGGTTGTTGTCGAAATACTGCAGTTCATCGTCAATATCAATGAAACGATCGGGGACAACGGTTTTGATCGCGCATATCTGTACGTGATTAAAAGAAGAGACCGTCATTTTACATCTCCCATTTTTACGGCCGGATTTCCGGCCCAATATGAATTATTGCGGCAGCCTTTATAAACGGCGGATAAAGGGGCTATTTTATTGTTGTCGCCGATTTTGGCTTTGGGCAGCAGAACCGTATTCGCCCCGACGGTATTAAAGCTTCCGACTTCGGCGCCGCCTAAAATCTGGCTTCTGGGGCCAAAAAAGTTAAAGTCGCCTATTTCAACATCATGAGCTATGATCACTTCATGGTTAAAAACGTTTCCGTTTCCTATTTTGACGTTCGGCGAAGGAAAAGAATGATTGAAAATGTTTCCTTCCCCTGCCGTGACAAACCGGTTGAATTCTTCTGTTCCGGAAATAATCGTAAACAGGCGGACGCCCTGCCTTTTTAAATCATGGTATATTTTCGCGCGCAATTCGGGATACCCCGCCCCGATAACGGCATATTCGTCAACGCCGAAAACATGGTCGGCGACTTCGCCTTTATAAAAGTTTTGGAACTCTTTGTAATCAACCGTATGTCCATAGCCGCCATGACCTAAAAAACCGCTGAAAACGATTGAATCGTCTTTTCGCGCCATGTCCGTTAAGTGGGCGTGACATTCGCGGGCAAAGCCGTCGCCGCCGACAATGTAGATTTTGCGTTTGGGGTAAAAATCATACCGCTCTTCGTAATAATTGCGGATATTTTCCAAGTATCCGTCAAAATTGTACGCTTGACGGCTTTTGGCAGTTATTTCTTGAACGGCTTTTCGGTATTCGTCGGGGTGGTTCCACCAGAATTTAACGTCGTCGACAATATGGTCATACATGTCTTGATACGACGCGTAAACGCTTTTTAGTTCTTTCCAGGCAGGATCGGTGAAGAAGATATTGTTATAAACGGTCAGCCCCAGTCTGTTTACAGCCGCGGGGTGCAGATAATAACCGTCCAACCCTTCGCCGAATGTAATTGTTGCAAAAGAACGGCTGGTTAATTCCATGCATTCCGTAAAAGACATACGGTAGAAATCAATGATTTTCCAATCCGGTAATTCTTCGCGCAGTTTCGCCGCGATCGGTTCTCTGTTCGGATTTTCTATATCGGGCGACAGCAAAATAAGCTTTTCCATTTTATTTTGCGAAAATTCCCGATACGGCTCCAAATCAATAAAAACGGACAATTCTTTCAGCGGAACGTCAAACTGAGTGCAAACCTGCTGCGTGGAATATTTTTTATGCGCTGTTGTCATCGTTACGTTCGGCGTAATGCGGCGCAAAATGTTCCAATACTGTTTGGACGGGCATTTTTTAATTTCCTGAACAATAACGTTGATTGTTATTTTTTTGATTGTTTTAAAAATGCCAAAGTCATTTTCGGTTAACCGGGACCTGAGCGTTTCTTCTTTAGTTTCAGGATTGACAAGATCGGCTTCGGGAAGATGAAAAATAACTTCTTCTTTATTTTTTATTATTTCCAGAACCTGTTCCCAGCGCAGAATGTCTATGTCATTTTTAAACCAGTTATTCTGTGAATGAATCGGTCCTTGGGGCAGCGTAGCCATTAAAACGGGAATCTCTTTTCCCAGCACCTGACGCGAAAAACGGCAATAAGAAAACAGACTCATCTGTCCGCCGCACATCGGATAAGGCTCTATTTCAAAAAAGATGACTACTTTTTTCGCTTTTATCGCCGCGGATAAATCAAAAGCGTCCTGTCTTTTTTTGTCAGCCTGAGGGCTGATATTCAAATTAAATGGCGAAGCCAGTTCTTTTATTTGCAGTTTTTTACGTACAAGGTGCCGGATTTTTTTCACGGGAACCAGGCACAGTAAATAGTTAACCGCTCTTTTTTTCGTTTTGCTTGGTTTATACATTGCCGGCTCCTGCAGATAATCCGGACAAACGAATAAAGTTGTCGATAAAACCGGCTTGTTTTAAAAGAATTTTGTAGTTTTCTTCCCGTTTTTCGTCATTTTGAACACATTCGTAAAAATGACCGATTGATTTGCAAAACGCATCGTCTGCTTGCATTTCAAAACGTGTGATTGTGCCGTTCCGGCTGATTTCGTATGAAGGGACAAAACCGTCCGGAGCCGTTAATATCCGGTTACTGCGCAAACTGCCTTTGCTGCCCCAGACATCGACCGAACATCTGTAATCGTTGTCCATGCCGAACGAAACCTGCGCGACTTCTCCTTTGCTGTTTTTCAAAGTTGCCGACCCCGCGATTTCAACGTCGTATTTATCTGTAAACAACACGTTTGCCGCTGTTAATTCGGCGTTCCCGCCTAACAACAGGTCGGCATATTTCAGGGTATACCCGCCGCAATCCAGCAAAGCGCCGCCGCCCATCTGTTTGATATATCTGAAATCATTTTTTCCGCGGTCGGGAAAACCGAAAGCGATAGTAATCAACCTGATTTCTCCGATTTCACCGCTTTTGATAACCCGGTTGATGGTTTCGATCTGCGAATGGAATACAAACATATAATTTTCATGCAAAGCCAATCGTTTTTCTTTTGCCAGACGCGTCAGTTTCCGCGTATCGTTTAAAGACGTCGCGGCCGGCTTTTCGACAAGAACATGCAGCCCGTTTTCCAAAGCGGCTTCGGCCCATTTGCAGTGCAGGGCGGGGGGCAGAGGGATATAAACCGCGTCGATTTCGCCGCATGTCAGCAGGTTTTCGTAACCTTTGAAAATCTTTCCGCCGTAAATTTCTTTAAAGTTTTCTGCTTTTTTGCGTTCGTTTTCGATCGCTGCCGCGGCTTCTGTTTGCGTATTTCCGCCGGACCATTCGCAGACAGAGGCATACGCCGTGCCCGCATATTCAATTCCGTTTTTTTTCAAAGCCGGCATAAAACGTCTGAACGCTATTTCCGAAGGACAAAGTATTCCGATGCGCAAAACTTTCCTCCTTATCACAAATCCAACAACGAAAGCAGGTTGCGCAGCTGGATATTTAAAAGATTGTTATTAGATATCAAAGCGTTAAGCGTCGCGTAATCAACCCAGAGAAAGTCTTTGGAAACCGGCAGTTCGTTTTTTTCGATTTCAACAATGACATTTCTGTTTTGTTCATGATAAAAACGCCCTCCTTCTTCTGACAAAACGACGTCTGTCAGGAATTTTTGCCTGGTTTTGTCTTTTTCGCAAAACAGACGGTAAGCGTCGTCGCCGCCGTGATAATTAATACTGTTGGCGATTTGAATGCTCGGTCCGAATTCAACTTTGTCAAAACAGCCTATCTCCGGGCGCAAAGAAATTAGAAATTCCCGCACGCCGTTGCTGACGCAGGTAAATAAAACGAACAAAGCTTTGCTTTTCGCCTTAAACAGCGGCTGCGTCCAGGTCCGCGTTTCGCGTCCGTCTATTTCAATCGCGTAATATCTGACGTCAAAGTCGGCCGGTTTTTTCGATGTAATGCCGTTGTCATCGACTTCCCAGTCCGGCAGTGTTTCTAAAGAAACGACTTTCTTTGAAACGTCTTTATACATTTTATAATCGCTCAGCATGGAAAAGGCCGTCTTTGTCAGTTCGCTGTTTTTCTGGAAAACAGAGTTGAAAAGAGCGTTGTCATGAAACGAACGTTCAAAATTTTTTCCGTCAAGACCGTTTAAAACCGTCAGCAGCCCGGACAAGACCGTGCGCGTATCCATATTGACCAAATTGTCAATTTTCATCTGCTGTTTTATTTGTCCCAAAGTCATCCATTTGTAATTTGGAAAAACCGGAACGTCTTGAGACGTCAGCAAGATAATATTACGGTTTCTTTTTCCCGCGAAACGGCTGCCCTGTTCCGATTGAATCTGGTCATAAAGGACAACGCCGTATTTTTGCGCTTCTTTAAACCAATCGAAATACAACGGCATCTGTCCGCCATGAACGCAGGTAAAATTGCTGCGGGTCGCTTGAATGGTCGGGGAAACCTGAACGCCGTTTACATTACCGGGTTCTATTTTCGCTTGCATCAAAAAATGCAGTATTCCTTTGATTTCTTTGGCAATAATTCCCAAAAAACCGATTTCGTCCTGAATAATAATCGGCTGTTCTGCCACGATTTCATCATCAATGCGGCAAGACAATCCTTTGATGAAAAAAAACTTTTTCTTTTTGTTCAGGATTTCTCCCCTGTTTTTGTCATAGAACCAAAAATCGTTTTTTGAAAAGGGGATTTCTTCTATTTTTACATGCGTATTGTTGTTCAGTTCCCGTATCCACGCGAATATATCGCCCGTACTGTTGACCGGGCTGTCAGGCCTGTTCCAAGAATCAAGCAAACTGTTCGCGACAGACAGCATTTCGCATAAAACTCCTTAAATTTCCCGGCAGACTTTTTCGATGTCGCCGTCACTCATTCCGACGTACAACGGCAAAGACACAATGCGGGAAGAAATGTTTTCGCTGATAGGACAGTCAAACTTTCCGGTCAGGTAGGGCAGTTTGGTTAAACTGGGGTGGAAATAGCGCCGCGGGAAAATATTTTGTTTTTCCCACTGGTTAAACGCCGCCAGTAATTCGCGTTCGTTTTCGAACAAAACCGGATAATAAGCATAATTGAAAACCAGATCCTTTTGCGGTTTAGGACGCCGGACTTTTCCTTTCAGCAATTCGTCGTACAAATCGCAGACATGTTTGCGTGCGCTGAAAATTTCGTCAATGTGGTCAAAAATCGCCAATCCTAAGGCCGCATTGAATTCTTCCTGTTTGCCGTTAATGCCCGGACAAAGGTGTTCTGTTCCGTTTAAACCGAAATGTTTCGCCAGGTCCAGACGTTCATGAACCGACTGGTCTTTACAGATGCAGGCGCCGCCTTCTGCCATGTGAAAAATTTTTGTCGCCTGAAAAGACAAGGTTGAAACGTCGCCGTAAGAGGTTAAGGATTTTCCCTTGTAAACGGAACCGAAAGCATGCGCCGCATCGTAAATAACCTTTAACCCGTATTTGTCGGCGATTTTTTGAATGGCGTCGACGTCGCACGCATAACCGAAAACATGAACGGGCATGATCGCTTTTGTTTCAGGCGTGATGGCCGCTTCGATTTTCGCGGGGTCCAGCGTAAAGTTGTCCGGTTCGATATCCGTAAAAACCGGTTTGCAGCGTTCCCACAGGATACTGGAAGTCGTTGCCACATAAGTAAACGGCGTTGTGATAATTTCGCCGCTGTCGATTCCCAAAGCTTTTAAAGCGAACTGCAACGCGATCGTTCCGTTGGTAACGATTTGGAATCGTTCAACGTTTAAAAACGATGACAACCGGCGTTCCAGTTCCTGTCCCAAAGGACCGGAAACGGCCTGTCCCGTCAGAATTCCCGTTTTGTAAATTTCTTTGACATATTTCAGGTATTCTTCAACAGGGGGCAAAAAAGGGCGCGTAACAGGTATTTTGTCAGTCATTTTGTTTTCCTTTAAAAACAACCGGGGTGAACGGGAATTCATCAAGTAACGCGCTTTGAGCACTTTCTCCGGTTTTTAAGCTTGCTGCTCTGGACATGGCCGGAGCTTCCCGTCCGTTAAAAAGAAAAAAGATATTCATCTGTCCTCCCGTTTCGTTTTGGCGAACCCGCAGAGGTTAAATATTTTCAATCCTGCCGGACGCTTTTCGCCGCACGCCGACGGACCGGATTTTCCAGACGGCCCGACAACCGGCCGTATACGGTTTTCCCGTATTAAAATTTTACAGATATGGCGACGTAAAAAATAAAATCCGGTCATGCGTTTGCCTCCGCCTGAACCGCAGGATTTTTCTTAAGAAATCTCAATAACGTGGCGTTATCGACATTTAACAGCCGCGCAATTTTGGCTTTAGAATTTCCTTGTTTTAACAAATCCCGTATTTCTGTCGCGCGGTCGGACAACAGCAGCTTTTTGTTCTGGCTTCCCCGCGGACGTCCAAGCTTTTTGCCGGCGCGTCTGCGCAATTCTAACCCTTCTTGCGTCAACTGGGAACGGACGTCTCTGGCTACGTCGCCGGCTAATCCGAAACAGTACGCCATCGCCGGGCTCATGATATCGTTGCCGAATTTTAAAGCGTCTTCGCAGGAATAAACCGTTATTCCGCGTTCCAACAGTTCCTGCAGAATTTTCATGATTCCGTACACGTCGCTGCCCAAACGGAACAGCTTTGCGCTCAGCAAAGTGTCGCCTTTTTGCAGTTTTTTCAATTTCAGCCGGCAATTTGTCCGGTCATACACTATCCATTGGTCGATTTTGATGTGTTTTTTTTCGGCATATTCTGTGATCGCGGCCTTTTGACGCTCTGCCACGTCTTTGTTTTCGTATGTGTGAATGCCGGCATATATCATTACGCGGCCTCCGGCAAAAAAACAGGCGAGGTCCCGGACTGTCTGTGAATTTTCCGCATTACTTTGCCGGTTTGTGAAAAAGGCCGGTTTTTCTCTTTTTGCGTGTTTTTGCCTGCAGGACTGGTCTGCGGCGGGACGTTTTTTTCTTTGCGTCGGTTTGAAAATAAAAACGGATCAGTACGGCCGGCTGCGGTTAAAAAACAATTTCCGGCAAGAGCGAAAATTGTTTTTTTCTGTTGTCCGGCAATCTTAGCGTCGGCTTTGTTTTGCTTAAACGCGTGAACCATTTCCGCCGTTTTCCTCCATTCCCTTTGTCTGCCTCGTTTTCAAAAAAGCGTTCACGGATATCCTTCCTTTTATTTGAAAGAAAGGCATATCTTTTTGGGGGCTGAGAAAATGAAGAAAAAAAGAGCTTTCAAATAAAAAAGGATTGTAAAAAATAAGGACTTAGTATATCCAGGAAAAAGGAACGTTTTATTTGAAAGCATGAAAAACCGCCGCTTCGGCGGCTTTTTTATGTGAACGGATTCGGCGTTTATACCCGTTATACGTGCGTTTTCTGTGCGGCTGTGCGCCGTGTGAAACAGGCCTTTCAGCTTGGAAACGGACATTTTTTTAAAATGCCGCTTTTTTTATTCCCATGAACAGTGCTACAGTAAAAACATGTTTTTTTAAGGAGGAAAACATGAAAACGAAAGAAACAGAAAACTTTTGCGCGGATACCCTTGATCATCACAAGGAACTGGGGCGTTTGAACCGGATTTCGGGACAGCTGGAAGGAATAAAAAAAATGATCGCCGAAAAAAGGCATTGTTCCGAAATTTTGTCGCAGCTCAGGGCGGTCCGTTCCGCGGTGCGCGCCGTTGAAGCCAACATTTTAAAGGATCAGCTGCAATATTGCGTTGTTCAAAGCTTTAGTTCGGAAGAAGAACGCCAGGAAAAAATCGAAGAGTTAAGGGATTTGTTCGGCAGGTTTCATGAAATATAAAGAGGTAAGATGAAAATTCTGGTCGGTTTAAGCGGCGGCGTTGATTCGGCCGTCGCCGCTTACCTTATGAAAACAGCCGGGCACGATGTGATCGGCGCGACCATGTCGATTTGGGAAAAGGGCCGTTCTTTTTCCGGTTTAACGGCCGGGGACGGCTGTTTTTCCCCCCATGAGGAAGAAGACATCGAATCTGCCCGTGAAATTTGCGGAATTTTGGATATTCCCTATCATGTCGTTGATTGTACGGCCGTTTATAAACAGACCGTTTTGGAAAATTTCAAAAACGAATATATGTCCGGGCGCACCCCGAATCCATGCGTTTGGTGCAATGCGAAAATCAAATTCCGGGCGCTGCCCGAAGCGGCGGCGAAAAGCGGCATCGTCTTTGACAAGTTTGCCACCGGGCATTATGCCCGTGTCGTTTTTGATGAAAAATCGGGCTGTTATCAGTTGTTCAAAGGAATTGATCCTAAAAAAGACCAGTCTTATTTTCTTTATCGTCTGGAACAGGAACAGCTGGCGCGTATTGCATTGCCGCTGGGGGACAAAACAAAGGCGGAAATCCGCCAAATTGCCAAAAAAGCGGGACTGCCCGTCGGAGACAAACCCGACAGCCAGGATTTTTACACGGGCGATATCAACGATATTTTGCAGGCGGAACCGAAACCCGGCCATTTTGTTACAAAAGACGGGAAAATCCTGGGAACGCACAAAGGATTTTGGAATTACACCGTCGGGCAAAGAAAAGGGTTGGGGATCAGCGCGGAAAAACCGTTGTACGTTTTGGGGTTTGATAAGGAAAAAAATAACGTTATCGTCGGGTTCGAAGACCAAAACGTTTGCCACGGTTTAACGGCGTCAACGTTGAATTGGACGGCTGGAAATCCGGTTAACGCGGCTGTCCGGCTGTCGGCGAAAATCCGTTCGTCGCAGCCGGCAACGCCGGTCGAAGTCGCCCCGTCGGGCGAAGACGAAATCAAAGTCGATTTTGAAAACAACCAGCGCGGCGTCGCGCCCGGCCAGTCGGTCGTTTTGTACGATGATGATCTGGTTGTCGGCGGCGGCATTATCCGTTCTGTTTTCTAGCTATTACCCATAGGGGGATAACGTCTTCCAGACAGGGGATTAGGTCGTGCCAGTGGCAGAAATCAAAAACTGATGCCCCTGCGGCTAGCAGCCGTAGGGGGATAACGCCCTCCCGGCGCGGCCGGCGGCCGAGGCACAACGCCCTCCCGGCGGGGGATTAGATCGTGCCGGTGGTAAGAAAATATCTTTACCCGTCAACCAACTTAATCTATTATCACTCTTGCAGCCGGTAGGCCGGCTGCGGAGTGTCGAAG
>JAJXEL010000014.1:22977-24151 GCA_021639925.1 Alphaproteobacteria bacterium | reverse complement strand
GTTTTTTGGGCGGCCAATTCCATTTTATCGGCGCAGTTGGCGCAATCTACGTCAATTCTGTACGTTTTTTTCATAGCGGTCTCCTTTCAATTAAACAATTAAACAATTATTTAATTAAAGGGTAAAGCTAAAACAAAACTCTGTCAACAGAAATTTATTATCGGTTTTTTTGGCAATGAATTATACTGGCAGACAGATCAGATCAGGAGGTTGCCATGCCGTTGCCCCACAATCACGGCCAATTGATAGAACATCATTTTGACCATATGCCCGAAACGCAGGATTTTCAGGCGGTATCGGAAATTTTTAAACAGCTTGACGACAGCAGCCGCATGCGGATTTTCTGGCTGCTGTGCCATTGCGAAGAATGTGTTATCAATATTTCCGCCCTGATGGAAATGAGCAGCCCGGCCGTTTCGCATCATTTAAAACAGCTGAAAGCCGGCGGGCTGATTACCAGCCGGCGCGAAGGCAAAGAAGTGTATTATAAGGCCGCCGAAACAAAGCAGGTTGATTTGTTGCACCGCATGATTGAAAAACTGGTGGAAATCAATTGCCCGACGGGTTATTCGTCTCCGGACATGAAATAAGCTGTATCGACGATTTTAATTTCGATTTTGCGCATTGTTCTGACGCCGATGTTATGTTTTATCATCAGTTTTGTCAGCTCTTCGCCGTCAATCAGGCGGATTATCATTCCTTTTTTAGCCGCGTCCGCCGCTTTTTTTCTGGCACGGTCATCAAAAAAGCTGGTTGTAACAAAAACGCCTTTGCTGACTTCTGAACTTCCCAGAGCGCCTACGAAATTCTGCATTTCTTTTTCATTGACTTTGTTGCCGGCATAACGTTTGGCCTGCATATAAATTCGGGATAACCCTAAAATATCTTCATAAATCGTGCCGTCGATTCCTCCGTCATGGCTTTTGGACGTCATTTTGCCTTCGCCGTAATTCATTGCTTTGAACAAATCAAGTATGATTCGTTCAAAGAAAACTGGATCTGCGCGTTTTAATTCTTCCAAAAGATCGGTATGCAGTTTATCGTTTAACTGGCCGACAGCGCTGTCCAGCTGTGTTTCGGGGTCTATTTCGTCTAAAATGTCTTGCTGGTGTTGAGGCATTTCCGTGCGGTTTTTATGGGAACGATTAATAAAATCCATGAAAGAAGGATATTG
>JAJXEL010000014.1:0-22967 GCA_021639925.1 Alphaproteobacteria bacterium | reverse complement strand
CAACAGGGCTTTGCCTGCATCGGATATGACATAAGTTCCCCGTCTGATTCTTTGCAGCAATCCGGCTTGAAATAAATCGAATACAGCCCATGCCGTTCTGTTGTGCAGTGTCGTTTCCCCGCCGCTGGGAAGCAGTTCGGATTTTTGTTCTTCGGATAAATTCAAAGTATCGGCGACACTTTTTTCTATTTCCGGGATTTTGGCGCAGCTGACCCGGCTGAAAGCCTGTAAGGCCGGCAGCATCATTTCTTGGAAATTCGGCAAAGACATTATAACCTCACGGACAAATATTTTTTCACTTAACACAACCGGATATTTATATCAGATATATCATTGATACCGGAAATAAAAAAACTGCCGTTTAGGCAGTTTTTATATTATAGTCAATGGTGCGGAAAGCGGGACTTGAACCCGCACGAGGACAAAGCCTCAACAGATTTTAAGTCTGTTGTGTCTACCATTCCACCATATCCGCGAAAAGGGACAACACCTTATTACCACAAGGAGACCCCAAATGAAAAGAAAGTTTTTGCTTTTGACGGCATTTTTTTTGAATTCCTGCGTTTCGACAACTTTTCATAACGACACAGGCTGTCCGGCCGGCGATCAGGGGCAGCGGTTGACGGTGTTGTTTGAATACGGCAGCGCGGAATTAAATGAAGCCGCCGTCCGCCAGTTGGAAGAAGCTGCCGTTCAGGCGCGCGAAAACGGGGATTACGTCTGTTTGTTGGGACGTTTGTCTTATCGCGGTTCCGCGTCGGATCAGGCTTTGGGGGCTTTGGACCGGGCTAAAAACACGGCGGCAATTTTTCTGCAGGAAGGAGTCGATTTGAAAAAAATCTATATCGGTATGGCTCCCCAGCAGGAACAAACGGGGCTTTCCGCGCCTTTGTCCGCCGACGAAGAACAGCATGTCTTGGAAATTTTAATCGGAAAGAAATAACGGCGGTCTATTTTTTGGCAGCCAGGACATAGCTTTCATCAATTCTGGAACAGATCTCTTCAAAACAAACAGATCCGTTTAGGCAAATTGTAATCCAGCTTTTTTTGTTCATGTGAAAACCCGGAAAGTATTTTTTATAGTCCGTTATCAGGGCAATGTCTTCCGGTTTTGCCCGCAGGTCGATAATTTCAATCAGCCCTTCGCCCGGCAGACCCACTTTATTTTTGGCCGCGGTCAGCAAAGCAGCGTACCATTTTTTATTGTCTTTTCGCCGCACGACGGCGTTTTCGGGGAACTTTTCCCACAGAAATTCAAATTCGCAGCCGTATTTTTCACGAACATACCGTATGATATTTGCCGCGTATTCGCTTTTAAAGACTTTGCGTTCAAAACATTGTCCGGCAATTTCACGCAGGACTTTCATGTAGTCGCGCCGTACGCTTTCAACAAAAGAACCTGTCGATTCGGGGATTTGGTGCAGGATATATTCGCCTTCGGAATCCGTATCCGTCACGGTTGTTTTTACGTTGCCGTCCGAAGAAACGCGGACGTCCAAAGTAAATTGCCCGCCGAGAATTTCAGCGCGGTAAACATAGTCGTTTTTTTCTTTTTTAAAGCCGAAAGAAGTTATTTTTTTAAAATCGGGCGTTTTATTTTTAAACAAAAAAGAATGAATCATAAAAGAGGACGTCAGGTTATGTTAAAATCGATAAGTCAAAAGCGATTGTATTTCGTTTTTGATTGTATGAAAAGGGAATCGTTTTTTCAATTTTGTTTCTGAATCCCACTCTCCGGTTCAAATCCGCCCCTCAAATATTATAAAAAAAACCGCCGAAGTGTCGGAGTGAGAGGATTTACTCGCTGTCGCTCACCCTGACGGGCCGCCGTTCCGGCGTTGCCTCCGCTTTGCATCGGCCGAACCTCCTTCTCCGGTTCAAATCCGCCCCTCAAAATATTATAAAAAAAACCGCCGAAAGGCGGTTTCTTTTATAATGGTCGGAGTGAGAGGATTTGAACCTCCGGCCCCTACGTCCCGAACGTAGTGCTCTACCAAGCTGAGCTACACTCCGAAGAAGTGTTATTGCTTATAGCGCGAAGTTTGATATACTGCAAGAGGGTTTTATCTTTTTTTTATTTTTTTAGGTGCCGTCGTGAAGAAAAATATTGCTGTCGCTGTGGCCGTTGTTGTTTTTATTGCTGCGTTATTTCTTGTTTTTTATCCGGATTCGCAGGAAAATCAAGCGCTTCCTTTTTCGGACGAACCCTCCGTCCCAAGCGAAACGACAGATATCCCGTTTGCAAATCCTGACAAGCCCGCAGAAGCGGAAAAAAATACCGGTCAAAATGAATCGCAGGCTGATCTGCCCGCTGCCGGGTTAAAAGCTTCGTTTGATATTGTCCGAGTCGAAGAAGACGGCAGTATGGTCGCCGCCGGTAAAGGAACCGCCGGCGCCGTTGTTTCCCTGATGGACGGCGAAAGCGTTTTAACCGAATTTACGGTCAATGAAGACGGCGAATGGGTCTATATTCCTTCGGAACCTCTTGTCGCAGGAACGCACGAAATATGGCTGCGCGACGATTCGATGAATACGCGCGGCGAATCCGAAGTTGTCGTCGTTGACGTTCCCGAACCTGAAAACGCCGGCCAGGCTTTGGCCGTCATAATGTCGCCTGACGCTGAAGAAGTCAGCGTTCTGCAGGCGCCGGCGCCGCAGGTACAGGCTGATATTGATATTCGTTCCGTTAATTATGTCAACGGGGCCTTTGTCGTTCAGGGGACGGTCCGGGAATCCGGACGTATCAATTTATACGCCGATAATTTGTTTTTAGGCAATATTTGGGCCGAATCCGGCGAGTGGTCTCTGCGCGTTCCCAGAAAGCTGGAAGCCGGCCGGAAATATTTGATCCGGGCGGACAAAGTGGACTTGAAAGGAAAAGTCGCCGCGCGCGTCGAAGTTCCCTTTGAAATCGAAAAAGGAATCGACCAGACCGGACGCCGCCGTATCCGCGTTGTCAAAGGCGATTGTCTGTGGACGATCGCAAAGCATTTATATGGTTCGGGCTTTGCGTATGTCACTATTTACCAGGCAAATAAAAATCAGATCAAAAATCCCGATTTGATTTATCCGAATCAGGTTTTTGTTTTGCCGTCAAATCCGGAAAAATAAAGGAACGGCGAAAAAATGCTTTTTTCTCATGAAATGTTGGCTTACAACTACAGCCGTCAATAAACTTAAAAGGAGCTTTTAATGTCCCGCGTTGATTTATCCTGGCGCCGTTTTATCCTTCCCCCGATTCACCCGGAAGGCTGGCGGTTTGTCGGAGTTTTCGCCGCCGTAACCGTTTTAATGTGGATGTTGTTTAAACCGGTCGGCGTTATTTGTCTGGCTTTAACGGTGTGGTGTTATTTCTTTTTCCGCGATCCGCGCCGCGCTGTTCCCGAAGGAGACACGCTGGTTTTGTCGCCGGCGGACGGAATCGTCAGCGCGATTGCCGAAGTTGTTCCGCCCAAAGAATTGGAAATCGGCGAAGAACCGATGACGCGAATCAGTATTTTTATGAGCGTTTTCAGCGTTCACGTCAACCGCGCGCCGATGGCCGGGAAAATTACGAAAATGTTTTACAGGCCCGGGGCTTTTGTTGATGTTTCTCTGGACAAGGAAAGCGAAAACAATGAACGTCAGGAATTGGCGATGGAAACCGTTACGGGACAGAAAATCGCTTTTGTTCAGATCGCCGGGCTGGTCGCGCGCCGGATTTTGACTTTTGTCAAAGAAGGCGATCAATTAAAAGCCGGCGAACGCTTCGGTCTGATTCGTTTCGGCAGCCGGTTGGACGTTTATTTGCCAAAGGGCGTTGCTCCGCTGGTTTTAGAGGGCCAGACCGCCGTCGCCGGAGAAACAATTTTAGCGGATATGGCTGTTTGCGGCCCCGCGCGCAAAGGGGATATTGTCTGATATGTTAAAAGATTCCCGTAAACGGATTAAAGATCTGCCGTTAAATCGTATCGCGCCTAATCTGGTGACGTTATTTGCTTTGTCGTCCGGCGTCACTTCCATTCGTTTCGCAATGGAAGGAAAATTTGAATTCGCCGTTTTTTCCATTTTAATGGCCTCTGTTTTTGACGCTTTGGACGGCCGTGTCGCGCGTATGCTGCGCGGAACGTCTGATTTCGGGGCAGAGCTGGATTCTTTGTCCGACGTTGTTTGTTTCGGCGTCGCGCCCGGCTTGCTGATGTATTTTTGGGCGTTGGGAACGACGTCGCCGGTCGGCTGGATTTTTGCTTTGCTGGTGCCGATCTGCTGCGCTTTGCGGCTGGCCCGGTTTAATATCATGCTGGACGAAGGGCCTCAGCCGTCTTATTGGAAACATTTCTTTGTCGGTTTGCCGGCGCCGGGCGGCGCTTATATCGCTTTGGTGCCGATTATGCTGTATTTCCACAGCGGAAATGAATTTTTCCGCAGCGGGCCGTTTGTCGAAGCGTTTCTGTTTATCAGCGCGTTTTTAATGGCTTCAAGGCTGCCGACCGTTTCGTTAAAGCATTTCCGCGTTCCGGTCCGGTTTGTTGTTTTGCTGCTGGCTTTGGCCGGTTTTTATGCCGGCGCGCTGGTTTATAAACCCTGGCTGACCGTCAGTACGACTTTTATTCTTTATTTGCTTAGCGTTCCGCTTTGTTCTTATGTGTTTTTAAAACTGAAAGCAAAAGAAGAAGGGAAAGTTTCTGAAAAAAAAGAAGCGTAATCAGATAAACAAAAGGCCGGAAATCGAAAATAATCCGGCCTTTTATTTTTTATGGAACGTAAAAAAACAGACCGGACAAAAGCCGGTCTGTTTTTGTGTAAAGTTCTTATTTAAACTTTAATCTTCCTGACGCCGCACCAGCGGAGAAGCGGGAGACAACTCTGCTTCCCACGGGAACAATATCCATGTGTCCTGATCAACGGAAACAACGAAGTCGTCTACGACTTCCTGTCCTTTGGGTTTGGCGTACATGGTAACGAAGTGGGCTTTAGGCATTAATTCGCGGATAATTCGGCCCGTTCTGCCGGAATCGACCAGATCGTCAACGACCAGGACGCCTTCGCCGTCTGTTTCGGGGACTTTTAACAAAGAAGCATGGCTGCCGCGGGATTCTTCATCATAACCGACAACGCAGATCGTATCGATCCAGCGGATTTCCAATTCTCTTGCCAAAACGGCTGCGGGAAACAGACCGCCGCGGGTAACACAGATGATTTTTTTCAGATCTTTGCGATTGATTAACTTTGATGCCAAAGCCCGGGCGTCGCTGTGGAACTGTTCCCAGGAAATTGTTAAATAGCGCGGTTTGGTCATAGGGGGCCTCCATATCTGAGCGCTGTATCAGAAAGAGCCCTTTTTAGCTCTTTTTACAGTAGAATCAAGCTTTTTTTAAAAAGATGAGGTTTCGCCTGTTATTTAAACCAGCTTTGAATTTCTTCTGCCGGGCGGACGGGCGGCGGCGGGACAGACTCCGCGGGTTTCGGCTGTTCCGCGGCGGCCGGCTGTTCGGAAACCGGCGGTTTTTCTTCTTTTGCTTCGGCTTTTTTGGCGGCTTTTTCTTTGGCCGCGCGGATCAGATCGCGGATCTGGGCTTTGATTTTCGGCCCGTCCCATTCGGCGATGCCGCGGATACGGCCGACTTCGCGTCCTTCTTCGTCAATTAAAAAAGTCGTCGGCAGACCTTTGACGTTGGCGGCTTGGGAAAAACGAGCCTGCGGATCCGAATAGATTTTTAAATATTTTATTCCCCGGTTGACCCAAAACCGGCGCAGAACGGGCAACGGTTCCAGATCCGAAGACAGCGCGATGACCTGAAATTTCATGCCGCCCATGTCTTTTTGCAGCCGGTCCAGCATCGGCAGTTCGATCACGCACTGTGTGCACGACGTTGACCAGATATTCAATAAGACGATTTTTCCCCTGAAATCGCGCAAAGACGTTTTGCGTCCGTTTTCGTCCTGAAAAGCGGCTGTCGGCGCTAAAACGGGCCGGGTATACAGTTTGAACGTCTGCGGCGCCAGAACGTTTTTAATCGAAACGTTTCCCGTCGTTTGCGCGTTTACGGCAAACGGCGCCAGCAGTCCGGCCAACAGATAAAAAACAAATCCGCGCATTTTTTCCTTTCTCTTTTTTAAAATAAAAAAAAAGAGTGAATAAGTTTTTAACAGTTGCTATTCTGAGCGCGGAGTCAGAAAAAAAAGAGTTTTTGCATGAAAACAATCGCGACCATTTTACTGTGTGTTTTATGCCTGGCCGGATGCGGCAAAAGGGGCAGACTGGATTTTCCGCCCGGGACGACTTATCCGCGCCAATATCCGGCGCGGATTGAACCGCGGCCGGCAGAGGGGAATACCGGGACAATGCCGAAAGAAGAAAAACAGCCGGAAAGTATTTGGGAACTTAACGAGTCTTTGGGGACGGAAAAATAAAATGAACGCCTTTCATTATCAAAACGGACAGTTATATGTTGAAAAAATCGCAATTTCCGATATCGCCGGCAAAGTTCCGACGCCTTTTTACGTTTATTCGCAGCAGGGGATCGTGGAACATTTCCGGGCTTTTGACGGCGCGGCGAAGAAGAATTTAAAAAAATCGCTGACCTGTTTTGCCGTAAAAAGCAACGCTAATCCGTCTGTTTTAAAGCTGTTGGCGGGACTGGGCGCGGGGGCAGATATTGTTTCCGGCGGCGAACTGGCGCTGGTGCTGAAATCCGGTATCCCGGCTGACAAGATTGTTTTTTCCGGCGTCGGAAAGACCAGGGAAGAATTAACGCTGGCCGTTGAAAACGATATTAAACAGATTAATATCGAATCCGAAGAAGAAGCGCTGATGCTGGACGAAATTGCGGCGCTGGCCGGTAAAAAGGCTAAAATAGCTCTGCGTGTTAATCCCGACGTTGACGCGCATACGCATTATAAAATGACGACCGGCAAAAAGGAAAACAAGTTTGGCGTTGACTGGAAAAAAGCCCGCTCTTTGTACCGTTTGTTTTCCGAATCAAAAGGGTTGTGTCCGGTCGGCATAGACGTGCATGTCGGTTCTCAGTTGTTGGATATGGAACCGTTTGAGGAAGCTTTTGAACGCGCGGCGGAAATTGTCCGCCTGCTGCGCGACGACGGGATTGATATCCGGACGATTGACGTCGGCGGGGGGCTGGGCGTTGCTTACCGGGACGGGGATATGCCGCCGTCTCCTGAAATTTATATGGAGCTGGTCAGTAAAATTTTGGGCGGACTGGATTGTGAAATTGTTTTCGAACCGGGACGTTTTCTGATAGCGCAGTCCGGTATTCTGGTGTCGCGCGCGGTCCGGGTCAAACAGGCGGAAACGAAATGTTTTCTGGTTTTGGACGCCGGTATGAATGATTTGATCCGGCCGGCGATTTACGAGGCTTATCACGGAATCGCCGCGGTTAAAGAAGGGGCGTGCGACCATTCTTATGACGTTGTCGGCCCGATTTGCGAAAGCAGTGACGTTTTTGGCAAAGACAGGCTGCTGCCAGCGATGAAAGCGGGGGATCTGGTCGTTTTAAAAACGGCGGGCGCTTACGGATCGTCAATGGGATCAAATTACAACTTCCGTCCTTTGTGCGCCGAAGTGCTGGTCAACGGCGACAGTTACGCCGTTATCCGCGAACGCCAAAGCTTAGATGACATGCTGTCTTTAACCCGCCCGGCACCGTGGCTTTAACGCATTTTGAATTTTGTCAGGGTAACGGCGGCCCGGGCCGTCTGCGATGGCGGGCGTTCGATTTTCAGATCTATTTTTTCCATGCCGCGGGCCGGCAGAACCGGAACGGGCGATGCGACGGCGGTTGTCGTCAACAGACGGCCGTCTTCGTCGGAAAAGCGTACGCTGAAAGTTTCCGGAACGATTTCCCTGTCCGTATTGTTAAAAGCCGCGGCATGCAGCACCAGATAGGTCTTGTATTCTTCCTGAACGGATTCATAAGCCAAAGTTTGCAGCGTTACCGGTGCGCGGACGGGCGAACGGAAAAAAAACAGATAAATCGAAGCGGCGATGCAGAACAGGCTGACGAAATATAACGGCCGGATCCATTTTAAAAAAGCCGGTTCCTTTTTTTCCTGCGGTTTGAAAAAATCCTGAAACACCGGCATGGGAATGTCGGATTCACCGGTTTCGGACGCCGGCGCGGGATTAAAATCAATCGTATCGTCGGCAAAACCGGGCAGATCCTCTGCCTCGGGTTCGACGGCGCCGTCGTCTATTTCCCACACACAGCCGCATTTAACGCATTTTACCTTTTGTCCGGTTTCTTCCAAAACCGAAGGGACGTCATAGTTTGTCAGACATTGCGGACAGGTGATCAGCATTTTTGTTTCCCGTAAAATTTAATATAGTATTATGCAGATTTACGTATAAAATGTTAACTTATTTTTTCAGATGTGTTTAAATACAGCTGTCACAACAACGGGAGAAATCAGTGGCGGTACCGCATGTCATAGAATTTGACGCTGTCGGCCTGCGTTACGGGCAGGGCGCCGAAGTGTTGAAAGATATTTCATTTGCTTTGCCCGCAGGGTCTTTTTATTTCCTGACGGGGGAAAGCGGCGCGGGAAAAACGTCTTTGCTCAGCCTGTTGTATCTGGCGCAAAGCCCGACGCGCGGCCATGTCAAGCTGTTCGGCAAAGCGGTGCGCAGCATCAGCCGGGACGATCTGCCGGAAATCAGGCGGAAAATCGGCGTCGTTTTTCAGGATTTCCGGTTGCTGGACCATTTGTCCGCCGTCGATAATGTCGCTTTGCCTTTGCGCGTTGCCGGCTATGACGAAGACGAAATTCAAAAACGTGTCGCCGAATTGTTAATGTGGGTCGGACTGGGGGCGCATTTGAACGCCAAACCGCCGACGTTGTCCGGCGGGCAGAAACAAAGCGTCGCGATCGCGCGCGCGGTGATTAACCGGCCTCATATTTTATTGGCCGACGAACCGACGGGAAATATGGACGACAAATCCGCAGCGCGGCTGATGCGTTTGTTTGTGGAACTGAACCGGCGCGGCACGACGGTTGTGATTGCGACGCATAACGAAGGATTGATCAGGGCTTTTCCTTATCCGCGCATGCATCTGACAAACGGTCGTCTGACGGTTTATCCGGTCGGTTATTCGCCGGATCAGCCTTATTTAAGAACGGAGGCGCCGCGTGTTTAGACGTACCAGCGATCTGCCGTTTGCCAGCGATACGTCCGGGTGGTTTTTGCCGTGGATGGTGATGCTGATGGTGTTTTTTGCGGGGTTGACGACGGCGGGGACGTTGTCTTTAAATTCGATGCTGTCGCGCTGGAGCCGGTCTATTTCCGGGTCTTTGACGGTTCAGGTCATTCCGATTGAAGAAAACGGACGGGTCAACAAGAAAAAAACGCAGCAGGAAACGCAGGACGTTTTGGATATTCTGCGCAAAACGGCCGGAGTGGCGTCGGCCAACGTTTTAACGGACAGTCAGATGAAAGACCTGTTAAGACCATGGTTAGGGGATACTTTTTTACTGGACGACCTGCCGATGCCGCATTTAATCGACGTGCGGCTGATTCCCGGGGCGGAAGTCGATCTGGATATGTTAAAAGCATTATTAAATAAAAACACGCCGAACGCTTCGCTGGACGTGCATAAGTTATGGCTGGGCAAGTTAATCCGGCTGGTACGGACGCTGGATCTGCTGGCGTCGGCTTTGCTGAGTCTGGTCATAGCCACAACGTCCGTTATTGTTATTTATGTGACATGTTCTTCGTTGGCCGTTCATAAACCGGTGATCGAATTGTTGCATCAGACGGGCGCGCATGACGGCTATATTTCCAAACAATACGCCAAAAGGACGGCTTTGCTGGCAAGTATTGGGGCGGCGGCCGGATTTTTGGGCGTTCTGCCGATTTTATTTTTATTGTCTTCCCTGGCCGGCGAAATCCAGGGCGGCCTGCTTTCGGAAGCCAGATTTGACACGGCGTCATGGGTCTTGTTATGCCTTGTGCCTGTTCTGGCGGTTGTTTTATCAACGCTGACGGCCTATTGGACGGTGCAAAGAACTCTCAGGCGAATGTTATGATACGCAAAAAAGTGTTGCCGGCCCTGTTTATTTTATTCGCCGCCTGGACGGGCGGATTGTTTTGGTTTGCTTCTTTGGTGAACCGGGGGCCGGAAGATACCGGCACAACCACCGACGCGATTGTCGTATTGACCGGGGGAACCGAACGCGTTGCCGCGGCGGTTGATCTGCTGAAACAGGGAAAAGCGGAAAAATTGCTGATTTCCGGCGTTAATGAAAAAGTCGACTGGATTTTGCTGGCCGAAACGATTGATGAACTGCCCGAAGAACTGGGGGATAAGATTACTTTGGGACATGTCGCGTGCAATACGCGTGAAAATGCTTTGGAAAGCAAAGCCTGGCTGGACAGAAACGGTTTTCAATCACTGCGGCTGGTTACGGCGTCTTATCATATGCCGCGCAGCCTGTCTGAATTTAAAGATGTGATGCCTGATGCGGTTATCATTCCTCACCCCGTTTTCCCGCAGACCGTCAAACATAACGAATGGTGGAAATGGCCGGGAACGTTTGCTTTGATCACGTCGGAATATATGAAATTTCTTGTCGTTGTCCTCAGCCATGTTCTGCCTTTTTCAACGACTTCCTTTAACATTGAAACAGCAGGTTCGAAATGAAACTGATCCGATCGCTTTTGTTTAATATTTACTATATCCTGACAACACTGTTTTTTTGCCTGACCGGGCTGCTGGCGGGAATACTGCCCCGGCAGGTGCGCAGCTTTAACGCCAGACTGTGGGGAAAATCGCTGCTGTTCGGACTGCGCTGGCTGGCCGGGATTAAATGCGAAGTCCGGGGACGGGAAAATCTGCCGGCCGACGGGCGCTATATTGTCGCTTCTAAACATCAGTCGGCGCTGGAAACGATAGCTTTTCACGCCATACTGCCGTCGCCGGCCTATATTCTGAAAAAAGAGCTGTTATATATTCCTTTGTTCGGCTGGAATTTGCTGCTGACGGGGTGCGTGGCGATCGACCGGTCGTCGGGAACAAAGGCGATGCGTTCTATTTTGCAGGGCAGCGAAAAAAGGTTAAAGGAAAACCGCCCGGTCATTATATTCCCCGAAGGCACCCGGACGGCGCCGGGCGCGACGACACATTATAATCCGGGCGTCGGGCTGTTGTATGAAAAATGCGGCGTTCCCGTTATTCCGACGGCGCTGAATTCCGGATATTTCTGGCGGAAAAAAGCGTTTATGAAAGAACCCGGCACAATTATTGTCGAATTTTTGCCGCCAATGCCGCAAGGGTTGGATAAACGCGCGTTTATTGCCGAATTGCAAAACCGGATCGAAGACGCGTGTAAAAAAATAAAACCCGAATAAATAAAAAAAGCTCCGGTTACGGAGCTTTTTTATTGTTAAATGGTCTGCGGTCATTTTTTGTTTTTCCGGCCGGCCGGTTCCGGCGGTCGGGGGAAAAGCTTTTTTTGGTTTTTTCTGTTTTCGGTTTTTCTTTTAAAACCGCGGTTTCTTTTTGTTTCTGCTTTTTCAAAGCGCGGCGTTCATGCTTGATTTCGGTAATTCTCCGTTTACGGGATTTCTTTTTGGCAACCGAAAAACCGAACGTGCCGATTTTTCCGCCCAAAGCATAATAACCGCCGTGGCAAAAAGCGATTAATCCGCTTTTTTCCAATTGGAACAGACCGTTTGCATCTAAAAATTCATCGTCAACATTGACGGCGACGATTTCGGCCAAAAACATATCGTGCGATCCCAGCGGCTTGATTTCGGTAACGCGGCATTCCAGACTGACCGGGCTTTGTTCGATCATGGGCGCTTTGACTTTTTCGCAAACCGCGGCAGTTAACCCTGTCTGCGCGAATTTATCTGTGTCTTTTCCGGATTTGACGCCGCAAAAATCGGCAGCCTTTAACATTTTGGCCGTCGTCAGGTTAATGACAAATTCTCCGCTTTGTTTGATCAGGTCGTAAGAATACCGCGACGGACGCACGGAAATATAAGTCATTGCCGGTTCCGAATTGATAATGCCTGTCCAGGCAACGGTGAAAACATTCGGCTTTTCTATTGTGCCGCAGCTGACCATGACGGGCGGCAGCGGATAAAGCATTGTGCCGGCTTTCCATGACGTTTTTGTCATTTTGATCTCCTGTTTTAAATTCAAGGGGGGATTATAGACTTCTTTATAAAAAACAAAAGAAGGATTTCGTTATTTTTGCTTGCGCGGTTTTATATTCGGCGGTTAAATAAGAAAAAAACAAGGGAAAATAATGTATTTTAGGCTGCTGTCTTATCTGGGGAAATTTAAAAAACAGGCGATTTTGGCTCCGCTGGCAGTTATCGGGGAAGTCGCTTTGGAAATTTATATCCCCTTTTTAATGGCGCGGATTATTGATACCGGCATTGCGCAGAAAAATGTTCCCTTTATTGTGGAAACGGGATTGTTAATGATTGCGGCGGCGGTTGTTTCTTTGGCCTGCGGCGCGGCTGCCGCCCGTTTGGCCGCCGTGGCCGCCGCCGGGTTTGCTATGGAAATCAGAAAAGCGGTATTCGGAAAAATTCAGGACTTTTCTTTTTCAAATACGGACCGGTTTTCAACGGCGTCTTTGATAACGCGGTTAACGACGGACATAACGTTTGTTCAAAACGCGTTTATGATGACGATCCGCGCTTTGGTGCGTTCACCGGTTATGCTGGTCTGCGCGACGCTGATGGCGGTGCGGATCAATGCCGATTTATCAATGGTTTTTCTGGTGGCGATTCCTTTCCTGGGAATTTCGCTGGGGGTAATGTCAACGCTGGCTCATAAACATTTTTTAAAAATGTTCGCTAAATATGACGCGATGAATTCTTCTTTGCAGGAAGTACTGATCGCGATCAGAGTCGTTAAGGCTTTTGTGCGCGAAAAATTTGAAAATAAAAAATTTAACGACGTTGCGACGGATTTGCGCGACGCTCAGAAAAAAGCGGAAAAGCTGGTTATTTTCAATATGCCTTTGATGAATTTTTCCATGCAGGCTTGTTTGATCGCGATTGTCTGGTTCGGCGGGAATTTTATTATCCGGGGCAAAATGCAGACGGGCGAACTGTTCGGTTTTTTAACCTATATCGGCATGATTTTAATGTCGCTGATGATGATTTCGTTCGTTTTTATCGGAATTGTTATTTCTCAGGCTTCCGTGCGCCGGCTGTGCGAAGTGTTAAATGAAATTCCCGATATTGCCGATACGGGCAGGGACGGGCTGGAACCGGCCGACGGGTCCGTCGTGTTTGAAAACGTTTCTTTCAGTTATTCAAAACGGGCGGATAATCTGACTTTGAAAGATATTTCTTTTGCAGTCAGGTCAGGGGAAACGGTCGGTATTATCGGGGCAACGGGATCGTCGAAAACGACTTTGGTTCAGCTGATTCCCCGTTTGTATGACGTTTTTTCCGGCCGGGTGCTGGTCGGCGGGCACGATGTGCGGGAATATCATCTGCCTGTTCTGCGTTCCGCCGTTGCGATGGTTTTGCAGAATAATTTGCTGTTTTCGGGAACGATTGAAGAAAATCTGCGCTGGGGCGACGAAAACGCCGGCGAAGAAGAAATCCGCGCGGCGGCGCGGGCCGCGCAGGCAGACGGTTTTGTTTCGTCTTTTCCCGACGGCTATAAAACTTTTATGGGACAGGGTGGCGTTAATGTTTCCGGCGGGCAGAAACAAAGATTGTGCATTGCGCGGGCATTATTGAAAAAACCGAAAATTCTGATTTTGGACGATTCAACCAGCGCCGTAGATACGGCGACGGATAAAAAAATCAGACAGGCATTTAAAGACCAGCTGAAAGAAACGACTAAAATCATTATTGCCCAGCGTATTTCTTCGGTAATGGACGCGGACAAGATTATTGTTCTGGACAACGGCAGGGTCAGCGCGATCGGGACGCATGACGAATTAATGCGGACAAACGCGATTTACCGCGATGTTTTCATTTCCCAGCAAAAAGGGGCGGCATAATGGCAAAAACAGCGATTCAGCCGCGTCCGGCAGGCCGGAAAATGGAAAGGGCGGCTTCTCCTTTTAAAACGTTTCTAAGAATTTTAAGGTATATGCTGCCTTATAAATTTCAACTGGTTTTTGTTGTTTTGGCCGTCTTTGGTTCCGGTTTGTCCGGGGTTGCGGTCACGTACCTGCTGAAACCGGCGGTTAATCAGTTTATTGTGCCTTTGATCGGGCAGGAAAATCCGGATCTGTCAGGATTTAAACAGCTTGTTTTTGTCATGATTCTGATAGCGGGAACCGGCGTGTTTTGTACTTATTTGTTCAACAGACTGATGTTGAATGTCGTAACCGGCACGATGCGCCAAATCCGCATTGATATGTTTATGCATATGCAAAAACTGCCGGTCAGGTTTTTTGATACGCATACGCACGGCGAATTAATGAGCCTGTATACAAACGATACCGATACGCTGCGCGAAATGATTTCGATGAGTCTGCCGCATATGCTGTTGTCTTTGACAACGGTCGTCAGCATTTTTGTTATGATGATTTTGCTCAGCCCTTTGCTGACCGTTCTGGTCGTTGCCGTTTTAATTATAATGCTGGTGACGATTAAACAAATCGCGGCCAAAAGTGCGCGTTATTTTTCAAAGCAGCAGCAGGCGCTGAGTCAGGTGAACGGCTATATTGAAGAAATGGCCGAAGGCGTAAAAGTGGTTAAGGTTTTTTCGCGCGAAGAAAAAATCAAACAAGATTTCGGCCGGCATAATGAAAATCTGTTTTATCAGGCTTCCAACGCGAACACTTGCGCCAATATTTTAATGCCCGTGATCGGCAATTTGTCTTATTTATTGTTTGCCATGACTTCTATGTTCGGAGGATACCTGGCCGCCGCGGGGCGCATGGATTTGGGAACAATCGCCGCTTTTTTGCAATATACCCGCAATTTTTCAATGCCGGTTTCCCAGATTTCCATGCAGCTGAACCTGATTTTGTCAGCTTTGGCCGGTGCGGAAAGAATTTTTAGATTTTTGGACGAACCCGAAGAAACGGATTACGGCTATGTTACTTTGGTGAACGCGGAAATAGCCAAAGACGGCACAATCGCCGAAGTGCCGTACAGAACGGGGCAATGGGCCTGGAAACACCCGCATCATGATCAAACGCTGAGCTATACGCCGCTGAAAGGAGACGTCGTTTTCGATCATGTCGTTTTCGGATACAGCCCTGAAAAAATTGTTTTAAACGATATTTCTTTGGAAGCCAAAGCCGGCCAGAAGATTGCCTTTGTCGGATCGACGGGGGCGGGAAAAACAACGATCACGAACCTGATTAATCGTTTTTATGACCTGCATGACGGAAAAATCCGCTATGACGGCATCAACATCAATAAAATTAAAAAAGACGATCTGCGCCGTTCTTTGTCCATGGTGATGCAGTATACGCATTTGTTTACGGGAACGGTTATGGAAAACATTCGTTACGGCAGACTGGACGCTTCTGATGAAGAAGTGCGCGCTGCCGCGCGGCTGGCCAACGCGGATTCGTTTATTTCTTCTTTGCCGCAGGGCTACGATACCGTTTTGACGGCTGACGGCGTGAATTTAAGCCAGGGACAGCGGCAATTAATCGCGATTGCCCGCGCGGCGGTGGCAAATCCGCCCGTGCTGATTTTGGACGAAGCGACCAGCTCTGTGGATACGCGCACGGAATATTTGATCGAACAAGGTATGAACACGCTGATGAAAGGCCGGACGGTTTTTGTTATCGCGCACCGTCTGTCAACCGTGCGCAACGCTGATAAAATTATTGTTCTGGAACACGGCCGGATTATCGAAACGGGAACGCATGACGAATTGATCCGGCTGAAAAAACGGTATTATCAGCTGTATACGGGGTTGTTTGAACTTTCATAAAATCGACAAAAAACAGAATATTTTTGACAAAAAACATTGACTTTCGTCCCTCTGACTCATAAAAATAAAAAAAGAATATGAGGAAAAAAGATGCCCAGAGATCTGACTCACGTTATATTGGCTGACGATATCCGCGCTTGTCTGCCGGCGAAAACCCGGCAATGCGCTGACGCCTGCGAATCAGCTTTTCATATGGGCGCGATTTCTCATGACAGTTTTTTGTATGGTTCCGATCCCAAATTATCGACGAAAATGCACGGCGGATTCGGCGACGATACGCGGGGCGTCGTTTTGGCGATGCTGGACGATATCCGCAAAGAAAAAGATCCGGCGCGGCAGGCCGCGGAAAAGGCGTTCGTTTACGGTTTTTTGACGCATGCGGCCGTTGATTCCGTGTTTCACCCTTTCGTTTACAGCGTTTCGGGCAGCCAGGTGCGCGAAAACAATCCTGACGAAAAACATGTCAAGCTGGCTAAGACCAGGCACCGCTATGTCGAAACATGGCTGGACGTGCATTTTTTAAGGCAGAAAAAACGCCGCCTGAATACGTTCAAACCATTGAAAAAAATGATTGAGGATCATAAAAACCGCGAAATTGCCGCAGATTTTTTCTGCCGGAATTATCAAAAGGCTTTTGATATTGATCGCGATTTGACGCGCGTTTACAAAAACAGTATGGCTGTTCAGCTGTTTATCGGCCGCGTAACGAAAAATCAGACGATGGGAAAAATGTTGCGCCGGTTGGATGATTTTTTGGACGGGCGGTTGGGTATGGCCGTGTCCGGCTTTTATCAGCAGGACCGGCAGATGCCGTCGAAATTAAAAGATTTTGAATCCTTTAAACACCCTGTAACGGGACAAACGGTGCATAAAAATTTGGACGGCCTGACGCGGGACGCCGTCCGGCGCGGGGCTGACTTTATCGCTGCCGCCGAAAAATACGTTGTAAACGGCAATAAACAGGAATTTTTAAAAGCTGTTCCCAACGTTAATCTGGATACCGGCATTGAAAATACAAAGCTGGTTGATATTAAGCGGGCGGATCCTTTAAACGTTGAAGAATTAAAGGGTGAAAAACTGAAAAAGTTTGCCCGTTCGGGCTTTAAAACGCTGTCTTGCGGTTCGCGCAGCATGCAAAACGGACGTCAGAAAACGGCGCACCCGGAACTGCGCAGGTATATTTCTGAACCTGGGCAGGCCGCGCAGATTCTGAAACGCCGGCAGGCGCGGGGCCGTTAATCAGAAAAACTGATTTTCCAAATGCGCCGCGGCCAGCAGGGCTTCTTTATGTTCCAGCGGCGTATGAACGCGCAGGATATCCGTTTTTTCCGCAATCTTTATTGAAATACCCAGCGTTTCCGTGTCTTTTTGACCGGGCAGCTTGTTTGTAAAAACTTTCATAAACGATTTTCTGGAATGTCCGATTAACAGCCGTACGCCGAACCGGTGGAATTTTTCGAGGTTTTGTAAAATCTGCAAAGACTGGCAGGCTGTTTTCCCGAATCCGACGCCGGGATCGAAAATCATGTTATGCAGTTTCAGCCCGCTTTGTTCAAAAAGGTTGATTTTTCTTTCCAGCCATTGTTCGACGGCGTCAACCGTGTTTTGCAGAGGGGATCCGGTTATATCGTCATGGTGCATAAAAATGCAGGGTTTGTCTTTGTGTTCTTTGGCTAAAGCAAGCATTTCAGGATCATCGAAACCATGAATGTCGTTGAGGATATCAAAGCCGTTTTCCAGGGCTTTGCGGGCGGTTTCAAAATGATAGGTATCAATACTGAACCGCGGGGAAAAAGGCGTTTTTTCACGATTTTTAACAAAATCGAAAACATCGGCCAGCCGCCGCATTTCTTTCGCCGGATCCAAAGGCTGCGCGCCGGGGCGCGTCGATTCCGCGCCGACGTCGATCAGGGGGATTAAATGATCTGCCCACAGGCGGGCTTTTTTTTCAAAAACGCCGGGCTGATTGTTTTGCCCGCCGTCGGAAAAAGAATCTGGCGTAACGTTCAAAATACCCATAATCAGCGGCTGATGCGTTTTGGTATACAGGTATTCGGGCGGCACCGTTTTGAAAAAAGACAGCGGATCCAATACAAAACTGCGCTTTAAGTATTGTTTATGGGGAACGCATAATTCCGGCGTGTCGATTTGTTCGCCGTTGTGTTCGATAATGTCCAGGTCAACCGGCCGCGGCGCCCAGCGTTCCGTGGCGTTTCTGCCGGATTTTTTTTCTATTGTTTTTAAATCCGCCAGCAGCTCAAATGCGCTTTTGTTTGTTTCCAGCCTGATCAGGCAGTTTAAATAAGGCTTGTTCCAGTCATCTTTGGCCGTCGCGTATAACAGGGCGGCGGGCGTTTCGTAAACGGGGGAAACTCCTGTTACGTTATATCCCGCTTGTTTTAAAGCCTCGATAGCAAAGAGCAGATTGTTTGGCCGGTCGTTCAAATTGGATCCGGCGGCGATAAAAGTTGTCATGGCGGCCTCGTGTTATTCCGCGCCCAGTTTAAAAGGATTTAAAACGGAAAAAAAGCAAAAACAAATTTGCGGGCACAGCTTTTGCCAAGCCGCCTTTTTTTCTTTGAACAAACATGATATACATAAAATGTTTGGTGTGGCGGAGATTGTCCTGATGCGTTTTTTTCTTTGTTTCTGGGTTGTTTTTTTCTTTGTTCCGCAGGCTTTCGCTTTAAATGAAGCGGCGCAGGGAAGGGCATGTGAAAAAAAGATTGTCGCCCTGATTGACGGGGCGGAAAAATATATTGACGCCGCCGTTTATTCAATTAACCGGAAATCTATTGTCAACGCTTTGATCGCCGCGAAAAAACGGGGCGTAAAAATCCGTTTGCTGACCGACCGTTCCCAGCTGGCGTCCATCAAGGATATGAATGACGTCGAACGGCTGATGATTGCCGGCATTGACGTGCGTATTCACACGACCAAAGGGCTGATGCATGCGAAAATGGCGGTTTTTGACGGTAAAAACACGGTCAGCGGTTCTTTTAACTGGACGGATTCGGCAGCTGAAAGAAATCATGAGGTCTGCAATCTGTTCACGGACGATCCGGCTTCCGCGGCGCAGCATCAACAAATATTTGACCGTTTTTGGCAGGAAAATCCGCAGGATAAATCCGACAGGTGGCTGCGTCTGCGGGGACGGTGCGGGGATATTTTGCTGCTGCGGACTTAGATCAAAGGCGCTTTGCCGTTTGTGGTAAACCCGACATCTTCCTGACGGGGAAAATGATCGGTCAATTCTTTTAAATCCGCAGGATCAATCCATAAATCGACAGCGTCGATAATCTCGCGCAGATGCTGCGGATTGCCCGTTTTAAAAATCAGCCCGACATTTTCCTGCGCCGTCAGCCACCGAACGGCAACCTGCGCGTTGGAAACGTTATATTTTCCGGCAATTTGATCTAATAACGGATAAGCGCCTTTTTCAAACAACCCGTGAATATTGAATTTTTCGCTGGGCAGCTGAATCGGCCGCCAGGCAATAAAATGAATATTGTTTTCACGGCAATATTTCAGAACGCCTTTGCGTTCGGGTTCCCGGACGATCAGATTATAATGACACTGCGCGGCAAAAATCGGCACGTCTAAAACGGCCGCATACTGTTTCATTGTTTCAACGCCGGCATTCGATAAGCCGACATGTTTAATCATTTTTTGTCTGATCAGTTCGTTAAATGCCGCGGCGGTTTCTGCGACGGGAATGGCGGGATTGGGTTTGTGAACGTAATACAGATCCAGATAATCGGTTCCCAGCCGGTCAAGGCTTTGGGCGCAGTTTTCCAGGACGGCATTATAATTCAGTTTTGTTTCCCTGACTTTGGAAGCAATAAACAAATCTGCGCGGTTATAAGGCGCTATGGCCTGTCCGACCAGTTGTTCCGCTTTGCCGCCGGCGTAAAGTTCCGCCGTGTCGATATGAACAATACCGTTGTCGATTGCGGATCTGATCGCGGCAATATCGGCTTTGTCATCATTGTTCGGGTCCGGTTCGGTCGTTCCGCCGGTTTTCCATGTGCCGAATCCGATTTTGTAAAAAGGCGCGTTCATTTTTGTACTCCTTTTTAAATTTTGATATATTCTAATATTTCTTTTTAATAAAAATCAAGAAGGCGGAAAGAAGCATGCTCGGTTTGATAGAAAAAGCGGAAAAAACACATACTTTGGAAAAAGACGAACTGACGGCATTGCTGCGCGATGAAGAATCGACGTCCGAACTGCTGGCGGCGGCAGACAGGACCCGGGCTTTGTTTGTCGGTCCTGCGGTTCATTTGCGGGCGCTGATCGAATTTTCAAATTACTGCCGCAACAACTGCTGTTATTGCGGGATCCGGCGCGACAACAAACAGGCGCAGCGTTATCGTCTGGAACCCGATGAAGTTATAGCTCATGCCGCGTCGGCGGCGAAAATGGGGTATAAAACGGTTGTCATGCAGTCCGGCGAAGACGTTTATTTTACGACCGACCGTTTAACGAAAATTATCCGCGCGGTCAAAGACATGGATATGGCCGTTACGCTGAGTATCGGGGAAAAAACGTACGAAGAATACAAAGCCTATAAAGACGCCGGCGCGGACAGATATTTGCTGCGCATCGAAACGACCGACAAAGATTTATATCACCGCCTGGATCCGGGCATGAGCTGGGATAACCGCCGCCGCTGTCTTGCGGATTTAAAACGCCTGGGGTACGAAACGGGATCCGGTTCGATGGTCGGCCTGCCGGGGCAAAGCATTGAATCAATAGCGGACGATATTTTGTTTTTCAAACAGATCGGCGTTGATATGGCCGGCATCGGGCCGTTTATTCCGCATGCGCAGACGCCTTTGGCCCGGGCGCGGGGGCGGGCGTTTACATTGTCGTTAAAAACAATGGCGTTGACGCGTTTGCTGCTGCCGGATATTAATATTCCGGCGACGACAGCGATGGAAACATTGAATCCGCAGGGACGTATTATCGCTTTGCAAAGCGGGGCAAATGTCGTTATGCCGAACGTAACGACCGGAGAATATCGTAAAATGTACGAGCTGTATCCCGGTAAAATCTGTGTTAATGATACGCCTGTTCACTGCCGCAGCTGTATTGAAATGAAAATTATTTCGATCGGCCGCACGATCGGAACACAGAAAGGTTTCCGCGGCGAATACTTAAAAGGGAAATAACATGTCGTTTTTTTTATTGATCGTTTTAATCGGTGCCGCCGCATCGCTTTTTACAGCAGGCTGCCTGTATTCAAAATCAATGTCAACGGCAAAGAAGATCTGGATTTTTGCCGCCGTTTTGTTTGCCTGGTTCGCCGCGTTTTTTCCGCGGCTTTTGGAACGCGGCGACTGGCTAAATCCGACCGCGGCCGGCTGGATTCATAATATCGGGTATTATCTGTTCGGAACGGCTTTTTTTCTTTTTTCTGTTTTGCTGTTGCGCAATATCGTCTGGTACGGCGTTTACGGAATCGGCTGCTTGTTGAAAAAACCGTTTGCGCGACGGATTAATCCGGCGCGGCCGGAACTGCGCGATAAAGTTAATCGGGTGACGCTGTGCGCCGCGTTTTTGATTTCTTTTTATGCTGTTTATGAAGGCGTTAAGGTCGCGGACGTTAAAGAAATTGTCTTAAAAACCGATAAAGTCAAACAACCGTTTACGTTTGTCCAGTTAAGCGATATTCACATTCACCGCGGCGTTTCGACAAAGAAGATAGAACGTCTGGTCGAACGGGTCAATAGCCTGAAAGCGGACGCTGTTTTGCTGACGGGTGATATCGGGGACGACGAATCCGCCGACGCCGGGTTGATTGCGCGCAAACTGGAAAAGCTGAACAGCCGCTGCGGCCTGTTTGTCGTTATGGGAAATCATGAACTGTATAATAATTATAAGATGTGGGATCAGGTTTTTCAGGCTTCGGGCATGCGGGTTTTGTACAATGACGGGACGGCGCTGTGCCGGCCGGATATTTTTATCGGCGGAGTAACGGACGCATCTTTTCGCAGAATTAAAAACATGTCGCCGGATATTGCCCGGGCAATGCGCCGGGCTGCGCCGGAACAGTATCGGATTTTGATGTCGCATTCGCCTTTGCCGAACGGTAAAGACGCGCCGGATCAATCGGAATTTTTTGATTTGCAGATTTCGGGACATACGCACGGCGGCCAGATTTTTCCGTTTCATTTTCTTGTCAAACCGGTAAACAAATACCTGGCGGGGTTGTATGCGCCGGAAGGATCTGATGCGAAAATATATGTTTCCCGCGGCACCGGCTATTGGGGACCGCCGATGCGTTTATTTGCCCCGTCGGAAATAACGCTGTTCAGGATTTTGCCGTTACAGGCTGAGACAAGCGCCGACGATCAGCGGAATAGATAGATTGTCGTCAATTTTCAGGCGGTTTTCATAGATTTCCGCCCACATTGCCACAAATACGCCGACAGCGCCGCGGATTATAAAACCATCGCCGGGGCGAAATAAAACCGCCGCGGTATAAATGACGGCCAGCCCGAACAGGAAAAAGGCCGCGGCGCCTTCAATGCTTTTGGTCTTATTGTTGATTTTGTGCTTTCCGAACGCTCTGCCGATCAGGGCGGCCGCCGTATCGGAAATCAGCATGACAGACAAAGCCGCAGCGGCATTAACCGGCGAAAACAGCAGGCAGGAACAAAGCGCCGCTCCTAACACATAAGGGGAACCGCTTAACCGGAAACGCCCGTCGGTTTCTTTGGAACGCAGCATTTTTCCGAATAATTTGCCGTAGGTTTTTAAAACGATCGGCCACTTTTTATAATACCCGTATTCAATGAAAACGTTTGCCGCCAGCAGCCCGGCAAAAACGGCGGCGGGCAAATACTCGGGCACGAACAAGATCAAAGCCGGCATCCATAACGAACTGAGATGGACGGTTTTTCTCATAACTTCTTGTGAATAAGGAATATCAGCCATTTCTTTTCTTTGGATTATTAAAATAGAGAAGGTTATAATATTTAACAGCAAGTCAAAATTCAATAAGTTATTGAATAAAACAGATTCAGCCAGAAGCAAAAAAAGCCCTCCCTCAATGAGGAGGGAGGGAGTGAACCGTACGGAACCATC
>JAJXEL010000142.1 GCA_021639925.1 Alphaproteobacteria bacterium | reverse complement strand
TATATGAATACTAAATTTTTTCATTTATTGCTGTTCTTAAAAAAAGTAAGTCATCATGTTACGGCAAAAGTTTATTCTTTTGTTCCGATACAGGACTTTTCAAAGCCGTGGACGGACGAGGAGCTGTATCAAAAATACGGACTGACTGACGACGAAATCGCCTTTATCGAATCTATGATCCGGCCGATGGAGTAAGTCTATGACGGAATTGATCGATTTTCCCGCCCGTCCGAAAATCTATGCTTATACTCTGCCAGAATACGCGGGCAAAAACTGGCTGAAGATCGGCTATACGACGCGTGACGTCCGTGAACGCGTCAATGAACAGCACGGCGTTTTGAAACCGATCGAACAAGCCGCCGAAATCGTTTTTGAAACGGACGCGGTACGCGACGACGGCACTTTGTTTCTTGACCACGATTTTCACCGCTATATCGAACAGAATTTCGTCAGGCACTTGCGCGGCGAATGGTATGAAATCACTCCGGCGGAATTAAACGTCGCAATGACCGCTTTCAAAAGTCGTCGTCCGAGCGTCGATTTAAGACGGTCGGAAAATTTCGGTATGCGTCCCGAACAGCGCGCCGCGGTTGAAACAACGTCGGCTTATTTTCAAAACTTTTCCTGCGAAAAAACGGGAAAGACTCCTCATTTTCTTTGGAATGCGAAAATGCGTTTCGGCAAAACTTTCGCTGCCTATCAGCTCGCCAAAAAAATGGGGTGGGGAAAAATTCTTGTCCTGACCTTTAAACCCGCCGTCAAAAACGCGTGGGAAACAGACCTGAAAACGCACGTCGATTTCAAGGATTGGCAATTCGTTTCCGCGGAAAATACGGCTGTGATCGACGAAAAAAAGCCTTTCGTTTGGTTCGCTTCGTTTCAGGATATGTTAGGGAAAAACGAGGCCGGCGGCATTAAAGCCAAAAATGAAATCGTCCACGCGATCAACTGGGACTGTATCATTCTTGACGAATACCATTTCGGCGCATGGCGTGACAGAGCCAAAGACCTTTATGACGCCGAAGAAAAAGAAAACGAACAAATCGATGATTACGACGAAGACCTGATGCCTTTGACGACAAACGCGTATCTGTATTTGTCAGGGACGCCGTTTCGCGCTTTGAACAACGGCGAGTTTCTGGAAGACCAAATCTTTAACTGGACGTATTCGGACGAACAGAGGGAAAAAGAAAACTGGAACGCGGCAAAAGGTGAAAATCCGTATCTTGAACTGCCTAAAATGGTGATGATGACTTACCGGTTGCCCCGTGAAATTCGGGAAATCGCTTTGGCCGGAGAGTTTGACGAATTCGATTTGAACGAGTTTTTTAAAGCCGAAAAACAGTCGGACGGTTCTTTTGTTTTTAGATATGAAGACCGCGTGAAAAATTGGCTTGATATGATACGCGGTCAATACCTGCCGACGGAAATAGACAGTTTGAAAATCGGTAAACGTCCGCCGATGCCCTTTTCGGACGCCCGGTTAAGCGCCTGTCTGCGTCATACGCTTTGGTTCCTGCCGAATGTCGGCGCGTGCGAAGCGATGCGGGATTTACTGGAAAAGCACCCCTTTTACAATGAATATAAAATCGTTTGCTGCGCCGGAAAAAACGCCGGTGTCGGCTCGCAAGCTCTACCGCCCGTGCTGGACGCCATTACCGAAAATCCGCTGAACACACGCACGATCACGCTTTCCTGCGGCAAGCTGATGACCGGCGTTTCCGTTAAAGCATGGGGCGGTATTTTCATGCTTCGCAATACCTCCAGCCCCGAAACGTATTTTCAGGCGGCTTTCCGCGTTCAAACACCGTGGAAGCTGGTTAATCCGACGGGCGTTTATCCGAATGAAACGCAAATCGTCAAATCCGTCTGCTATGTTTTCGATTTCGCGCCGGACAGGGCGTTGAAGCAAATTTCCGAATACAGCGGACGGCTTGACTTGAACAGCGGCGAAAATCCCGAAAAGAAAGTCGAGGAATTCATAAAATTCCTGCCCGTGCTGTGCTATGACGGCGAAACGATGAACGTTCTTGACGCGGGACAGCTGCTGGATATGGTCGTGTCGGGGACGGCTTCGACAATGCTTGCCCGCCGTTGGGAAAGCGCGTTGCTCGTAAATGTGGACAACGAAACTTTGAAAGCTCTGCTCAACAACCCGAAAGCGATGGAGGCTTTGCAGAGGATTGAAGGCTTCCGAAGCCTGAACAAGGATTTGACGACGATCATCAATCGGTCGGAGGCTTTGAAAAAAGCTAAAAAAGAAGCCTCTGATTCAATAAGCAAGGCTGAAAAGAAAGAGTTGACGCAGGAAGAAAAGGAAATCAAATCCAAGCGTAAGGAAATTCAGGAAAAGTTGCTTAAATTCGCAACCCGAATCCCCGTGTTTATGTATTTGACCGATGCGCGCGAACAAACGCTGAAAGATGTCATTACCCAACTTGAACCGGCTTTGTTCCGTAAAGTGACCGGATTGACGATACCCGACTTTGAATTGCTTGTCAGTATAGGTATCTTTAACGCGCAAGTGATGAACTCGGCAATCTTGGCGTTCAAACGATACGAAGAAGCGTCTCTGACCTATACGGGACTGAATAAACACGAAAACGAACAGGTCGGTTTGTGGGATACCAAAATCACGGTCGAAGAAATGCGGCAGGTGTAAAACATCTATTATATGAGAAATCACATCCGTTTGATGAACAACTCAAAAGGATAAAATAGACGATTATAGTAGTAATCTGATTTTCTAATTTTTCTTTAAATGCAGGAATATCATCTTGATTCAAAAAGATAATATTTCTCAACTAAAAGTTGAAGAGAATGCCTTCTCATTCAATAGTTCCATCTGCTCTTTTAATCAGTTCTAGCTAATCTTTGTGAGAGGTATAAATAACAGGAAGTTCTAAAGATAAGCCAATCAAGCTTCCCAATACACACCTTCGCGATATTCAGTTAAATACGCAACAATAAAATTACTGCGACGAATTTGTGCAAGCATTTCGTTATTAATATCATTAACGTGTTTGACCTGATCAGAACTTGAGAGAAAAAACGCTAGGGGTAGGTATAAGGTGGATTTCAAACGCTTATATGTTCGACGTGTTCAAAATTTTAGACATGCCATTATGTTTTTCTAACCAATCATAATAGCCGTCTATTTCAGGGGATATAAGATTTATTACAAATTCAATTCCCCTTATGACAAGAATAAAATATACAGTAGCGTGTATGGCATTATCTATTTCTTTCTTTTTTATAATGAGAAAATCGCATTCAAATTTTTTCTGGATAGCACGTCCAGATGAATCCTTTTCATATTCATACATACTATAAATTCTTCGAATACTACACGGCCAATCATAAGTACTTCCTTTCCTAGCATGATCTCGTATCAAATCGTATTGTACATCATCAATAATTTCATTTAAGCTATTTTCGATATCTTTTAGACAATAGGCCCAATATTCAAGAGCTATTTTAGCAAGTAATCGAGTGGTATAAATATTGCTTTCAATCAGTGTATTATCTGTAAAAGACGGAATGTATAAATGCCCACCTTCATTGCTTTTTATATAATCAAAAATACTTTCATTAATTATATGAAAGGTTAGAGGATCGTTGTCTGTAGATATTTGTGTTTTTTTATTATTATAAGCGCATTCAATAGACGGCGTTCTACCTATTTTATTCGGAATTTTTTCATAAAAACGCCACAATTTAACAACGTCTAAGTCCATAAATTTTTTTTCAACTTTACGTGCAAAAAAATTATTGCATTTATCACAGACATATCCACGGGGAAGTATTAAAGTCGTATTGCCTAGTGATTCTGGTATTATATGTTCAATGCTTTTTGAATTCGAGGAATCTTCCTTACAAAATAAGCAGCGCATTTTATTTCTTCACTCCGAGTCAAACCTTAGTCATTGAACGTAAGTATTATTTTGTTTTTTAAAAACACGTCAAGTCTTTTTGTGACAAGAAAAAAATATACTCTGCGAGTTATATTTTAAATAAGAAGCCCTTTCGTGGCGATTCTCTAAACAATATCATTCTATAATCATCAATTGATGAATAATTAAAGTGAAGCATAAAAATGAACAGGTCGGTTTGTGGAACACAAAAATCACGGTTGAAGAAAGGCGATAAATGTGGAAATCAATCTATATATATAAAAGATTGAGGGGGAGTTTTTATGCCATAGTCCTCAAGAGTTTTTTCTTTTTTAAAGCGTGTTACTTTTCCTAACTGATAGGCATAAGCACATTCTTTTTGAGAAAAATACTCCATAAATTTTTTTTTGCTGATGCCGGCATTAAGAGATGTTTGATTCCATAAATCGCGAGGGGTGGATTTTAAAATATTCGTAACTTCTACTTCACCGACAATTTTCATTTTTGGGGCAGAGGTATAAATCAAAATTTTATTAACCGAGCGAGAGGCGCGTTTGCGACGAAATTCAAATTTTTTTTCGCCGGATAAAATCCGTTCAGAATATTCCGGCTTGATAGATAGCAAAATCGTGCACATAAGAACCTCTCTTAAAC
>JAJXEL010000013.1:20799-25073 GCA_021639925.1 Alphaproteobacteria bacterium | reverse complement strand
GATCGCGGTATCTGCCTTCTTTACGGGGAACTTCCTTGTCCAAAATCGCGCAGATCGCATCGACGATCTGCAAATTATTGCGTTCGTTGCGCCCGCCGATATTATACGTTTCGCCGGCGCGGCCCTTGCGATACACCAGATCAATCGCCTTGCAGTGATCCAGAACGTACAGCCAGTCGCGGATATTTTTGCCGTCGCCGTAAATGGGAATGTTTTCGCCGTTCAGACATTTGCGGATAATCGTCGGAATTAATTTTTCACCATGTTGCTTCGGCCCGTAATTGTTTGAACAATTCGACGTCGTTACGTTCATGCCGTATGTGTGGAAATAAGCCCGCACCAACAAATCCGAAGACGCTTTGGACGCGGAATAAGGACTGTTCGGCGCATACGGCGTCGTTTCCGTAAACAATCCTGTTTCGCCCAGCGTTCCGTAAACTTCATCGGTCGAAATATGGTGGAACCGGCATTTTTCATAACCGGCCTTTACCTGCCCCGGCGCGTCCAGCCAATGCCTGCGCGCCGTTTCCAGCAGCGTAAAAGTCCCCAGGACATTCGTCTTGACAAAAATTTCCGGTCCCGAAATCGAATTATCGACATGGCTTTCGGCCGCAAAGTGAATCACGCCGCGGATATCATGTTCCGTAAAGATTTTTTCGACCAGATCTTTGTCCGTAATATCGCCTTTGACAAAAATATAATTCGGCTTTCCCTGTACTTCCGCCAGATTGCGTTCGTCCGCGGCATACGTCATCTTGTCCAGATTGACGATCGTCAGATCAGGGTGAGTTTCCAAAAAATAAGGAACAAAATTTGACCCGATAAAGCCGGCGCCGCCGGTAACTAAAATTTTTTCAGACATTTTTCTAAACTTTCCTGCCAATGGGGAACATTAATTCCCAGTGATTTGATCTTGGATTTATTCAGAACGGAATAAAACGGCCGTTTTGCTTTCGTAGGATACTGCGCCGTTTCAATCGGATTGACGCGGCAGCTTAACCCCGACAATTTCATGATTTCGCGCGCGAAATCATACCAGCTGCAAACCCCTTCGTTCGAATAATGATACGTTTCCCGCGTGCCGTCTTTAATCTGCGCCGTCAAAGCCGCGACCGCCGCCGCCAGATCGGCCGCGCAAGTCGGCGTTCCGACCTGGTCCGCCACGACATTCAAAGTTTCTTTTTCAGCCCCCAGACGGCGCATCGTTTTGACAAAATTTGCCCCGTAAGGACTGTACAGCCAGGACGTTCTGACAATCGCGCACGTCTGCGCCAGGTCTTTTAAAATAATCTCGCCGTCGCGTTTGGTCTGGCCGTAAACGCTGACCGGATTTGTTTTATCCGTTTCTTTATACGGCTGAAAACCGGCGCCGTCAAAAACGTAATCCGTTGAAATATGAATAATCTTCGCCCCGGTTTTAGCCAGATTCATCACGCCCGTGACATTAATGGCATAACATTTTTCGGGTTCATCTTCGGCTTTGTCAACCGCCGTATACGCCGCGCAGTTGATAATGGTATCAATACGGTTGCCGGATACAAAATCCTTTACCGCCGCTTCGTCGGTAATATCCAGATCCGGCAGATCAACGCCGAGCGCCTGCGGCAAAAGCGCCTTTAATTCCGTCCCCAGCTGTCCGTTTGCCCCTGTAATTAAAAGCATTCCTTTAACCTCGGCAAAACTTTGTCTTTTTCGGACAAACAGGCGTTTTCGACCGGCACCTGCCAGTCAATGCCCAGATCCGGATCGGCGCAATTTATGCCGCCTTCGGATTCTTTGCAGTAAAAATTATCGCATTTATAAGCGAAAACGGCCGTTTTTGACAAAACCGAAAAACCGTGCGCGAATCCGCGCGGAATAAACAGCTGCAAGTTATTGACGTCGCTGAGTTCGACGGCGACGTATTTTCCGAAAGAGTCAGATCCCGGCCGCAGATCAACCGCGACGTCCAGAACGGTTCCTTTCAAAACGCGCACCAGTTTTGCCTGTGCATGCTCCCCTTTTTGAAAATGCAGTCCTCGGATAACGCCGAAAGAAGATTTAGACTGGTTATCCTGGACGAACCGGGCCGTAATGCCGGCTTCGGCGAACACCCGTTCATTGTACGTTTCAAAAAAGTACCCCCGGTCATCGGAAAAAATGCGCGGTTCAAAAATGACGACCCCGTCAATTTTCGTTGAAATAAAAGGCATATTTAAAACTCCGGCGCAGAAATTTCACCATCGGCCAGCTTTAACAAATATTGGCCGTATCCCGTTTTTGCCAGAACCCGCGCCTGTTCGCGCAGACTGTCGCGGGAAATGAAACCTTTGGCAAAAGCGATTTCTTCCAGACACGCAATTTTTATCCCTTTGCGTTTTTCAATCGCTTCGACATAAGAAGAAGCCTGGATCAGGCTGTCGTGCGTTCCCGTATCGAACCAGTCGATATCCCGGCTTAACACATTGACCTTTAATTTTCCGCGGCGCAGGTATTCTTTGTTTACGTCCGTGATTTCATATTCCCCGCGGGCGGAAGGCTTCAGATTTTTAGCAATATCAACAACGTCGTTGTCATAAAAATACAACCCCGGCACGGCGTAATGCGATTTGGGTTTAGCCGGTTTTTCTTCAATGCTGACGGCGTTAAAAGCCTTGTCAAACTCAACGACGCCGTAACGTTCGGGATCCTGCACGTAGCAGCCGAAGACAACGGCCCCGTCCGTAATTTCCGCGGCGCTTTCCAGCTGGCGGGTCAAAGCATGGCCGTGAAAAATATTATCCCCCAGCACCAGCGCCGCCGTATCGGTTCCGATAAAATCCGCCCCGATCACAAACGCCTGAGCCAATCCGTTGGGCACATGCTGTTCCGCATAGGAAATATTCATTCCCAGATGAGAACCGTCTTTAAACAAACGTTTAAACCCGGGCAGGTCGTCCGGCGTGGAAATAACCAAAACGTCCCGGATTCCGGCGCGCATCAGCAAAGACATCGGATAATAAATCATCGGTTTGTCATAAACAGGGATCATTTGCTTTGACAAAGCAATTGTCGCCGGATACAGCCGCGTTCCCGATCCGCCCGCCAGAATAATGCCTTTCATACAACATCTCCTTAAAAACAAATTTTGCTTACCCTATCATAAAGTCGGGCAGAAAAAAAATATTTTCTGGCCGAATTTTTCAATACTTTCTTTTTTCAGACGTTTTTAATACAATCGGCAATAAATTCGGGCAATATCCCAAAAAACACCGCGGCACGACAGCGGCCCGCCCGCCATAAACAGACCGGAGAAAAAAATATGCCTTTGCTGACAACAAATACATTCCTGCCCGAAAACGCCGAACTGCCCGCGCCGGACAAAGGCAAAACAGCCTGTATCGGTTCGGGACCGGCTTCTTTGGCCTGCGCGGCCGCCCTGCGGTTAAAAGGATATGACGTCACAATATTCGAAGCCCTTCCGAAAGCCGGCGGATCGCTGAGTTACGGCATACCCGAATATAAACTGGCGCAGCGCGTTGTCGACGACCAGATCAGACGGCTGGAACAGGCCGGCATAAAAATTGTCGTCAATTCTCCTTTTTGCACCGGCTTCAATGCCAAAAAGCTTGAAAAAATGGGCTTTCAGGCCGTTTTTCTGGGATTGGGCCTGTGGGAAGACAAAAAAATCAACCTCGGCGGATCTGATTTAGACGGCGTTTTTAACGCGTCCAGCTTTCTGGCGCTGACAAAGTTCAACGCACTGACATTGTCGGCGGCCGACACAGTCGTCATCGCCGGCGGCGACCGTTCCGCCGCATGCTGCGCCGCCGTCAGCGTTTTAAACGGCGCCGGGAATGTTTTCCTGATTGCCAAAGACCGCTTCGACGAATGTACGGCGGACAAAGCGGATATCGCTTTTGCGCAGTCCTTGGGGGTTTCCGTTTTGTATGGATTTGAAGCCAAAAAAATTATCGGCAAAGACGGACGGACGGCAAAATTCCGCGCCAGAGCTTCCGACGGTTCGGGCGAAATAGAACTGAACGCGACAAAAGTCGTTTGTTCGTTCGGCCGCGTTTTTTCCAAACCAAACGCCGGTTGTTCCCTGATGTTGTCCAAAAACAGGCTGATCGAGACTCGGGACTATGCCACTTTAAAGGAGGGATACTTTTCCGGCGGCAGCGCCGTACGCGGAGAAAAAACAACAATTTCCCAATCTGTCGACGACGGGAAAAAAGCCGCGGAACAAATTGATTTTTATCTGAAAAACAAATAAAAACAACCGCTTTTTTTCCGGTTTTCGAAAGTACTTTAAC
>JAJXEL010000013.1:18783-20789 GCA_021639925.1 Alphaproteobacteria bacterium | reverse complement strand
TTTACCGGGTTATATCAAAGATTTTCTGCAGATGAACTATTACATTCCGGCCGAAGAGCTGGCTTTGCCGTTTGATCAGATGCCGCCTTATCTGCGTGAATTGATTACGACGAAGTGTATGAATCTGGCCGAAAACGGCGAAATGTCTCCTAAAAATGAAGAAGAAATCCTTGACGAAACGCGCAAGCAATTTCAGTCCGATATTGATTCTGATATTACGAAATCGCAGGATTCCCAGGTCAATAATTTTATCATTCATCACCAAAAACTGACAGAACTGATCGCGGCAGCGGAAAAACACGAAAAGAACCTTTCCGATTTCAGCAGAACCGCCGTATTGCTGGCGGCTAAAAGAATGGCGTCCGACGAATATGCCGATACGCCCAAAACGCTGGACAACTTCTTACAAGTCAAAGAAGAAATCGCAACCGAGCTGCAGGTAAAATACTTTACGGCCCGTTATTTTGAAACGCACGGCCTGAAGCCCGAAAACGCGGACACTTTCCATGAACAAACGCTGCAGGACATTGCCGCCATCGCCCAAATGGTTCAAAATAACCAGACAGACCAGATTGCGGCCCGCTTTAACCTGCCTGATACCAAAGAAGCGCAGGACGCGGCCAAAGGGGCGACTTTATCCTTTGCCGGAGCGGAATTAAAGACTTTTGCGGATAAAGTGGAAAAACGGATCAAAGATTCTCCGTTCGTCAAAAGCGTCAACCAGCTGAACGATTCTTTCCAAAAGAAATACCCTAAATCGTACATGGCGGCCAAACTGGTCGGTAATACGGCGGCGGCCATAACATTGGGGCCGGCATTTTCAGCTTATAAAGCAGTTGCCGGAATCAATGCCATGCGCAAAGATTTTGCAAAATTCAAAAATGAAAACCCGGATAAAAAAGGCCGTTTCTGGAAGTTCATCGCTTCAAAAGAAGGCCGCAAAAAATTACTGGAAGTCAGCCAAAATACCATACGTATCATTCCGGGCATGCGCGCCGTCGGCATCGCATTAAGCGCCGTTAAAAATTCCGCTAACTTAAAAGGCAGCCTGCAGGATTTAAAGAAAAACGGTTTCAACAAACGCACAATGACCAAAGTCGGCATTGCGGCTGCCGGACTGCTGGCTGTTTCCGTAACGGCGGCATATGCGAACGACGAAGTCGCCGACATGGTTAACGATTGTATTTCCAACACATTCGGATCCGTTCAGGACAGTGTTGAAAATGTTATAGACTCTTTGCAAAACACGGCGCCGGCAATGGATATGTCCGCCATGGCGTCTGGTATTGATTTAAATGAAGCGACGTCTTCTTTAAATGATATCGCCGTTGAACCGGTCATTAACGATCTGCCTGACCCGGTACAGACTCCGGAAATTGAAATGCCGGCGGCAGAAGTCGCGGAACCGACCGTCTCCGAACAGCCGGCGGCGGCGACGACTTTAACCGGAGATTTTAACACACAAAGCCAGTCTATGTCGGCAACAATCCATCATGACAACGGCAGTTCGACGACGGTCAACGCCAATCGTTTTGGAATGACGGCAACCCATAATACCGAAGACGGATACACGCAGGTTGGCGTCGGTAAAGACGGTCAGGTCGGATTACAGGGCCGGATCAGCCGGGACGTTGACCCGACAAAAGAAGGGGTTACGGCAACCTATACCAAATACGATACACAGGAAGGATCAGCCAAAGTTATCCTGACCGACAATCAAACCGGCAGCAACGTCCAAATCAGTCACGGCAGCACAGGCGAACAGATCGGGTTATATTCCGATCATGACAGCAAGAGCATCAAACTGACCCATGATTCAGAAGGCTTCAATGCCAAAGGACACGCATTTAAAACACAGATCGGTGATACGGAAGTCAGTAATGCCGACTTTGACCTGCGCAACCAAACCGCCGGAGCAACAATCCATCATGACAACGGCAGTTCGACGACGGTCAACGCCAATCGTTTTGGAATGACGGCAACCCATAATACCGAAGACGGATACA
>JAJXEL010000013.1:16906-18683 GCA_021639925.1 Alphaproteobacteria bacterium | reverse complement strand
ACAATCCATCATGACAACGGCAGTTCGACGACAGTCAACGCCAATCGTTTTGGAACAACGGCGACCCATAATACCGAAGACGGATACACGCAGGCAGAAATCGGCAAAGACGGCAAGATCGGACTGCACGGCCGGATCAGCCGGGCAGCCGACCCGACAAAAGAAGGGGTTACGGCAACTTATGTCAAATACGATACGCAGGAAGGATCAGCCAAGGTTGTTCTGACCGACAATCAAACCGGCAGAAATGTTTCCGTTTCGCATGACAAAAGCGGTATTCAAATCGGCACGGAAAGCAACGGCCAGACAAATGCCAAAGTTACCATTGACCGCAGCGGCATTAATATTCAGGGGAAGAGCGGGCGGAAAGTCAATGTCGGGAAAGTCATCGGTTTTATCAAAGGATTAACCCGCTGATAAAATAATTTCGCAGATAACGCGAAGGGTAAATCCCAACCGGACCAAAAGACCGTTTAAGCCAAAAAAGCCGTTTTGCGAAAACATTTCAATTCCGTGATAAAAAAGCCTGTGAAAAAAACAGGCTTTTTTATTTAACGTATTGATGTAGACAAGAGTTGAAATTAAAACAAAAGAGCATTAACTTAAAAGTGTTCAAAAAAACAAAGGGAAAGAAAGATGAACATCATCAGGCGAATTGAAAATAACGCTCTTGTCCTTGAATTATCAGGAAAACTCTACACGCCGACAGCATCTTTGCTGCAAAGGGAGATTCTGACTTCTTTGAAAGAAACGAAAAATATCATATTGGATTTTCGCAACGTTGAATTTTTGGCATCTTCCGGTTTAATGGCTTTGTTGTCGGCGCAGAAAGCCGTTTCCCAGGCGGAAGGAAAAATGGTGATAAAAAACGTCAATTATTCTGTTATGAACGTTTTAACGATCACGGGTTTTTCTACTTTTCTGACAATTGAGTAAGAATGAAGAAAAAACTTCAGAAATGGCTGCTGCTGTTCTTTTTTATTTCATTTTGCGCGACGTCTGCCCTGACGTATGTGGCGCAGACGAAACTGGCGGAACGAACGGCCGTTCTGACGATCAAGACCAGAATCAATTATTTGCGTTATCAAATTGACGCCCATGAAAAAAGCGTTTTATCTTTATCCCAGAAGATCAAAGAAATCCTGAAAGAAAAAGCGAACAATCTGGCTTTAAGCCTAAAAAGCGATCCCGATCTGACAAAAGACGCCGTTTTTTTAAACGCCTGGAAAAAGAATAATGATTTGGAAGACTTGCAAATTATTTCCCCTGATCCGTCGGAATCTTTTCTTTCCGCGGGGACAGAACCGGGGCAGCCTTTGCGGAATTATACGAATTTGTTTTCCCAAGGGCCTCTTTTTTTAACCGAAGAACCCTGCGACAATAAAGACAGCCGGAAATTAAACGCGTTTGCCGCATGGGGACCGGATAATCGTTTTGTCCGCGTTTCTTTTTCCTGTAAAAAATACGACGACTTTATGGAGGATTTGTCCACTGAACGCCTTTCCGCAAACATGAAGCTGGACAATTACGGCGCCGGATCAATGATGATTGCCCGCAACGGCAGGTTAATCAGCAACGGCAATTCACGTTTTTCCAAACAAGATATATTTAATACCGGTATTTTAAAAGAAATATATCAAGACGACATTTTTCATCGCGTATGGAACAAAAAAAGCGGAACTTATCGCGCGGAAATAAACGGGAAAAAGGCTTTCTTTTACTATGAACCTTACAGAAACTATGTTTTTTTAGGAATTTACTTTGAAACAAACCTTTA
>JAJXEL010000013.1:0-16896 GCA_021639925.1 Alphaproteobacteria bacterium | reverse complement strand
TCTATTTTCGGTCGTGTACTTTTTAACCGCCGTTGTTTTAGACCGCATGGTTATTTCAGGGATCAAAAAAATTAACGCTTCCCTAAAGAAAATTACGCAAGGCGATTTGAATGAAAAAGTCAATGTGACGACAAACGACGAATTTATTTCCCTGTCCGACAGTATTAATTCAATGGTGGCGGGGCTGCAAAAGGCTCATCAGGATTCATTGCGGCGCATCAACAGCGAACTGCGTCTGGCTTATCAGATTCAAACGTCGCAGCAGCCGGCTGTTTTTCCGGCTTTTCCCGATCAAAATAAAATAGATCTGTTTGCCCTTTCCCGCCCTGCAAAGGAAGTCAGCGGCGACTTTTATGACTTTTTTTTGCTGGACGGCGATCCGTCCCGCCTGGCTTTTACCATCGCTGACGTTTCGGGAAAAGGAATTCCCGCAGCTTTGTTTGTCATGACGACCCGGGCTTTGCTGAAAAACCTGACAAACATGGGATATTCTCCCGCCGAAATATTCCAGCGCATTAACCGCCAGCTGTACGAAGACAACAAAATCAACATGTTTGTCACTGCGTTTATGGGGATTTTAAATATTGACGACGGAAAGCTGACTTATGTCAACGCAGGACATACGCCGCCGTACATATGCCGGCAAAACGGATCATTTCAGCAACTGCCTGTCGATCCGGGATTTGTTCTGGGAGCAATCGAACATAATTACCGGCAATACGAAATACAATTAAACTATAATGATACTTTATTTTTGTATACCGACGGCATTACAGAAGCCGAAAATCCCGATTATGCTCTGTTTTCGCAGGACAGACTGAAAAAAATCCTGAATACCAATCCTTCCGGCAGCGTCAGGGATATCGTTTTAAATGTCAAAGCCGCCGTCAAGGAATTTGAAAACGGCTGCGAACAATCCGACGATTTTACAATGTTTGCGCTGCGTTATCTGAAAAACCGCCTGTATATTCCGGCCAAAATGGACCGGATTGACGACGCGCTGAATTTTGTTGATTCCATGCTGTCCGGCATGCAATCGCCCTGCGCTGCCGACATTATTGTCGCTGTTGAAGAAATATTCAGCAACATTGCCAAATACGCCTATCCCGGCCGCAAGGAAGGCGGATTTGTTGACATTTCCTGTGCTGTAGGGGGAAATCCCGCCTTTATCACCGTTACATTTGCCGATTCGGGCATACCGTTCAACCCGCTGGACCGCCCCGACCCTGACGTCACCATTCCGCTGATGCAGCGCGAACCCGGAAAAATGGGATTGTTTATGGTTAAACGCATGATGGATTCCGTAACATATGCCTATCAAAACGGCCAGAATATCCTGACAATCAGAAAACAACTGTAAACGTACCGTTTTCGTTCTTGAATTTTTAACCTTTTTCAGGGTACAAAAAGAAAGAAACGAAAGCAAAAACATGACAGAATCTGATTTTAATTTCAGCCGGCTGAATCCCGAACAAAAACAGGCCGTTCAAACGACGGAAGGTCCCGTTTTGGTCCTTTCCGGCGCGGGGACGGGAAAAACGACGGTGCTGACGGCCAGGCTGGCGTACATTATCCAGACGGGCAAAGCTTTGCCGTTTCAATGCCTGGCCGTAACGTTTACAAACAAAGCGGCGGCGGAAATGCAGGAACGCCTGAACGCCGTTATCGGGGAAGACAGCCGGGCTTTATGGCTGGGGACTTTCCACCGCATCGGGCTGCGTATTTTGCGCAATCACCCCGAAAAAGTCGGCCTGGCGCCCGGATTCGGCATATTGGACGCATCGGATCAGGAACGTCTGATCAAACAAATTATGGCGGACCAGCATGTTGATTTAAAAGATAACCCGCCGCAAATGATCCTTAATCAGATTCAACGCCTGAAAGACCAGGGATTAACGCCTGAAAAAGCCGACCAATCGCCTTTTCCCGTCGGCCCGCTGGTCAAACGGCTGTACGGACTGTACCAGGAACGTCTGCAGGCGATGAATGCGGCGGATTTTGGCGATCTGCTGTTATATTGCATGGAATTATTCAATCATTATCCTGAAATTTTAAACGCTTTTCGCAAACAGTTTAAATACATCTTGGTCGACGAATATCAGGATACCAACATCATTCAATATTTATGGCTGCGCATGCTGGCCGCGGGACACAATAACATCTGCTGCGTCGGCGACGACGACCAGTCGATTTATTCCTGGCGAGGGGCGGAAGTCGGCAATATTCTGCGTTTCGAAGAAGACTTTCCGAACGCGGCCCTGATCCGGCTGGAAAGCAATTACCGTTCTACGGCGCATATTCTGGCGGGGGCTTCCGGCTTGATCGCGCATAATAAGAACCGGCTGGGCAAAACTTTGCACCCCGCCCCCGGACGCGAAGAAATGACCGGGGAAAAAATCAACATTTCCGGCGTTTGGAGCGGCGAAGACGAAGCGCGCAAAATCTGCGAACAAATAGAACGCGAACAAAGACACGGTACGAAACTGTCCGACATGGCGGTTTTAGTCCGCGCCAGCTTTCAGATGCGCGCGATTGAAGACGCTTTTTTGCAATACGGCATATCCTATAAAGTCATCGGCGGCATGCGTTTTTATGAACGCGAAGAAATCCGCGACGCGACGGCTTATATCCGCCTGCTGGTCCAGCCCAAAGACGATATGGCTTTTATGCGTGTTGTCAACAAACCGCGCCGCGGCGTCGGCGATACGGCATTGCAGACAATCCGTCAAAAGGCGAAGGAAAATCATATTTCCATGTACGAAGCCGCCGAACGGCTGATAAAGGACAAGGGCCTGAAAGGAACGGCCAAAACCGGATTAGAACATTTCTTTGCCCTGTATGATTCCTGGCGGAAAAAAGCGCCGGAAACGACGCCGGACGAAATGCTGCGCCAAATGCTGGAAGACAGCGGTTATATGGAAATGCGGCGGACGGAAAAAACGCCCGAAGCCGAAGGGCGTATTGAAAACCTGCGCGAATTGGTCGGCGAATTCAAAAGCAATTACGATACGTTTGAACAATATCTGGAATATATCAGCCTGGTAATGGACAACGACAACGCCGCCACGATCGGCGATCATGTTTCCGTCATGACGCTGCACGCGGCCAAAGGGCTGGAATTCGACGTTGTTTTTCTGCCCGGCTGGGAAGAAGAAATCTTTCCGAACAAAAAAGCAATGGACGAAGGAAATACGGAAGAAGAACGCCGCCTGGCTTATGTCGGCATTACGCGGGCCAAAAAACGCGTTTATATTACTTTCGCGGGATCGCGCCGGATATTCAATCAATGGCAGAACAATCTGCCGTCGCGTTTTATCAACGAGATTCCCGAAGAACACGTCGAAATGACAAATCTTTCCGCCGGCGGAGGATATGATTACGGTTACAACGATTGGAACGGCGGAAACCGGAGTTATTTTTATAAAAAAGAAAAAAAAGCGTCCTATTTCGGCAATACGCGAAAACCTGCTTTTCAAATCGGAACAGAGGTTTATCATAGCCGGTACGGATATGGAAAAGTCGTCGCGGCAAACGGAGAAAACACGCAAGTTTTGTTCGAAGACGGCAGTATTAAAAAAATCATGGCAGATTATTTGGAAATCGCATAATGGATACACAACCCGCAAGCAATTGGCAAATTTCTTTTATCTTATCCCCCGAATCCGTTCCTTTTTTTGAACGCGCTTTGGACGGGGACAATACGGCTCTGCTGGCTTCGGAAATCGAAACCGGCCCGGACAAAGGCAAATGGCAGCTGGACGCTATTTTTCAAAACCGGCCGGACGAAGCCTTGCTAAACGCGTCTTTGTCTTTGGCGGCCGCGGCGGCAGGCGTTTGTCTGCCGGAATACCGTTTAAGCGAACTGGCGCAAAGGGACTGGCTGAAAGAAAACCTGATCAGCTTTGCTCCTGTTTCAGTCGGACGGTATTATATTTACGGATCGCACATTCAGGAACCGCCGCCGAAAACAAAACTGTCTTTAAAAATCGACGCGGCGACCGCTTTCGGTTCCGGCGAACATTTCACGACCAAAGGCTGCTTAACGGCCATGGAAGAAATATCCCGATTCAAACGGCCGAAAAACATTTTGGATATGGGCTGCGGTTCGGGTATTTTGGGGTTGGCGGCCGCGCTGACGTTCAGGACAAACGTCATGGCGGCGGACATTGATCCGGAATCTGTCCGTGTGACCAAAGAAAATGCCAAAATCAACCATTTGTCACGTTATATCACGGCGCGCGCCGGCAACGGATACAAGCCGATGATTATCCGGTCCAAGGCACCGTATGACCTTGTTTTTTCAAACATACTTGCCCGCCCGCTGACACTGATGGCCAAAGACCTGGCGTCGGTTTTGGCGCCTGACGGGCTGGCCGTTTTATCCGGTCTGCTGTACAGGCAGGAAGCCTGGGTTTTAGACGCCCACCGCCGCGTCGGGCTGCAATTAAAGAAACGTTACCGCCTGGAAGGCTGGAGCACGCTGATCGTCGGGCGATAAAAAAGGAAAAAAACATGGATAAACTGACCGCGTTAAGAGAATGGATGCTGAAAAACGGCTTTTTCGGACTGCTGGTTCCGACGGCCGACGAATATCAGGGCGAATACGTCGCCGCGTCGGCCAGACGGCTGGAATGGCTGACCGGTTTTTCCGGATCTGCCGGGGAAGCCGTCATTTTGCTGGACAGAGCTTTCCTGTTCGTCGACGGGCGGTATACCTTACAAGCTCAAAAAGAAACGGAAACTCAGCAAATCACCGTTATCCAAACGCCGGACGCCCGCGCGGGGGATTGGCTGTTCGCGGCTTTGCCTGCCGGCGCCTGTATCGGATACGATTCCTGGCTGCATACGCCGAACGAAGTCAAAAAAATGGCGGCGGCCTGTGCTAAAAACGGCGCGAAAATTGTTCCCCTGCCCTATAATCCTGTTGACACGCTGTGGACGGACAAGCCCGCCGCCGACATTGAACGGGCCGTTTTCCTGCCCGAACAGTACACAGGGTTGGACAGCACGGCAAAAATCGCCGAAATTACTTCCGCGCTCGGCATGGACCAGGACGATGCTTTGGTTTTTTCTTCGCCCGAATCAATCGCCTGGCTGTTAAACGTCCGCGGCCGGGATATTCCTTATGTCCCCATCGTTCAGTCTTTTGCCGTCCTGTATAAAAACGGAACCGTCGACTGGTTCGTGGATCCTGCAAAAATAACGGATCATCTGCGTTCCCTGCTCAGTCCGCTGGTGGAAATCAAATCCCCCGACCTGCTGGGCGTCATTTTAGACGCGCTGGGTATACAAAAAGCGCGCGTACAACTTGACATGGCTTTGTCCCCCGCATGGATTTACGAACGCCTGTCCGCCGCCGGCGCGACCGTTCATGCCAAAGAAGATCCCTGCCTGATCCGCAAAGCCTGTAAAAACATTACGGAACGCGACGGCGCCGTCAACGCCCATATCAAAGACGGTATCGCCATGTGCCGTTTCCTGCGCTGGTTTGACGAAGAAGCGCCCAAAGGCGGCCTGACGGAAATGGACGCGGTCAGAAAAATCGACGAATTCCGCGCCGACAATCCGCTGTACCGCGGCGAAAGTTTTGCAACGATTGCGGCTTCGGGAAAAAACGCCGCCTATATTCATTATCACACAAGCGAAAAAAATAATGCGCCGATCAAACCGGACGCCATGTTCCTGATTGACACGGGCGCGCAGTATTTGGACGGAACGACGGACATCACGCGCACAATCGCGGTCGGCAATGTTTCCGCTTTGGAAAAAAAGCGCTATACGCAGGTGCTGAAAGGTCACATAGCGATTGCGACCATCGCTTTTCCCGAAGGAACGACAGGATCTCAGCTGGACATTCTGGCGCGTCAGTTTTTATGGCGCGACGGCGTAGATTACGCCCACGGGACAGGGCATGGTGTCGGCAGTTATTTAAGCGTACACGAAGGCCCGCAAAGAATCGCCCGCGGTTCCAGCCGGATTGCCTTGATGCCCGGCATGCTGATTTCCAACGAACCCGGATATTACAAAGCCGATGCGTTCGGAATCCGCCTGGAAAACGTCGTTATGGTGGAACCGCTGCCACCGACGGAAGGATCCGAAATAAAAACGCTGGGACTTTCAACGCTCAGTCTGGCGCCGTTTGACAGACGCCTGATTGACAAAGCGCAGTTAACGCCGCGGGAAAAAGTCTGGCTGGACGGTTACCACGCCCGGATCCGCCGGATTATTTCGCCGCTGGTCGATCCGCAGACAGCCCGGTGGCTGGCGGAAGCTTGCGCGCCGTTGTAGGAATTTTTTATGAGAGCTGGCATTACCTTTTTCGTTTCCGGTTGTATTCTGATCGTTTTCGGAACAACAATGATTATTCCGGGAATACTGGATTTTTCAGACGGTAACGCCGGTTCGGCCCGGTCGTTCTGGCAGGCCGCGGGCGTTACGTTTTTTTTCGGCGTCCTGTTTGTCGCGACATTTTATGATAAATATGAAAAATTAACCGTCCGGGAAATGTATTTGACAACGTCGCTGGTTTGGCTGCTGGTGTGTTCGTTTTCAGCGCTGCCGTTTTTCTTTTCCCCGCAGCCTTTAAGCTACACGGATTCTTTTTTCGAAGCCATGTCCGGCCTGACAACCATGGGGGCGACGGTTATCCGGGATTTGGCCGTCCAGCCCCGGGGAATTTTGTTATGGCGGGCCATGCTGCAATGGTTCGGCGGCGTGGGAATTATCGTTATCGCGCTGGGAATCCTGCCGTTGTTAAGAATCGGGGGCATGCAGCTGTATGCGACGGAATCTTCGGATAAATCTGACAAAACGCTGCCGAAAACATCTCAGGTCATCGGCACAATCATGATTGTTTATACTATTTTGACGGCATTATGTACGTTGCTGCTGTATTTTTCGGAATTAAACATGTTTGAATCCCTGACCTTCAGCATGGCGACGATTCCGACCGGCGGCTTTGCTCCCAGAAATTCTTCGGCAATGGAATTGTCGCCCCTTTCTCAATGGATCCTTGTTTTTTTCATGTTTGTCTGCGGCATGCCTTTGCTGGTTTCGTATTTTCTGTTTAAGAAAAACTGGCGGCATGTGCAAAATGATATTCAGATCAGAACGTATACGTATTTTTTCCTGTTCAGCGTTTTTATTTTGTCGCTTTACCTGATCGTAAAATGCAACGTTTCTTTGTTTGACAGCATACGGTTCGCCGCGTTTAATTTCATTTCGGTGGTTACTTCGTCGGGATTTGTCAACAGCGATATTGAATCCTGGGGCAATTTTGCGGTTATGTTTTTTACGTTTTTATTGCCGATTGGCGCATGCAGCGGATCAACGTCCGGCGGAATTAAAATGTTCCGGTTTAATATCATGTACTTATCGTCCATGCAGTATTTACGGCGCAAAATCCTGCCTCACGGCATATTTATCGCCAAATATAACGGCAAACCGCTGACAGAAGAAATTTCTTCGGGCGTATTCGTATTTATGGCTATCTTTTTACTGTCATTTCTGACTTCGGTTTTATTGCTTTCTTTAATCGGACTGGACTTTATCACTGCGATCAGCGCTTCGTTATCCAGTCTTGGCAATACGGGGGTGGCTTTCGGCCCCGTTATCGGGTCGCAGGGCAGTTTTGCCAACCTGCCCGACAGTGTTAAATGGATTTTATCCGGCAATATGATGCTGGGACGTTTGGAATATATGACGGTTTTTGTCTTGTTGCTGCCTTTGGCCTGGCGCAAAGAAAAGAAATCCGTCAGTTCGACGGCGTTTTAGAATCGACGGAACCGGGAACCGCCGCAGAAGCGCCCTGCGGCGCGGCAGACGGCGGCGGAACTATGTTTTTCCTTCCTAAAACGGCGGCTGTTTTTATATCTGTTCCTTCGACCACTTCTTCCCCCCACTTGGCGATCAGTTTGGTTTGCAATTCGCGCAAATGCACGACGCGGCGCTGGTCATTCATTTCCAAAAAGCTTAAAACGACGGGAGGAATACAGCGGTAAAAGATCCAGCCGATGGCGGCCGCCAAATAAATAACGATAAAGGAAACATGGCCTAAAAACAAATTAACGGCCCCGTCTAACGTATTGCTGCCGAACCACAACTTAAATAAAAACGGCAAAGCCCCGGCAAAATTCAATCCGCCGATACACAACCACTTGTATTTAAACTTTGCTTTTGAACTGGTATCTATAATCAAAGCGACCAGAGTCGGCAACATGCTGAGGAATAAAAAAACCACAGTCGGCAACATTAAAAACAGCATCGGGAATAAAATCAGAAAGGATAATCCCGAAGTCAGGAAAGAATCTTTGATTTTTTTTCTTTTTTTTTCATCTTTCTTCATGGGGTTATCTCCGCAAAAACTGGGCCAGCAACAGCAGGAACATGGTCAGCACGGCAATGCCGAAAGAAATAACGGCGGCGATCTGATGGCCCAGCATCAATCCTTCCTGTTCGCGTTTTTCCCGGTTCCCGTCCAGAAATTCAATTTCTTCGGACAATTTGGCATATTCTTTTTTCGCCTGTTCAAAATAACTGATGTCCATCAGGCGTTCCTGTTTATCGTCCAGAAACGCATAAATATCCGGCAGTGATCCTTTGCGAATAAATTTCGGCAGATTTTTTTCCAGCTGCTGACGTTTTTCCAAACTGTGATATCTGTTGATAATCGGCGCCAGCAACCCTCCGATCCAGCTGCCGAACGCATAAAGTTTTTCCGGGCCGAAAGTCTGCTGCAAAGAAGCGAAAATATTCAACATTCCCTGAATTGACACATTTTCTTTCGGCGAATTGAGCAAAGCAATCTGATCGGATAACTTCGTTCCGAATTTTACCGCAATAAACGCCGCAATATGCCTGTCAATCGGTTCGGTTTTCGGACCGGCTTTTTTGGCAACTTCTTCCAACGCGGGCATCAGGTCTTTGACTTCGTCAACATAATCTTTAATCACCAAAGGGCTTTGACACGGCATGCCGTCGTTTAAATCATAAATCAGCCGTTCAATTCCCATACCCAGTTCAGGCTTTTGCAAAATGATCTGCATGCTTTTAACATGTTGTTCGGCCACTCTGTCGCGGTGAAATTCATGCCAGCTTTCCAAATACCCGGTCGCAACCAGCCCGATTAAAACTTTGATCATTCTTTCATCGGACACATACGTTGCCATCATCTGCCCCAAAGCATCAGGCATAAACGCGCATTCGCGCACCCGCAGCGGTGCCGAAGGATCCAACAGCATGCACGTTCTGGCAACAAAGAAATCGTCCTGTTTTTCTTTCGTTGAAAAACGGACCAAAGCCATACCTATTGATTTTTCGATCGCGCCGGCCGTTTCTTTGTCGTCAAACCCGCGGATCAGCCAGGTTTGCAGCTTTTCCGACCGGATTGCCTCCGCGGCCAGATCCCAGTTTTTGGAAAAAGCATACGCCAGCGTCCGATAGGAAAAATATTCGACGTTATTAAACAAAAACGGCCGCTGGGACGCTTTAATCGCCTTTGCCTGTACCGGCGTCAGCCGCCGCCCGTCCGCCCACAGCTGCGTCGAAGAAATATCCCAGCGCTGAGAAACATTATCAGCCAGCAACCCGCGCAGCAACTCGATCAATCCCAAAGAAACCCGTTCTTCACCGATCAGCGTCGCATAAGACCCTTTATAAATTTTCAATTCCAGCAATTCGTCGGCAGACAAACTTTCAACCGGATTATACCCCAGCCCCAGACAAATCAGCGTCGCGCCGAAAGCATACAAGTCGTCCGACGTCATACCGCTTCCCCGCCCGGCGGGAGAACACATCGAAGATTCAATCGTTTCAAACGTCGGCGGCTGATCAAATCCCGGCGGAGAAGAAATGCAATCCCCCCAAACGACTTTTGTTTTTTCTGCATCCAGGTAAAATAAATTATCCGGCCGGATTTCCCTGTGCGTCAATCCGCGCAAAGACAAATTATTAATCCCCATCAGCAAAGGCCGGATCCAGCGCGTAATTTTTTCCGCTTCTTCTTCGGGCAGGATTTTATCATATGTTTTTGAATGAACGACGCGCCCGCCCAAAGGTTTTTCATACAGCAGAAACATGGTCTTGCGGCCGATCGGCTGCCACAAAGCCACCCCCGCGTCCACCAGCGGCAGGACCCCCTCCATTTTCAATCCGGTTCTCGCTTTGATATGATCTTTCCGGACAGGCAGTTCAGGTTTGCACACCAAAGCAAAAATTTTGTGATCCGGAGAGGAAACTTCCTCTGCCTGATACGCTTTGGCGTTCGGCATATCCAACAAAGGCAACGGCAGATCGGGATATACCCTGAACTTACCCTTGACAAGCGTAAATACCCCTTTGCGCGACAAATAGGACCCCATCGGCGCCGCAGACTGAACCTGTGTTTTTATTGTATTCTTTTCGGTCATCATTTCCTTCTGGTCATAAAAAAACAAGGGGGAAAAGCATTCTGCTTATCCCCCTATTTTACATAATTTATATCAAATAAAAAGTTTTTTATTATTTTTCATACGGATCATAACGAACGATCGTATCTTCGCGTTCCGGACTGGTCGATATCATGCCGATTTTCACGCCCAGCAGTTCTTCCAGCCTGGCAATGTACTTTTTGGCGTTTTCCGGCAATTTGTCATATTCCCGGATACCGTAAGTCGACGATTTCCACCCCGGCAGCGTTTCATAAACCGGTTTTACGCCCGCCTGCGCATTCATTTGCATCGGATAATAATCCAGTTTCTGCCCGTTATATTCATATCCGACACAAACTTTGACTTCATCAAACTGGTCCAGAATGTCCAGCTTCATCACCGCCAGATTCTGCACACCGTTGACAGCGATCGCCTGACGCACCAGCACCGCATCAAACCAGCCGCAGCGGCGCGGTCGCCCCGTTACCGTTCCGAATTCGCGGCCGACTTCGCGGATACGGTCGCCGTCTTCGTCAAACAATTCCGTCGGGAACGGACCGGAACCGACGCGCGTCGTATAAGCTTTGACAACGCCGATCACTTTATCAATATCCCTCATGCCGACGCCCGATCCGACAGCGGCCTGGCCGGCAATCGTGTTCGAAGACGTCACAAACGGATATGTCCCGAAATCATTGTCCAGCATGGTTGCCTGAGCGCCTTCAAACAACAGGGTTTTGCCGCCCTTAACCTGTTCGGACAAGATTTTCCATGCCGGCACGGCAAACGGCAGAATGAATTCGGCAATTTCATCAAGCTTTTGCATCAAATCGGCTTTGTCGATTTCCGGCTGTCCCCAGCCTTTGCGCAAAGCGTTATGGAACAACAGCAGGTTATCCACTTTCGCCGGCAGAGATTCCTTTTCGGCCAGATCGCCGACACGGATCGCGCGGCGGGCGACTTTATCCTGATACGCCGGACCGATTCCGCGCCCCGTCGTGCCGATTTTTCCTTTTCCGGCAGCGGCTTCGCTCATCTGGTCTAATTCGCGGTGCAGCGGCAGAATCAACGTCGCCTGATCCGAAATTTTTAAAACATCGGGCGTCACTTTCGTGCCCAAAGCGCTGACACGGCCGATTTCGTCGCGCAAAGCCCACGGATCGACAACGACGCCGTTGCCGACGACAGACATTTTACCGCGGACAATCCCCGACGGCAGCAAAGACAATTTATAGGTTACCCCATCAACCACCAATGTATGTCCGGCATTGTTTCCGCCTTGGAAACGAACGACGACGTCGGCTTTTTCGCTCATCAGATCGACAATTTTTCCTTTGCCTTCATCGCCCCACTGGGCGCCGATGATTACGATATTGGTCATATTTTCTGCTCCTTAAAAAAATTAAGCTAAAGCGGCTGCACCCGGCCGCCCGTGTAAATACAGCTGCATTGCAGCCGCCGTGCTTCTTCGCGTCCGCCGGGCCTGACCCCGCAGACGGCGACATATCCTTTGGCGCGCAAATCCGCCGTTTGCGAAAAAGAAACGTCAACAGGAACATAAACGCGCGTTTTTGTTTCATTTTTTTCCAAAACGGCCAAAATATCGGCCATAAATAGCGTCACGCCGGCCGCCGGTTCGGACAAAGCGCCGTCAATGCCGGCGATATACCGCCCGCCGCGCCCCAGTTCGCGTCCGCTTTGTTTGGAAAAAATCGAAAAACCGACGCCGCAGTGATATTCAAATCCCCGGTTTTCCAAAACGTCCGCCGTTAAAGAAAGATTCTGTTTTTCCTTTTTCAGCAAAGCGGCGACTTCTTCCAGCCGGGCGCGTTCCGCGGCGGCTTCTTCCGGCAAAGGCAAAGGCCGCAGTATTTCCAGCACGCGGCCGCAATCGCCGAAGGCCTGAAACAAAGAAGCGAAAACGGACTTTGCGTCGCGCGCTTTTTTATTTGTCGTTTCCAAAACGGCCAAAGCGGCGGAAAAATCTTTTTGATTAAGAAGGACCGACATTTTTTCGCGGTCGTCTTTGTCAATACCGCAGGCCGCGCACAACGCCGGGAACAACGTCGGCAGATTTAAATCGAACACAAAAGACGGCACGCCCAGTTTTTCCAGCGTTTCAGCCGCCAGCAGAATAATTTCGGCGTCGGCTTTGGCGCAATCGGCCCCGATCAGCTCCGCCCCGACCTGCAAAATCTGGCGCGACGGATTAAGCTGCGTCGGAAACATGCGCACGACATGCCCCGCATAAGCCAGACGCAGCGGCCGGGGTTCGTTTTGCAAGCGCGTTGCCGCAATCCGGCTGATCTGCGGCGTCATATCGGCGCGCAGCCCCATGATTTTGCCGGACACCGCGTCCGTTACGCGAAACGTCTGGGTTGACAGGTCATTATATTTTTCGGACAACAGCGTTTCTTCAAATTCCAGCAGCGGCGGCGCGACGCGCTGATAACCGCAGCTTTGAAAAACGCCCGTCGCTTTTTCGACAGCTTCGGCCTCGGCGTCAACAAAGGGAGGCAGAACGTCCGTCATTCCAACGGGCAGCAGCCCGCAACAGGCAGATTTTTTCATTTTAAAATCAGATCCGTCGGTTAAAACATACATTTTGTTTTACCTTGAATCCGATTTAAAAGAAACAAAAAAAATTACGCTTTCTTTTTAGGCTTTTTTTTGTACCCCGATTCTTTCCAGTGCACGGAAGCGCGGTAAGCGTCTTCCAGCCGACGGGCATAAGAATCCGTTTCAATATTCAGTAAAAAATCATAAATGCCGTTAGCGACGTCTTCCACCATCATTTCACGTTCATGATATGAAACGCGGCAAGTCTGGCACCAGATCATCTGACGGCCTTCGGCGTCCGTAATGAAAACGTCGGTATAATCGCCCGTTTTCGAAACGGGGTTGTTACCGTTATGCAAAGGCAGTTTAAAATGTTCGTTTAAACATAAAAAAGCTAAAGCTTTTGCCATTTTTTTCGCAACAAGCCGTTCATCAACAGACATACAGATCTCCTTGTCTTACCGTTTAACCCGATAACACTGTACTCAAAAATATCAAAAACCGGTATTCAGACATTAGGCGAGCCTGTCGCGCGCCACTTCCTTTTGATTGTATTCCGACGGCGGATATTCCGGTAAAAACTATTCTTCACGCAGTTTGGCGCGGATTTCTTCCAATGTAAAACGCTGTTCCTTTAATTCTTTCAGCCGTTTGATACGCGGCAAAATTTCCGAAGAATACAGCGTATAATCCGCCGACGTCTTGCCGGCCGTTTCCAACAACCCCAGCCCCGTCCAGTAACGCAGCGTCGATACGCGTTCGCCCGTTTCTTTGGCCAGCTGGCCGATGCGCAGAAAATAAGGATCGCGGTCCGTTTCTTCAAAAACGCGGTGCGAAGCGGCCTGAATATATGTTTCCAAAGCCCTGTTGACCGCCCGGCTGATTAATTTGTCATACCCGGTCCGGTCGTTTTTAAAAATTGCATTTTCCAACGTATCCCAATATTCTTTTTTTTCGCGCCGGGAAAACAAAGCGGGCGGATAATTATGACGCATTAAAATCAGGTTCATTAAAAAACGCGCCGTACAGGCATTTCCCATTCCGAACGGCTGAATGGACATCAGCCGCAGATGCGCTTCAGCCGCCAAAGCCGCGGGGTGCAGCGTACGCGCGGCAAACAGCCACATGCCGAAATCGTTCATCATGCGCTGAACGCGCGCAGAATCGGGCATTTCGTGCGTGCCGACGGGAAAATTCCGTTTAAACCCGCGGTACATGCCGCCGTTTTTATCGTCCAGATTGCGCACGACGATACGATGAATATTTTTTACGTCGCTGTCGTCAATCTGATGATTCACTTTCAGTGCCAATTCTGAAATCATTTCGAACACTTTAGCGGCGTTCAAAGCCTGAATATGTTCGGTCAGCGAATGTTTTTCGACGGTTTTGTCTTCATACAAAATCCCGGCCGTTTCTTTGCGCGTCAGGGCCGAACCGTCAAAAACGCCGCCGACATAAGCAATTTCCAGTTCGACTTTTTTTCTTAACTCTTCCTGCGCGTCGGCAGGCAGAACGGGCAACTTGTCCAGTTCGCTTTTTTTAGCGCTCAGATGTTGATAAATCATACCCGTACTCCTTAAAGTTCTTCATCATGCCGCAGGTCAAGCGGTATAAACGGCGTTTCCACGGGACCCTGATACAGCTGGCGCGGACGGGCCAGACGGCGCGGACCCTCGTTGCCTTCGCGCCAGTGGGCTATCCAGCCCGGCACGCGGCCGATCGCAAACATAACCGTGTACATATTCAGCGGAATCCGCAAAGCGCGCAAAATCATGCCCGAATAAAAATCAACGTTCGGATACAAATGGCGGTCTTTAAAATAGCTGTCTTTTAAAGCGGCTTCTTCCAATTTCAAGGCGACTTCAATCAACGGATCGTCCACCCGTTCGGTTTCCAAAAGGTCGAAAACGGCTTTTTTCAAAATCTTCGCCCGCGGGTCAAACGTCTTATAAACCCTGTGCCCGAATCCCATCAGACGCGCCTGCTTTCGTTTTACTCTTTCAATAAAAGAAGCGATATCCTCATCTCCTTTTGCCAGCCGCGACAACATTTCAAACACGGCGACATTCGCCCCGCCGTGCAGTTTCCCCCACAAAGCGCAAATTCCCGACGCGACCGAAGAAAACAAATTCGTTTCCGCCGACCCGACGATCCGCACCGTCGAAGTCGAACAATTCTGTTCATGGTCCGCGTGCAGCATTAAAAACAGGTTCAGCGCCCTGACCGCTTCCGGCGTCGGCTGGTGCGGCCGGTGCGGAATGGAAAACATCATATGCAGAAAATTTTCACAATAACTGCGCGCCGGATCGGGATAAACGAACGGCAGCCCCATCGCCTTGCGATAAGAAAACGCGGCGATCGTGCGGACTTTGGAAATAATCGCCGCGACAGCGCTGCGCATCGCTTCTTCGTCCGTCGTATTCATAATTTCCGGAGAATAGCAAATCAAAGAATTAACAACCGCCGATAAAATCGACATCGGCTGTCCGTTGGGCGGAAAAGCGTCGAAATGATGCAGCAGCCCTTCGTGCAGCAATTCGCTGTTTGTTAAACGCGTGCTGAACGCCTTCATTTCCGCCATTGTCGGCAGACGCCCGTAAATCAGCAGCCATGCCGTTTCAACAAACGTCATTTTTTCGGCGACCGTTTCAATCGGAATGCCGCGATAACGCAAAATGCCCTTTTCCCCGTTGACATATGTAATTTTACTGACGCAGGCCGCCGTATTGCCAAACCCCGGATCCAAAGTCGTCAGGCCCGTTTTTGCCCTCAGTTCGGAAATATCTATGCACCCTTCCCCCGTCGTCGAATATAAAACGGGCAGTTCCAGTTCTTTCCCGTCGTATTCCAGCTTTACCGTTTTTACCGTCATCTGATTTCCCTTAACGTTTGTTGCAGTTCCAGCGTTTGCGCCGCAGCTTCTTCTTTTAACCCTAAAAGAGTTAACAATTCTACCCTTACCGCTTTGACAAACGAAGCCGTGTCAACGCCCGTTTTTTGTTTTGATTTCAGTTTTGACACCAAATCCGGCGGAGCAATGCCTTTTTTCAAAACATTGATATACGCTTCATGCAGCGCCTGCGCATAGGATTTCAGCGGCCGGTTTTCCGGTTCCGCCACAGCCGCCTGAGAAAACCCGATTGCCAGCCCTTCGATCACCGGGATCGGATCATAGCGCAGGAATCCTTCTTTTTTGGCCAGCTCCATTAAATCCGGCGCCGTCCCCGCGCCGCCCATTTCCGGCCACACGCGGCCGTCCGCCAGCAAAATCACGGAATTAACCGAAGCAATGCTGGCGCCCAGATCCATCGCGTCCGAAACAATATCGCCCCATAAATTGTCATACGCATAACACGTCCCGCCGGGCAAAGGCGCGGTAAACATCATCACCGCCGCCGCGTCGGGCTTCATAATCAAAAAATCTTCTCCTTCGACTTTTTTTAATTTCAAAGCCTCGTTTCTGACCGCCCTGACAACGGGAGCGTCGTATAAATCCGATTCGTCAAAAGCAAACACGACCCGGTTGTACTTTTTTGCCGCCGCCTGACGAAACACCTGCGCCGCATAACGGACGGCGTCGGCGTAATCGTAATGCATTTCTTCGAACATATCGCCGGCTTTGACGGGAATCCGTATTTCTTTTGTTCCGATATACAGCCTGTATTCGCCGTCTTCCCTGACGACTTGGTTCAATCCGCCGTATTCGCTTTTTCCCGCCGAAAAGCGGCAGACGGAAAATTCGCCGGCGGGCTTTTTTACGCCGCAAGCGTAAACGGCGTTTAAGACGGCCGCGATTTTCGGGCCGTAAGACGGATCCGGCACCAAAACCGTCGTATCCCGTTCAACGGGACGCGCCAGCAGACGGGCAAAAGCCGCATCAACGATATCACCCTGATTGCCTTCCAGTCGTTTTAAGCCGTATTTTTCACGC
>JAJXEL010000141.1 GCA_021639925.1 Alphaproteobacteria bacterium | reverse complement strand
GCCTTATGCTGCACACTTACTTTTTCAGCGGGCGCGGAAGAAATGTTTAATTCTGAAAACTCTTTTAAGCTTGCCAAAGCCGTTAAATTAGGAAGAGGAAAATCCTATTCTGTGAACGCCTTTGCGGGATTAGCTTCCGGCGAAATAGCGAAAGGGTGCGCAAGCCCCTGCTCTTTATGCGACGAAGCAAGCGGGAACTGCCTGGAATGTCCTGCAGGATACTCCCTTTCCGCGGGAACATGCCATGCCGCGAAATCATGCGGCGACGCCTGCGCCGACTGTGATGGAACGACAGGAAACTGCCGGACCTGCAATTCCGGATATTACCTTGAAAACGGGATTTGTCTGGCAGGCTGTCAGGACGGATATGTCATGCTGGACGCAGAATGCCACAAACTTGGCTGCCCGTCGGGTTATTCCGATTTTTATGAATACCTGCAAAACGGCGCGGTCTGTACTCTTTCTCCCGGACGCGAAGTTTTTTCCACAGGCGCAAGCAGTTACGGACAATGCGCCAACTGTATTATAAAATCCTGCCCGACGGCGACATATCGCGCCGATCAGATACAAAACTGCAAAACAAACAAATCTACCGGCTATTACAGCGGCCCGATTCCCTGTGTCGAATGTACGCTTTGCAATTCCGGATATTATCTGTTTATGAACGAATGCCATGAATGCATTAATGCGGTTTGCGACGGAACAGGCGTCGCATCATGTCAAAGCGGATATGCGAACGGAGGCCTGACGACTGAAGGATACGTCTGTACCAAAACGTCTTCATGTTCCTGTACGGCTTCATCAACAGGCACTTATTCGGGTTCGCTCGGATCTGATTATAAGGTCTCTTTCCCAACATTATGTACACGAACGCCGGACGGAAGCTGTCCTTATCAGACACTGGGAACTTATATTCAGCTCAATTCGTCCAAAACTTCCGTTACAGGAACAGGCGATACAAGAATTTCCTGCTCGATGTATTCTTCCGGAAAAATAAAATGCACCCACACATGGGACAGCGGAAAAAGTTTTTACATAACATACTAAGCCCGCCATTATATTAAAAAAAGCTCCCCCGCTGAAAAGAGGAGGAGCTTTTTGTTTGTTGCAAATCAGGCGTTTTGACGCGTTTCCTGCAATTTGATTTTGGGAAAATCTTCTGTCGTTTTATTCAGATGCCACGCATTACGCGCCAGAAACACCCATTCCCCGTCATGATCCGTTGCCAAAGCCGACCGGTTGGCATTGACAAACGTTTCCAAATCCGCCGTCGTTTCCGCCTTAACCCAACGCGCCGTGTACAGGCTGGTCGGTTCAAAAATAACGGGAATTTCGTATTCCGTACGGATACGGTCGGCCAAAACGTCAAACTGCAAAGACCCGACGACGCCGACGATCCAGTCCGTCCCCATTGTCGGTTTAAATACGCTGGCGCCGCCTTCTTCGGCAATTTGCTGCAAAGCTTTGCCCAGATGTTTGGCTTTTAAGGGATCCGTCGAACGAATCTTTTGCAGCAATTCCGGCGCAAAAGACGGTATCCCCGTAAAAATCAGCTGTTCGCCTTCGCTTAACGCGTCCCCGATCCTTAAATTACCATGATTGGGCAGCCCGATAATATCGCCGGGCAGCGCTTCGTCGGCCAGTTCGCGTTCCTGCGCCAAAAACATAATCGGATTATGCATCGGCAGATATTTTCCGCTGCGCACGTGCAAAAGCTTCATACCGCGCTGGAAATGTCCGGAACACAGCCGGACAAAAGCAATACGGTCGCGGTGTTTCGGATCCATATTGGCCTGGATTTTAAACACAAAGCCGGTTACCTTTTCTTCCGTCGGATCAATTTTACGCGACACGGCCGGCTGCGCGCGCGGCGACGGCGCATAAGCGACCAGCCCGTCAATCAATTCGCGCACGCCGAAATTATTAATAGCCGAACCGAAAAACACCGGCGTTTGCGTTCCTTCCAGATAAGCCTGTCTGTCAAAAGCAGGGCATACGCCGCGCACCATTTCCACGTCTTCGCGCAATTTAGCGGCCAAATCCGCAGGCAGCAAAGCGTCCAGTTTGGGATCGTCTAACCCGTTGCAGACTTCCGCTTCGGCCGTCGCGCCGCGTTCCATTAAAAACAAACGGTCGTTCAACAGGTCATAACACCCTTTAAAATCCCTGCCTGATCCGATCGGCCAGGTAACGGGCGCGACTTCTAACGCCAAGGTATCTTCGATTTCAGACAGCAAAGCAAACGGATCCTGAGAATCACGGTCCATTTTATTGATAAACGTTATAATCGGCACATCGCGCAAACGGCAGATTTCAAACAATTTACGTGTCCGCGCTTCAATCCCTTTGGCGGCGTCAATAACCATGACGGCAGAATCGACCGCCGTTAAAACGCGGTAGGTGTCTTCGGAAAAATCTTCATGCCCCGGCGTGTCCAGCAGATTAAACGCGCACCCTTTATATTCATATGTCATAACGGACGAAGCAACGGAAATCCCGCGTTCCCGTTCGACTTTCATCCAGTCCGAACGGGCGCGGCGCTGTTCCCCGCGCGCTTTGACGGCGCCGGCCATCTGAATGGCACCCCCGAACAACAGCAGTTTTTCGGTCAAAGTCGTTTTACCGGCGTCAGGGTGGGAAATAATCGCAAACGTTCTGCGGCGCGCCGTTTGTTCTGCTAAAGACGTCATTTAAGCCTCTGTTTTAAAAATTTATTACGGGTTTCTTTTAACACTTTCCCGGCGAAAAGAAAAGAATTGAAACAAAATTATCCTTCCGGCCCGGTTCCCCGGCCGCGGCGTTTTAATATTCTTTCTTTTTGGAAACAATTCCCAATGAAATAACCATTTTCAACCCGTCTTCAACCGAAATATCCAACGGAACAACGTCTTCTTTGCGGTATATGCTCCAATATCCGGACGTCGGATTCGGCGTTGTCGGAACATAAACGGAAACCAGCCCGTCATTTTTTAACGCATCGGACAAAGCATACGGTACATCAGAAGTCACAAACGCCACTGTCCAGACATCTTTTCTGGGGAATTCAGCCAGAACGACCTGGCGGAAAGCATTTGATTTTTTGGAAAAAACAGTTTCAAACAACTGTTTAAACGTTGAATAAATGCCGGAAACAAACGGCATTTTTTCCCACATGCGTTCCCAGATACGCACGAACAGCCGTCCCAGATATCCCGTTGTAAACGCCCCCAGCACAATCAGGGCAACAATAACGATCACAACGCCCAGCCCGGGAATCGCGAAAGGCAGATACTGTTCGGGATTATATTCTTCCGGAATTAAATGACGGACTTTGTTATCAATAAAACTGACGAACAAAACGGCCAGATAAATAGTCAAAGCCGGCGGAGCCGTAACCAACAGCCCCGTCAAAAAGTAATTACGCAGACGCGTCATCAGCGTTGTTTTGTTATTTTCTTTAACGTCCGGCGCGGGTTGATCAGCCATTAGTCCCCTCTGTAAAGAATCAAGCCAGCTGCAAAATGCCTTTTTCAATGGCTTTTAACATAACGGCGATATCACGCCACCCCGGGACGGGTTTTCCGTCGTCCTGGAACAGATCAATTCCTTTGCGAAAACAGTATTCATAGACATCTTCGGGATCGGAATCCAGCACTTCGTCCCACAACGTTTCCATTTCAGGGTTATCGTAATCGGGCACGTCCCCGAAAATTCCGTACAAAACAGTTTCACGGTCGTCTGAATATAAAAGGGCGGACAACGGGTCTGCCGCGCCGGATATATCCGCCAGCTGCTGTTCTTTTTCTTCCTGCGAAGGCAGAAACGAAGCGGCACGGATCAAGTTTTCTTCCGTATATTGATTAGACAAGATTGTTTCCTTTCATCAAACGAACTGATTCTGCTTTATATAGATTGCAAGTTTCCGTTATGTCTGTCAAGGATCTGTTAACAAAAAACGATTTTTTGCAATTCCTTGATTTTTTTGAATAAATCCATACGCCTTTATGAAAAAAGCACCGCATTTCTACGGTGCTTTTCCTTTAACTTTACCAGATCAGCGACCGCCGGTCATAGCCCTTAAAGCCGAAGCCATCGCCATGGACTGTCCGTTTGTCTGATCTTTTGATCTTTCCGCGGATTTAAAGCGGAAATATTTGTTCAGGTCTTTAAAGCCGCCTTCCAAAGTAACCATTTTTTCCTGGTACTGTTTCCCCAAAGCAGGATTTTCCTTGGACATTTTGGCCAGCATGTCCAGATGCGCCTGCGCGCCGACTTTGTAATCAGACATTTCATTGATCTTGGAATACATTTCCTGCGCTTTCGGACAAACTTCGGATCCTTCCTTCTGCCAGGCGAAATGGCACCCCAGGCGAACAGCGCCGCCGTCGGATTTAATATTGTCGCCGACCATGACCGTTTCTTCAGCTTTTGCGCCGTGACGGTCCATAATGGCCTGCATGACGTCCATATTGGGTTTCCATACGTCGCCGGCATTCATGACCAGTTTGTCGCCCAGCTTGGCAACCAGCTGATCGCGGTAACCGTCATAACGGCCACCCGTTACCTGCATCGGCGCTTTTTTAAACTGAGCCTTGCCGTCAACCATTTCGGTCGTTCCGTCGGCACGACAGACCAAGCCGTCCACCAGGTCAATCGGGAAATTCATATCCGCCATACGGGCAATCGCGCCGGAAGCCGGAGAATCCGTATACAGAACAAACTGCGCACCGGCGGCTTTCGCCTTGCGAACCGTCGCGACAACGCCTTCATACATTTTATTGCCGCTGTGGTACTGTTTGGCCACATCATGGCAGATCTGGGCATCGCTTTTTTCCAGGCGGGCGCGTTCTTCGGGTGATTTGCTTTCCAGACTTAAGGACGGTGTTTCCTTTAACAAATCAGGGAAGTTATGGA
>JAJXEL010000140.1 GCA_021639925.1 Alphaproteobacteria bacterium | reverse complement strand
ATCAAATGGAATTATATCCGTTTCGTCGTACAAATCCGTATGATTCGCATTTGGGATAATCATCAGTTCTTTATTATTGCCGGTCAGCTTTTTATAGGCGTCTTCGCTGAAATACCGGCTATGCGCTTTTTCCCCGTGAATCATTAAAACCGCGCTTTTGATTTCATCGCTGTAGGTTAAAATCGGCATGTTAATAAACGACAGAGACGAAGTCATATTCCAGCCCGTATTTGAATTTTTGGAACGTTTGTGGTATCCGCGCGGCGTTTTGTAATAATCATAATAATCCTTAACAAATTGCGGTTCGTTCCCCGTTAGTTTGTCGGGAAGTCCGGCCTCTGCCGCATAAGCGCCGTTTTTAAAGTCTTCGGTGCGCTGCGTGTTTAATTTTTCTTTTAAAGCGTATCTGGCGTCTTTATCCATCGCGTCAAAATAGCCGTTGGCGTTAACTCTGCTCATATCATACATCGTAGAGGTGACGGTGGCCTTGATTCTTGTGTCCATCGCCGCCGCATTTAACGCAAAACCGCCGAATCCGCAAATGCCGATCACGCCGATTTTATCAGAATCCACATTCGGCTGCGCGCTTAAAAAATCAACCGCCGCGCTCATATCTTCCGTGTTAATGTCAGGTGAGGCAACCAAACGCGGTTTTCCGCCGCTTTCGCCGGTATAAGACGGATCAAACGCAAGTGTAACGAAGCCTCTTTCGGCCATTGTCTGCGCGTACAGACCCGAAGACTGTTCCTTTACCGCGCCGAAAGGGCCGGAAACGGCAATCGCCGGCAGTTTTTCGGCCGTTCTGTTTTTGGGCATATATAAATCCCCGGCCAGTTCAATCCCGTACCGGTTCTTAAACTTCACTTTTTTAACCGTAACTTTATCGCTTTTGGCAAAAGTTTTATCCCAGGAATTTAACGGAATCAAAACAGCCGCGCTGACGAACGCCACAATCCCGATAACAAGTAAAGACGGTCCGAATTTCATATTTTCCTCCATCGAAACGATTGATCAATATCAGACAAACAGAGTGTAATGTTTAAAGTTTACTTTAAGTCAAGATATTTTTTTGATTGTTAAGTTGTTGAAAAATAAATAAAATCCGGAACATTGAAATTTTAAAAACAACCGGCGGTTAAATAATCATACATTTCAACATCAATTTCGTTTTAATCAGATTGTTTTGTTCCTCCAAAAACTTCGGACATTTTTACTTTTGCCAATGCCTGATCCAGTTCTTTCAATTCAGCAGGCGTAATTTCCACGTCGGCAGATTTTATATTATCCTGCAAATGTTCAAGCTTGCGTCCGCCGGGAATCGGTACAATATAAGGCTTTTTAGCCAGCATCCAGGCTAATGAGATTTGTGCCGGCGTCGCATTTTTGCTCCGGGCTGTATGACGCAGCAGCTCCAAAAGTTCCCGATTGGCTTCGAAACCTTCTCTTGAAAACTGCGGCATATTGGCTCTGTAATCTGTTTGCGCATCAAATTTGCTGTCCTTGGTGTATTTGTCGGATAAAAATCCGTTTGCCAATGGACTGAATGCTACAAACCCGATGTTTAATTCTTCCAAAACCGGAAAAAGATTTTCAAAATTGCGACTCATCATGGAATAACGGTTTTGTATCGCCGTCAACGGACAGATTTTATGCGCCCGGCGGATATCTTGTTCCGTGGCTTGAGAAATACCCCAGTGTTTGATTTTCCCGGCCGTCATTAATTCCTGCATAACTCCGGCAACGTCTTCAACGGGAATATTCGGATCTGCACGATGCTGATAGTACAAATCAATACATTCTGTTTGTAAGCGTTTTAATGAACCGTCTATTGATTTACGAATAACTTCCGGTCTGGCGTCGGGTATTGGCGCTCCCGTACTTCCGTGTTCCAAATAAACGCCGAACTTGGTCGCAATAACAACTTTTCCTTTATAGGGTTTTAAAGCTTCTCCGACTAACTCTTCATTTTCAAACGGGCCATAACATTCGGCTGTGTCAAAGAAATTTACACCCATATCAACGGCTTTGGATATTAACTCAATCCCTTCTTTTGTCGCTGTTTTTTCACCGTAAGCATGACTCATACCCATACAGCCGAGACCAATTGCAGAAACTTTCAAATTTCCGATTTTGCGATATTTCATTTAAAATCTCCTTTTGCTCTTTTAAGTATATTTCTTATTTCAGTTTATTATATTCTTCGTCCGTTACGGGTTCCAGCCATTCCGCTTTTGCGCCCTTAGCCGGAACAGTTATGGCAATATGCGTAAACCAGCTGTCTTTCGCCGCACCGTGCCAATGTTTGACGCCTTCGGGAATATTAACAACGTCGCCTGCTTTAAGTTCTTGCGCAGGCTTTCCCCATTCCTGATACCAGCCGCGGCCTAAAACCGCCAATAAAGTTTGGCCTGTTTTATGATGAATATGCCAGTTATTGCGGGCTTTAGGCTCAAAAGTTACATTAGCCGCGTTTATTCCTTTTTGAGTTAACGGTTGTAAGTAACTTTTGCCGGTAAAATATTCAGAAACGGTGTTTTCAGCGCCAAAGCCGAACAAAACATCTTTTACGCCGGTTTGATTGGCAATTTCTAAAATTTCCGTGATTTGTTTATCTGTTAAACCATTATGCTTTCCAACGCCGATATGGCCTTTTAATTGATTGTCAACATTGCCGATCGAAGCCAGCATTGCGATCGTCGCCAGTTCTCTGGTTTGCCAATCAACGTTATCCCGCGAAAAGATATCGCCGAATAAATGAGTTTTTAAAAAAGTATCAATTATCGGCGCAAATTCGTAAACCTTGCCTGTAACGGGCCGGCCCACCAGTTTAGTCTGGTTTTCAGTTCCGTAAGCCAAGCTGTTTCCTTTTGTTTTTTTAGACGGAAGTTTCCCCGGTTCATCTTTATTGCCGCGATCTTCCGTCACCTGCATTAACGTATTCAAGGCGTTAAGGCTTCTGGGGAAACCGCAGTAAGCATAAGTTTGGATCAAAATTTCTTTCAATTCATTGACTGTAACGCCGGAATTTAAACCGTCAATCAAGGCTTGTTTTAATCCTTCCTGATTTCCGCGGGCAGCATAAGAAGCAACTGCCGCGATGGATTTTTGTTTGTTGTTTAACGCCGTTTCTGCCATTGCGCTTTTTCCCGGAAAAAGCATTGCCCATAAACTGACGCATATTAAAATGTTTTTTATCATGACAGTTTCCTTTAACTTATTGCAACTGATTAAATATAACCGCGGAACACCCGAACTGACAGATACGATGCTTTCAAAAAATTGCCTATTTCTATCATTTTTTGTTTGAAATCCTCAAACGCGGTTATATTATTGTCAGCAGAAATGGAGGTTTTATGGATAGTTTGGAAGAAAAACGCAAGCTGTTGAAAGAAAAAGTACGGGAACTTGTTCCTGAACCGGGAATGCTGCAAACCGGGATTAAAGGTTTCAGCGTTTCTTTAAGGACGGCTCCGACTTTTAATCAGCATTGCTTTTATAAACCGATGGCGATCATCGTTTTGCAGGGTAAAAAACAAACGGTTCTCGGATCTGAAAAGTTTACTTATAATGAAAACCAGCTGATCGTGACGTCCATTGATATTCCGACTGTCGGCAGCATTATCGAAGCAAGTCCTGAAAAACCGTTTATGACTCTTGTTTTAGAATTAGACCATTATATAATCAGTCAGCTTTTAAGCGAGGGAAATTTCCCGCATACCGAAACGGTCCGCCGCGGCATGGGAACGGCGAATGCGGACGAGGCCTTGCTGGACGCATTTTATCGGTTGATTTCGCTGTCAAATCAGCCTGAGCGGCAAAAAATTCTGTTACCGATGATTATGAAAGAAATTCATTACCTTTTGTTAACTTCGCCGTTAGGAGACGTCCTTCGTTCCGTCAATACCAAAGGTTCGCAAAACAACCGGATCGCCAAGGCGATTTCCTGGCTTAAGGAAAACTACCGTCAGCCTTTAAAAATTGATGAATTGGCGCAAAAATTCAATATGGCGGAGTCTTCATTTTATCGCCATTTCAGCAAGGTAACAAGCTTAAGCCCGCTGCAATATCAAAAACAATTGCGTTTGTATGAAGCTCAGCGGCTGATGTTGTCCGAAAATTTTCAGGCAGATGAAGCCGCTTATGAAGTCGGTTATGAAAGCGCCAGCCAATTTAACCGCGAATATAAACGCATGTTCGGCGCTCCGCCCAAAACAGACATCAACCGAATGAAAAACGTCTGATCGGGCTTTGTTTTTGGTGTTTGGCAATATTTATCTGAGCTTGTTTTCTTTAAGCCATTTGTCCAACAGACCGGCAATAACGTCATTGTTTAAATCCTGCATCAGGAAATGCGTATTGCCTTTGATCCCAAGTTTGGGAAGTTCAACAAGTTTGGCGTTGCCGCCGTGTTTATTAACGGTGTTCACAAATTTTCGTGCCATCAATAAACGAACGCGCCAGTTTTCATCACCTAAATTCTTGCTCGGTTCTTCGGGAATGTAATCCCCGAAATATAAAACAATCGGAATTTCGGTCAGTTTCTTAAATTCTTCTTCTGAAACCTCTATACCGCTTAAAGTTCCTGTCAGGCTTGGCATTGGCGCGGGAACCTCGTCTTTAGGGAAGACGAAGCCTCCCGGTTCAAATGCTGCAACAGCCTTAACGTTAGCATTTTGCATTGCGGTAATCCAGCCCGGATAACCGCCGGCGGAATGGGTGACTAAAACATTTTCCCCGATTTTATCGGCTAAAGCTTTAATGGCTGGAATATCTTGTTTATGGTCGCTTAAATCAGGCGTCATTTCGCGAAAGAACTGCGACAAATATTCCTTATCTTTGGAAAACTGAACGCCATCGTTATAATCCGGCCATAAACCGATCCGCCAGATATCAAACCAAAACATTTCATCGGCAACCGGTTTAAGA
>JAJXEL010000139.1:3601-5007 GCA_021639925.1 Alphaproteobacteria bacterium | reverse complement strand
CATATTCCGTGTTCCGCCAACCCGTTTTGATGGGCTTTTGTGCCGTAGCCCGCATTTTTTTCCCAGCCGTAGTAAGGAAACTCTTTTGCCAGTTCTGCCATCAAGCGGTCCCTTGTGACTTTGGCGATAATTGACGCCGCCGCGACGGACAGGCTGCGCGCGTCGCCTTTGACCAACGCTTGCGCGGGGCAGGGCAGGCCGGGCGGGACTTTGTTGCCGTCAATCAGGGCAAACGACGGCACGGCGGGCAGGCTGTCTATTGCGCGGCGCATGGCCAAAAAAGTGGCTTGTAAAATATTCAGGCGGTCAATTTCTTCGACACTGGCCGAACCGCAGCCGATCAACGCGCCGCAGGAATGTAATTTTTCGAATAATTCTTCGCGTTTCGCAGGCGTCAGTTTCTTGGAATCATCAAGCTTTTGGGCCAGAAAATCAGGGATTTTTAATTCTGGAAAAATGACTGCGCCCGCAACGACCGGGCCTGCCCAGGGGCCGCGTCCGGCTTCGTCGACGCCGGCGATTAAACCGGAATTGTTTGTCATAAAAGAAGATTCAAATTGAAAATCAGGCATATTTTGTCCGTCCCGCTGGTTAACGCGAAAAGTTTTATATTAAAATTGCGAAAGGTCAACTTTTTCTTATCTTGCCGGCGGGCCTGACTTTATTCATTGTTGAATAAAAAAAAGGCGGCAGATCATGTGGAAAAAAACGAATCCGACGGATCCGGGGTATGTCAGGAAATTTTGGCCCGCGTTTTTATTGTGTCTGTTTTTCGGGATACTCGGCCTGCACCGTTTTTATACGGGATACGGCAAAGAAGGCCGGTTTTTTTTGTTGTGCGGATTTACGGGCGTCGGAACGATTATCACAGGCCCGTGGGCTTTGGCCGATCTGGCGATGATTCTGTGCCGCCGGTATACGACGCCGAACGGGCGCGCTTTGGAATGACGGCGGGAAAAACCGCAAAAAAAAGGTTGAAGACGCGGCCTATCTGCGCTACAGTTATGCCCGCAAATCGGGGGAGTCTTTCAGCGTCTGATTTGCAGGTGCTGGGAAAGTATTCCCTTCTTTTTCAATCTTTTCATTTTACTTCTTGGAGAAAAAATCCATGGCGGATAAAAACCAAAAAATGAAGATGATGGACGCGAACGAAGCTGCGGCCGGCGTTGCGCATCGTCTGAATGAAGTGGCCGTCATTTACCCGATTACCCCGTCTTCACCGATGGGCGAATGGGCAGATGCTTGGGCGGCTCAGGGTGTTAAAAATATCTGGGGAAAGGTCCCCGAAATTTATGAAATGCAGTCCGAAGCCGGCGCGATCGGCGCTGTTCACGGCGCTTTGCAGGGCGGAACGCTGACGACGACCTTTACGGCGTCGCAGGGGCTGCTGTTGATGATTCCGAACA
>JAJXEL010000139.1:0-3591 GCA_021639925.1 Alphaproteobacteria bacterium | reverse complement strand
GTATAAAATCGCGGGCGAACTGACCCCGTTCGTTATGCATGTCGCGGCGCGCGCCCTGGCAACGCATGCGTTGTCCATTTTCGGCGATCATTCCGACGTTATGGCCTGCCGCCAGACGGGTTTTGCCATGCTGTGTTCCAACAATGTTCAGGAAGCGCAGGATATGGCTGCGATCGCTCAGTACGCGACGCTGAAGTCCCGTGTTTCTTTTATGCACTTCTTTGACGGTTTCCGCACATCGCATGAAATCAACAAGATTGAAGTCGTTTCCGACGACCAGCTGCGTGAATTTGTCGAAGGGCTGCCGACCAGCTTCAACCGTGAAAACGCTTTGACGCCGGATCACCCCGTTTTGCGCGGTACGGCGCAGAATCCGGACGTTTTCTTCCAGATTCGCGAAGCTTCCAACCCGTATTACGCCAAATGCGGCGAAATCGTTCAGGAAGCGATGGATAAGTATGCGAAAATCACGGGTCGCCAGTATCATCTGGTTGATTACGTCGGCGCCAAAGACGCCGAACAGGTCGTCGTGATTATGGGGTCCGGCGCCGATACGACGGAAGCGACCGTTGCCCATCTGAAAGACAAAAAATACGGCGTTGTCAAAGTTCATCTGTATCGTCCGTTCCCGGCGGAAGAACTGGTTAAGGCTCTGCCCGCGACGGTCAAGACGATTGCCGTTATGGACCGCACCAAAGAAGCCGGCGCCCAGGGCGAACCGTTGTTCCTGGACGTTGTTTCCGCCGTTGCCGACGCGTATGCCGCGGGCAAGCTGAAAACAATGCCGCGCATTATCGGCGGCCGTTACGGTCTGTCTTCCAAAGAATACACGCCGGCTATGGCCAAGGCCGTCTTTGAAAACGCCGAACTGGCCGAACCGAAAACGCGTTTCACTGTCGGTCTGACGGACGACGTGACGCATTTGTCTTTGGACGTTGACAGTTCGTTCGATATCGAAGACGAAGACGTTAAACGCGCGATCTTCTTTGGTCTGGGCGCTGACGGAACCGTCGGGGCGAACAAGAACTCGATCAAGATCATCGCCGGCGAAGACGGCACCTACGGTCAGGCGTACTTTGTTTATGACTCCAAGAAATCGGGCGCCATGACGACGTCGCATCTGCGTTTCGCCAACCACGTAATCAATGCGCCGTATCTGATTAACAAAGCCGACTTTATTGCCTGCCACCATTTCCCGTTCCTGGAAAAGATCGATATGCTGGCCCAGGCGAAAGACGGCGCCGTGTTCTTGCTGAACGCTCCGTTCAAGGCTGAAGAAGTCTGGGACAACCTGCCGGTTGAAGTTCAGGAAGAAATCATTAAAAAGCACCTGAAACTGTATTCGATTGACGCGGTTGAAGTCGCCAAACAAACAGGCATGGGACGGCGCATTAACACGATTATGCAGACGTGCTATTTTGCTTTGTCCGGCGTTTTGCCGCGCGACGAAGCGATCGCCGCCATTAAGAAATCCATTGAAAAGACCTATTCCAAAAAGGGTCAGGCGCTGGTTGAAAAGAACTTTGCCGCCGTGGACGCTTCTTTGGCGCACCTGCATGAAATCAAGGTGACGGAAAAACCGACCTCCAAACTGCACCGTCTGCCGGGCGTTCCGGAAACGGCGCCGGAACTGGTGCGCAAGGTCGCCGGAAAAATTCTGGAAGGCAAGGGCGAAGAACTGAAAGTTTCCGATTTCGGCTGGACCGTTGACGGGACATGGCCGACGGCGACAACGCAGTATGAAAAACGCTGCATTGCTTCGGATATTCCCGTGTGGGATCCGAATACGTGTATTCAGTGCGGCAAATGCGCTATGGTCTGCCCGCACGCCGCTATCCGCGCCAAAGTCGCTTCGAACGAAGATCTGAAGAAGGCTCCGGCCGGATTTAAGTCCGCCGCGTTCAAAGGAAAAGACTTCGCCGATTCCGCTTGGATTATTCAAGTTGCTCCGGAAGACTGCACGGGCTGCACTTTGTGCACGCGCGCCTGCCCGGCGAAAAACAAAGAAGATCCGACCAAAAAAGCAATCAATATGGAACCGATCGCGCCGCATCTGGAACAGGAAAAGAAGAATTTCGAATTCTTTATGTCGCTGCCTGATGTTGACCTGACCAAGATTGAAAAGAAACTGTTCAAATACGTTCAGCTGCTGCGTCCGTTGTTTGAATTTTCCGGTTCTTGCGCCGGCTGCGGCGAAACGCCGTATGTCAAATTGCTGACACAGTTGTTCGGCGATCGTTTGATGATTGCCAACGCGACGGGCTGTTCGTCGATTTACGGCGGCAACCTGCCGACAACCCCGTATGCCAAGGACGTAAACGGACGCGGTCCGGCGTGGTCAAACTCTTTGTTTGAAGACGCGGCCGAATTCGGTCTGGGTATGCGTTTGGGCGTTGATTTCCAGAAAAACTTTGCTCATCAGCTGATCAAAGATCTGGAAAGCGACATCGGCGGCGATCTGGTCAACGCTATTTTGACCGCTCCGCAGACGACCGAAGCCGAAATCAAAGAACAGCGCGAACGCGTTGAAGCTTTGAAAGCCAAGTTGGCCGGCATTAACAAAGACCAGGCGAAGCTGTTGAACGGCGTTGCCGATTACTTTGTTGAAAAATCCGTATGGATGCTGGGCGGTGACGGCTGGGCTTACGATATCGGTTACGGCGGTATTGACCATGTTCTGTATTCCGGCAAGAACGTCAATGTTCTGGTCATGGATACAGGCGTATATTCCAACACCGGCGGCCAGCAGTCCAAGGCGACCCCGATCGGCGCTTCGGCGAAATTCGCCGTTGCCGGTAAGGCAATTCCGCGCAAGGATCTGGGCATGATCGCGATGTCTTCTGAAAATGTTTACGTCGCGCAGGTTGCTATGGGCGCGAATGACGCGCAGACGATTAAAGCGTTTGTCGAAGCCGAATCCTTTAACGGACCGTCTTTGATTATCGCCTATTCGCACTGCATTGCGCACGGATATGAAATCGGCGAACAGGGTCTGGAACACCAGAAAGCCGCTGTTGAATCCGGTTTCTGGCCGTTGTACCGTTTTGACCCGCGCCGCGTTGCCGAAGGAAAACCCGGTTTGCAGCTGGATTCCAAGGCGCCGACGAAAGTCATGGCCGATTATATGTCCAACGAAACGCGTTTCCAGATTGTCAAGAAGGCTGATCCCGAACGTTATGAACGTTTGGTTCAGTTTGCTCAGGAACAGGTGGAAGAACGCCGTCGTTTGTACGAACATCTGGCCGCGGAAAAGAACGCTTAAGTTCTTTTGGCTAAGTAAAAGAAAAAGCCCTCGGGAAACCGGGGGCTTTTTTGATGCTTTATTCTAATTCTGCGGCGATCGCTTTTCGGCGTTCTCTTCTTTTTTCACGTTTTTTCTTGTTTAAAGCATTTCTGGAAGAAGACGTTTCCTGACGTTCCAGCCATTCTTCCTGTCCGGCGTCGGTATGTTCGTAATAAAAAACAAGATCGCGTTCATTTATCGTTTTTGCATCAATGACGACCTGCGGAATTCCCCAGATCGGCGATATCGGCCATAACAGTAAATTAAAGACGCCGTAAATGCTCTGAGAACCATCGGCGCCGCTGCCC
>JAJXEL010000138.1:3065-5036 GCA_021639925.1 Alphaproteobacteria bacterium | reverse complement strand
CGTTTAAATCGACCGCCGTTTTGGATTCCGTGCGATTATTTGCCGGATCGCACGGAATCCAAAACGGCGGTCGATTTAAACGGGCCGAATGCGCAGGGGTGGGCAAACGTTTTGTCCCGGGCCGGTTTCAGGCGGTCTCATAACGTTTGTTATATTCCGTCCTGTCCCGACTGTAATGCTTGCGTTTCCGTACGGATCTGTGTTGATCGTTTCAAACCGTCCAAAAAAATGAAAAAAACGCTGCGGCAAAATGAAACGGCTGTTGTTTGTTTCATGCCGAACGTCGCGACGGCCGAACAATATGATTTGTTTAAAACATATTTGGCGGCCCGTCATGCCGGCAGCGCAATGGAATCAATGTTTTTTGAAGAATACCGTGCGATGATAGAAGATTCTCCGGTTGACAGCTGCTTGATGGAAATCAGGTATGGCAGGGACGCGCGGTTGTCCGGCGTTATGCTGGCAGACGTTTTGGACGACGGATTGTCGGCCGTATACAGCTTTTTTGATCCGGGCCATGCGTGTCAAAGCTTGGGAACTTTTATGATTTTGGAATTGATAGAACAAACGCGCAGGCAGCATAAACCGTATGTTTATCTGGGATACCTGATTCGGGAACTGTCCAATATGACGTACAAAGAACGCTTTGAACCGTTGGAATACTGCCGGGCAGGGCAGTGGTTTTCTTCATTCCCCGATTAAATGCAGAACAATATGACGGATATGCGCCCGGCTGCGGTGTTCGCATAAATAAACGGCCTGCCATGTGCCCAGCGCCGCCCGGCCGTTTGCGACGGGGATTGAAACGGATACGTTCGTTAAAACGGTACGGATATGGGCGGGCATGTCGTCTTTGCCTTCGTACGTATGAGTATAAAGGGAATTATCCTGCGGGACGGCGCAGTCAAAAAAGTTTTTCAGATCGGCCAGCACGTCGGGATCCGCGTTTTCCTGTATTGTCAGCCCGGCGGAAGTATGTTTGACAAACACGGTCAAAAGCCCTGTCTGAATACCTGAATTTTTAACACAGCGGTTGATCGCCGGCGTAATGTCCGTAAATCCGGCAGGCGTTGATTCAACGTCCAAAGTAAATTGCGCTTGTTTCATTTATACAGGTTTCTTTCATCAATTTGCGCGGCGTCCTGCTTGTCCAGCAAAGGTTTGACAGCCGCATTGTCGATCGGCAGGTTTTTGACCCGCCGGCAGACGACCGTATATTCGCGTACGATTTGATAATTTTGCGTTTCCGCAATCAGGACCTGTTCGGCTTTAAGCAGATAAGGCCGGACTTCCGGGTGGATAAAATCCAGCAAAACGGACGATCCCGGCGTTCTGTACAGCAAAGCGTGATTGCCGCCGTCATAAATCAGAACGGGAGATTCAGGTTCCGGATCGCGGGCATGCAAAGAAATCATCAGCTCGTTATATTTATTCAGATGAATTTCGTAAAATGATTCCTGTTCCGTTTTTTTAGCCAAAGTTTTTTATCCTTTTTTGTTTCGGGATTCAGTATAACTTTTTCAAATCTTTCCCGCAAGACAACTTCATTCTTTCTTAATGTGTTCAACGTGATATTATTGTTACAGTTATTTTTGTTTTAAGGAGATTTTACCATGCATCCGTGGCATGACGTCGAACTGGCCGGGAAAGTGCCGCAATTCGTTCCCGCGGTTATTGAAGTCCCGAAAGGGTCGAAATATAAATATGAACTGGATAAACCCAGCGGTCTGATCCGGGTTGACCGTGTTTTGTATTCCAGTGTGCATTATCCGGCAAACTACGGCCTGATTCCGCGCACGTATTGCGAAGACCACGATCCTTTGGATATTTTGGTGTTGGGTCAGGAACCCGTTTTTCCCCTGACGATCATGGCGGCCCGCCCGATCGGGGTTATGAAAATGATTGATCAGGGCGAAGCGGACGATAAAATTATTGCCGTGCACGCGGACGATCCCGAATACGCGCATTATT
>JAJXEL010000138.1:0-3055 GCA_021639925.1 Alphaproteobacteria bacterium | reverse complement strand
GCATTATTCGTCGATTGACGAACTGCCGCCGCACCGCATGATCGAAGTCCAGCGTTTTTTTGAAGATTATAAAAAACTGGAAAACAAAACGGTTGTTGTCGAAGGCTTTTTAGATCAAAACGAAGCGTTCAACGTTATTATGAACGCTGTCGCGGAATATGAAAAGGTCAAGGAAACTTTGACCGGTTATGTGAAACGGTAAAGGCCGGGTTACGAACGGGGCGCGGAAGTTCTGCCTTGTCTGTCCGGCGCATGTGAAAACCCCCGCGTAAATCGCGGGGGTCCCTTTTTTAAAAATTAATTTTGAATGGCCGTTTGGCAAGTATAGTTGGTTCCTTGAACCAGATAATCGATGTCCCAGCCTGTTGTGCAGCCGTAACCGCAGGAAAGCGGGTACTTTGTGCAAACCAGTTCCTGCCCGTTGTTTTTTGCGCCCGGGCGATCATAGACAAAGCCCGCGCCGCAGTATTTAATACAGTCGGCATTTTTGGCGTCATCTTGATCTTCGTCAGTTTCGCTTTGAATGGCCGTTTGGCAAGTATAGTTGGTTCCCTGAACCAGATAATCGATGTCCCAGCCTGTTGTGCAGCCGTAACCGCAAGAAAGCGGGTATTTTGTGCAGACCAGTTCCTGCCCGTTGTTTTTTGCGCCCGGGCGGTCATAGGCAAAGCCTTCGCCGCAGTATCTGATGCAATCTGTATCTTTATCCGCTTGTGTCGGGATATATTCGCATTTGTTATTGACTAATTTATATCCGCCGGCGCAGGCAGTACATTTGGTCGCCGAATCACATTCTTTGCAGCCTGTCATCGCGTCGGAACAGGATTTGCAGCCCTGTTTCCCGGCATTATATGTCCCCGTGTAACAAGTGTTGGCCGTAGAACCGCCGATAGAGCCGGAATTATTGCCGAAAGCCGAATCTGCCGTTCCGGACACCGATCCGCTTCGCCCTAATTTAACGGCTTTTGCGATTTTAAAACTGCCGCCGGCGTCGAAAAGATCTGCCGCCCCGGCCGTTATCGGCATAGCGCAGCAAATCAGGAAAAAAAGAAGATTTTTCATAATACCCTCCATGAATAAAGACCTCACTATAAAAACATTACTATTATTCAGCGAAAATAATGCCTCTTCTATGAAAATATGGGGGGGGGGGGGGCATATTTTTAACAAAACTGTAACATTTGAAAAGAAATAAAAACAAAGGCGAAAAAGCTTTTTAAAAAAGATAAAAACGGCAGGAAAAGGTAATTTGATATGGCGCGTAAAAATAGAAAATAAAAAAGGAAGAGTTTTTTTCCTTTTCATTTTGCGCAGAAGGCTCTTTTTATATGAAAAAAGCCCCTGTAAAAGAGGCTTTTGAAAAACAAGCGCGGTTAAAATTACCGTCCGCCCGCGCGCGCCCGCATGGCTGCTAATGCGCTGGGCGAAAGAGGTTGTTTTTTGTTGTTTTTATCCTGATCCTTTTCCGCAGGCAGGTATGCCGGAGGAACAAACCGGGTCAGGCGTTTCCAATCCTGTTCTTTATTTTTTGGATTTTGGAGGAATTCTTTTTTTATTCGCGCGTAAAATTCTTTATCCTCCGGCAGTTGCCCGTTCATGATAATATTGCTATTAATGGCAGCCTTAAAGCAATCTTTCATAATCGTATCTTTATTTTTTTCATGGGGAGGAATGTACAAAGTCGCAACCCTGTCTTCCGGCGGTTTCTTTTCCGATTCCCATTGGGCGTTCATTAACTTGTTCATCTGCATGAACAGCTGATAGGCGTTTTTTGCGGAAAGCTCTGTTCCTTTATGACAACCAAAACCGCGGGCGGCGCATTTCCCGTTCGAAAAATCCATTTCAAAACCGCCGCCGTTTTGTTTCAGTTTTGGCGGTTTCTTTTTGTCTTTCTTTTTGTTTTTATCTTGTTTCGGTTTGTCGTTTTGTTGTTTTCTTATAAAATCGCCGGGATTTAAAGTCGCCGCTTTGTTTTTTTTGGCAGCGTCCAAAAAAGCCTTTATATCAAAGGATTTTCCGTATTCGAGCTTATATTTATAGGCTAAGTTTAAAATTTCAGACATAGGCTGTACCCTCGCATATTGAAAATCTTAATATTTTCTCTAATTTTTGTCAAATATTTTCATGATTTCCGAACAGGAAGGATTCGGCCTGCCAGATATACGTAAACTCCCGCGTTTTACGCGGGAGTTTCGTTTTTTAAGTAACTAGTTACATGCGCCGCACAGGCTGCCGGAACCGGTATAAGACGGGTTAACCGTTGTGCCCGGGATACACCAGCCGCTGGAACATTCGGAACCGGTGCTGCAAGAACTTCCTGCAGATTTGGAACCCGTCGGCGAACGCGGACAGTTGCTATACGATCCTGAGCTTGACGATCCTGAGGACGACGAGCTGGATCCGGAATTAGAGCCTAAGCAGGTTCCGTCTGTCGTGCAGCTGGTGCATGTATTGCTTCCCGCGCTGGTGTACAGCGTTGTACAGCTGGAACAGGAGGTGGCCGTACCGCCTTTGGAATACGTCCCTTCAGAACAGGCGACGCAGCTTGATCCGCTGACATAATATCCTGCGGAACAGGTTACAGCGTCGGATTCCGTATTAGATCCCGAAGAAGAAGAAGCGCAGCTTCCCATATTATAGGAATCCAATGTGTATGTATAACCGGATTCGCAGGCCGTGCAATAAACGCCCATTGAGGAATCGGAACAGGCAGAACAACCGGTCCGGCATTTGTTGCAGGTTAAAACGGTTGCGGTTTTCGGGCGGTAATACCCGTACGGGCAGGAGGTGCATTCACCTGTCGTCGTGCAGCTGCTGCCGCATGAAATATTGCTGCCGGATTCTGTAATGGTTAAAGTAGAACAGCTTTGGCAGGAAGCGGCGTTAGATCCCGTAGAATATGTTCCGTCCGGACAATCGACACAGCTTGTCCCGCTGACATAAGTGCCGGCCAGACAAATTGTTTCTGTTTTTTTGCAGTAAAACGGTCCCGCACCGGTGGAACTGTTTGTTGCTAATTCATAACCGCTGTCGCATGTTTCACAGCTTACTGTAT
>JAJXEL010000137.1 GCA_021639925.1 Alphaproteobacteria bacterium | reverse complement strand
CCTGCAAAAGATGTATTTATTTTAAGAAAGGAGATAAAAATGAAATATGTTTGCACTGTTTGCGGCCAGGTAATCGAAGCTGACGAAATGCCCGAAGTTTGTCCGGTTTGCAAAGCGACGACGTTTAAAGTTGTCGATGAAACGGCGAAAGTTTATGCCGATGAACACAGAGTCGGTTCCGCCAAAGGATTGGACGAACGCATCGTCGCGGGGCTGCGCGAACATTTTACGGGCGAATGTTGCGAAGTCGGCATGTATCTGGCCATGTCGCGCCAGGCGGACAGAGAAGGCTATCCTGAAATTGCCGAAGCGTTTAAGCGTTATGCTTTGGAAGAGGCTGATCATGCTTCCAGATTTGCCGAGCTGCTGGGCGAAGTTCTGACCGATTCAACTAAAAAGAATGTTGAAATGCGCGCCGCGGCGGAATTCGGCGCCTGCGAAGGAAAACTGCAAATCGCCAAACTGGCAAAGGAACTGGGATATGACGCCGTTCATGACACCGTTCATGAAATGTGCAAGGACGAAGCCCGCCACGGCAAAGGGTTTGACGGTCTGTATAACAGATATTTCAAGTAACGATAAAAGGGAAAGCCCGCGGGCTTTCCCTTTTTTCTGACTGTTTTTTTACATTCCTGTCAAGATCCGGTCTTTCGGCCAGGAAACGGAATAACCGTAATTAATTTCTTTCTTTTCCTGCGGCTGATAAACGCTTTCCCATTTTACCAGCCCGACTTTGTCATTCGGATTGACAATATAATCGGGTGTTGTCTTGTCTTTGATGATTTTTACGGCGATGTCGCTGTTGCGTGAAACGGGGATTTGTTCGTAAACGGCAATTTTAATCGGCATGCGGTGCAGGTTTTGGACGTTCGTTTTTGATAAAACGTCTTTTTTCGTTTCGCGGGCAATGACGCCGCCTTCTGTCGTTTCTCCGCCCAAAGAAGTATAGGCGATACGGATTTTTTCGTCCTGTCCGAAGGCCAGATGCAGTTTTTCGTTCGGGCGCAGCAGTTCCAGATAAGAATTGCCGATAAAAGCGCCGTCGCGGAATAACGCGATGCCGCCGGGCAGCAAAGGCAGGTCTCCGTTAAAAACCAGCGTCGCGACCAGATAGGCCGCGGCGTCGGCGGCCGGATAAGATTCCGCCCGTATTTCCGCCGGGATTGAATAATTGCCGATATTAAACCGGTATTCCGAACCGTCGGAAGGAACATTGGACGATCCCTTGATTGCAAAGACGCCGGAAAATTCCGTACCGATCGCGGACGCGCCGGAAAAAGAAGCGTCTTCTTCTGTTTCCACGGCGCCGCCCGTTTCCGCGACGGCGTCAAACGCCATTTCGTCCGCAGCGGCAAAGTTGGTTGCCCGGCTTAACATTGCCGGCGCGGCGGCTTTCATTGTTTTCTGGTAAACGATTCTTTCATTGTTTCTTAAGTTCAGCCAGACGGGAGACATAACGGGCGGCTGCATCGTGACGGAAGGACGGGCCGTCGATAAAGTCAGAGCGACATTGTTCCAGTCTTCGCCGGTTTTCTGGGCAATATCGCCGTACTGTATAATATTGACGGTTCCGTTTGCGGAATCCAAACGCGCTTCGTACAGCGGATTCCAAAAAGCGCCGGCGATCTGATACTGCAATACAACGCCGGCTTTGACCGGCTTGTCGGTTTCGACGTTGACTCTGACCTGTTTATAACTTTTCCGTCCCGTCGAAATCTGCCGGAGCTGGTTTTGCAAAGCGGCAATATCGCTGTCAACGGAACGCAGCTGGATTTGTTTTTCAATCGCTTCTTTCCCCAGAGTGTTCATACCGCTTTGGATTGTCTGCCAGGCGTTTTTCCAAACGTCCGGGGACAAGGCCTGCGTATTGTTTTCTTCGCCGCCAGCCGGTCGCGCCCCGCCGCGCGTCAGGTTTTCCAAAAAAGCTTTTCCCGTATCGGCGGCTTTGATCTGCGCTTCGATAAAGCGGCGTTTGTCGCGCAGCGCCGCGATCCGGTCTTGGATCTTTTTTTCTTCGGCGACGGCCAGATCAGTCGTAAAAATCTGCTTTGTTTCAACCGAACCGATTGTAAAAGCGGCGTTTCCTTTGCCTGAAACGCGCAAAGAATCCGTAATCAGCCCCGCCGGCAGGTCGTCGAAAACCAACGTGTGCTTGCCGGCCGGCAGATCCGTCCGCGCCGACCGGGAAATATCCGCGCGGTCGGGAAAAACGGTAACGGCGTAAATTTCCGATACGGCGCTGATATCCGCGCCAAACGCGGAAGAACACAAAAAGGAAGAGAAAAGCAACAAAGATATTTTTTTCATGACGTTTTCCTATTTTTCAAAATCAGGCGTTCGGATCAATCCGCCGTCTTTGGCCAGTTTGTTCGCGGTGCGGTTCAGCTTCAGAATGGATTTGTCCCCCAGTCCTCTTTGATAAATTTCGCCGTAATTGCCCCGTTCGGCCAAAGCGCGGTAAATCCAGCCGGCGTCCAGGCCAAGCTTGTCGGCGACGGCTCTGTTCTGCCCCAGCAGGTTTTGAATCTCGGTGTCCGGCGTATTTTGGAAATCTTCAATATTTTGAGAAGAAATGCCTTTTTCTTCCGCTTTAATGACGGCGTAGATCAACCAGCGCAGTATTTTAAACAACTCTGCGTCGTCGTCGCGGATATACGGTCCCGTCGGATACGTCCGTACGATTTCGGGCAAAACGACCAGATCGACTTCGGCCGGACTGTTTTTAAAGTATTCCGAATGAAGCGTTTCCAGCCGGGCGAAAATCAGGTCGCAGCGTTTCAGATATAACAGTTCTTTGGCCCGGCTCAGCGACGGCGCCTTCATTAACCGCATTTCCAGCTGGTGGCGTTTGTTATAGGCGTCCAGTTCCCGCAGTAAAAAAGGTGTGCTTTCAACGCATACTTTCGCCCCCCGGTAATCGCGCATGGAAGTCGCTTCGGGATTGTAATGACCGATAAAAGCCAGGGCGGAATAATAAAAGACGGCGGGAAACGCTGCGTTTGAGGTCAGCTCCTGTTCCATTGTCCACGGGGTGGCCGCGTTCAGAATATCAATCTGCCCGCTTTCCAACAGCTTAAAGCCGTTTTCCTGGTTGACGGGAACGATCTGAACGGCTTGCGGCCGGCCCAAAACCGCCGAAGCGATCAGGCGGCAGATTTCAACGTCGATGCCTTGCCATTCTTGGCCGGTTTGATAAGCGAAAGCCTGCGCGGTCGTACGCGCGCCGCACCGTACGACGCCCGACTGTTTTATCCTGTTTAACGTGCTGCCCGCCTGCGCCGGCGCGGCCGGCAGAACAAAAAATATAAAAAGAAAACAAAGAAAAAAGCGCGGCATTATCAGTTTTTCCATTAAATTAAAACAACCGGATTTTTTTAATATACCTGAAAATATAAAGTAGTGTATACTGTTTTTCAGATCAGTGTGATTTTGGTGAAGAAGATTAATGAAGAAAATACGCTCCTTTTTGTTTTTTTTGCTTGGCATATGTTTTTTTTGCACCGATGTTTGCGCACAAACGCCGGCTGTTAAGCTGTCGCCGGAAAACTGGCTGAAAAAAAAGGGAAGCGAACTGGTTTCCATTTTGTCCGAAGAAGAAACGAAAACCCGCTACGTCAAACTGCGCCGGATCGCGCGGGAAGTCTTTAACCAGCAGGAAATGACCCGTTTGTCAATGGGGCGGTACTGGCGCGATTTGTCCGCGGATCAGCAGGCGGCTTTGCAATATTTGTTTTTTGATTATTTTGTCGTTACTTACGGCACGATTTCGCTGGGGGGTGAAAAGGTTAATATTAAAATAACGGAAAAACAGCCTTCGGGACGCGATATTTTGCTGAAAACTCAAATTAGTATCGATTTTGACGGCGCCGTCCCGGCCGGATCGGCCGGATCCGCCCTAAAAACTGTGCAGAAAAAACAGGCCGACGGAAAAAATGACGAAAGCTATTTTGAAATTTTGTTTGCCCTGCGGGAAACCCCGTCGGGGTATTATATCCGCGACGCCAAAGTCGAAGGACAGAGCGTTTTGATGTTCCTGCGTTCTCAAATGGAAGAAGAATTACGGTCCGCCGGATATGACCCGGAAGTTTTTCTGGAAGCCATGCGCAAAAAAATTAATCAGCGTTACCGCGCCGCCGAAGATTTGGCCAAAGCCGCCGCTGCCAAAAAACAACCCGCGCGGCCGTCCGCCGCCGGGCAGACGAAATGACGGGGCTTTTGAAAAAATATTGACAAAATTTTCAAAAAGATTACGATATTTTCATTAAAAATTATTCGGAGGTCGCTATGCCGTTAAGCTTGGAACAAAATACGCAGACGTCTGCCAAAAGCAGCAAGTCCGCAGCTTTATTAAATAAATATCTGACGGAAGCCGTTCATTTGACACATTCCGACACGCTGTTTGAAGCGAATCGCTACCTGTCCGATTTTGCCACCCGCCCGCGCTGGGAAGAAATCAAACGGGAAGACATTGACGCCAAACGCCAGGAAATCAAAAAGGAATTAAAGGAATACGGTTTTAAGGACAGGGCGGCCTATTACGGCAATATCAAGGCCGGCGACCATTTCCGTGAAACGATGGTCAAAATGGGAATCGTTGTAACGGCAACGGCTGTTGCCGCGGCAATATCTCCCGAACTGGGGCATGCCGTCGCCGGCGCGGGGCTGGCGTATATGGGGTCCAAAGTGGCGGCCAAAGCTGCCGGCGCGCCGACAACGCCGAAAGAATTGTTTTCTACGCGCGACTACACCGATCTGAAACATGCGCAGATGGCGTTGCGCAAGCTGTCGCGCCATCTGGAAAAGAAAGAATTGAATAAAATGAAACAGGAAGCCATGATCAAAGGCGTTTATTTCCCGATTTCAGGCCGCGGCGGCATCGGTTATTAACCCGTTGTTTTTTTGAAAAGACTCCGTATTACGGAGTCTTTTTTTTATTCCGTATCGAAATTTTATATTTCCTCCTCTTGACAAAAGAAAAGGGGCTTCTTATTTTGTTAGCACTCGATGATCGGGAGTGCTAAAACTTCCGTTTATGAACAGTTAAT
>JAJXEL010000012.1 GCA_021639925.1 Alphaproteobacteria bacterium | reverse complement strand
ATATTTTACAGTATTTTTGATAAAACTCTATCTCCTTGACTTATCGAAAAAATCGACTAAAGTTTTAGAAAAATAGGGCAAAGAGCTATGAAAATATTAATTGCAGGCAAAGATTCGAAATTTAAAAAACAGCTGATTACCGTTCTTCGCACGTTCAATAACGTGACGGATATTAATGAATTTTCCGGTTTTGAAGAATTGCTTTTATTTGTTAAACAACAAAAAACAACAGACTTTCTGTTTATTGAAAAAGAGCTGGTCGTTTCGCCGCGCAAGGAAAGAATCACGGAACTGTTAAATTTAATGTCGCCCGCAAAAATCGTTTTAATGTCAAACAGCGACAAAAACATTCTCAGCCTTTTTGCCTTTGGCATCAGCGGCTATTTGTGCAAAAAAAGCCCGGAATCGCTGAACACGCATGTGCTGCGTTTGATTTTGGACGGCATACCGTATCTGCCGGCGCAGATTTTAGAAAGCCTGCCCGAACGTTACAAACCCGGCAAAAAAGAATCGTTTCAGAAAAAATACAAACTGACGTCGCGCCAAATCGAAACGCTGAAACATCTGGGCGAAGGCTGTTCCAACCATACAATCGCGCTGAGAATGAACATTTCCGAATCCACGGTTAAGCTGCACATTAATTCGCTGTTGACCCGTTTACAGGCCGAAAACAGAACAAAAGCCGTCTTAATCGCCCAGCAGCTGGGATTTATTTAAGCCCGGCAAACAAAATTTCCGCTTTGCCGTAAACGCGGCGGTCCAATATTTCAAAAGCGGCCGGCAGAACATTTTTTTCACCGCATGCTATTTCAATAACGCACAAAGTCCGGCGGTCAATCCAGCCTTTCCGGGTTAAAATATCCAAAGACGGCGCGACCAGGCCTTTATTATACGGCGGATCCATAAACACCAAACCGGCCGGTTTTTCGCCGACAGGAGGATTTAACGCGTCCGCGAACAAACAAACGGAAAAACCGTCTTTGATAAACGGATCGGCATTTTGGTAAAAACACCGCACGGCGGCCGGATCTTTTTCCGCAGCGAACAAAGCTTTTGCTCCGCGGGACAAAGCCTCCAGCCCCAGTGCTCCGGTTCCCGCGAAAACGTCCAGAACGGTTAAATCGTTCCAGCCGGAACCGTTTTTACGCAGCTTGGAATCCAAAACGTTAAAAACAGCTTCGCGCGCCCTGTCCGACGTCGGCCGAGTCGTCATTCCGTCAGGGGCCGTTAATTTCCTGGCCCGGTATTTTCCGGCAATAATCCGCATTCTTTCAGTCCTTTCTTTCCTTTTTTATTTGACAAAAAAGACAAAAGCAAGTATTTTTGTCAAAAATACCTTTTGGCGACAGGAGCTTTCCATGGTGAAGTCTGTAACGGAATTTTGTCTAGGGACATACCCTTTATGCGACTTGATGCCCAGCGGCGCGCAGGCGGCGCAGGCGGGTGAAAAACGCCGCGCGATCGGTTTTAACCGCGAAGGGGAATTTATTTCAAAGTCTCCTGAAAACATTTTACTGGAACAGCTGGGAATGCGGCGGGCCATCGGCTTCGGACGCGAAGGCGAGCTGATTAAAAACGGTCCGTCCGGCAGGGAAACGGCAGTCGGTTTCGGCCGCGGCGGCGAACCGGCGGCGCAGCCCGCAAAACCCGGAAAAAAAATCGGTTATCAGAGAATTTCCAGAATAAAAGGCCTGGAAAGGTAAAGTTTCATTTCATTTTCCCAAAAAAACTCAGGGAGGTTTGCGAAAACCTCCCTTCTTTTTCCCCTGAAACAAAGAGTCCTTATTTTTTATGACGCGGCAGTTTTTCAATGGTGATCTTGCCGCCGGTTTGTTCCTGCAAAGCTTTGCCTGAAATTTCATCAACGGCGCCTTTTTCCAGATTGCCCAGCTGAAAAGGACCGTAGGAAATACGAATCAGCCGGGTCACCTGAAATCCGAAAAATTCCATCAACCGCCGGATTTCGCGATTTTTTCCTTCTTTCAAAGCAACGGTCAGCCATGTATTTGAGCCTTGCTTTTTATCAACAACGACTTGAACGCCGACATAACGCACGCCTTCGACCGTAACGCCGCCGGCCAGCTTTTCCATAATTTCCGGCGTCATTTCGCCGTGGATACGCACCCTGTAACGCCGGATCCAACCTGTCGAAGGCAGTTCCATCTGGCGGGCAAATTCCCCGTCGTTGGTCAATAAAAGCAGCCCTTCCGAATTTAAATCCAGCCGCCCAATAGAAATAACGCGCGGCAGCGTATCGGGCAAAGAATCAAAAACCGTCGGCCGTCCTTCGGGGTCTTTGTGCGAAGTCACCAGCCCGGCCGGTTTATAGTACCGCCACACGCGCGTTTTTTCTTTTGCGGGCAAAGGCTTCTGATCAACGGTAATCACATCGTCCCGCGTCACGACGACGGCCGGAGACGTCAGGATCTGACCGTTGACGGCGATACGGCCCTGTTCAATGTAACGTTCCGCTTCACGGCGCGAACAAATGCCGGCGCGGGCGACGACCTTGGCGATTCTTTCGCCTTTCGGAGTATTCATCTGATTTCCTTTTTCTGTTGAGCGAAGGGTTCTGCCGGAACGGCGCTGGCCGTCATTAAAACGGGCAGAGCCGATTGAATTATATATTCGTCCGTTTCAAAAAACGTCACCTGGTCCGCCGTGTAAACAGGCCGCTTTTCAGGATCGACTTCGGTTTCTAAAGATGTAATGCCTTTCAGCTGGTAACTGGCGCGAACAGAAGGCAGAAAATCGGCTGAAACGGAATCGCTGGCGCCGGAAAAGGCTTCCAGCTCAAAAGAATCCCGTTTTAACGCGTCCAAAGCTTCTTCATCGTCCAGATTAATTCCTTCACCGGGCAGAATCTTTGCCAGTTCAAAGCTTTCGACTACTTTGGGCATCGGCGCGGGCGCCGCGCCGGTCAGGCCGGCTTCCATTTTTAAAATGGGCGCTTCGACAACAACGGAAGACTTTTTGTTCCTGCGTTCCCCGGGCTGCCTGTCCAGCCAGACCTTCAGCGATTTCGGCAAAACGGCGAAGCGGTCGATGTTGTCTTGAAAAATTTCTTCAATTCTTTGACGAACCTGGCGCACCGTGCGCATTTTCTTTTTTTCGGTATAAAAAATCGGCGGATTGGCCAGGGCGGCTTCGGGAAACAGGTCGGCAGCGTTTTTATACGGCGTAAATTTGTCCGCGCGCAGCAGCATAACGGCCCCGGACGGCCCCATAAAATGCGCCAGATACAAATCGACCGGACTGATTTCCCCGCCGATCTGGTCGCTTAAGATTTTCTGGTTGCTTTTGGCAAATTCGGCGGCCAGCAGAGCCGATATACGCGGCGAACGGCGCAAAGACAAAATTTCTTCGCGGTCTTCGGGCTTTTTAACACGGTAACGCCCCCGGCCGTCACGGTAAATCTGCGAGGCCAGACGGGCATAGCCGTATTTTGCCCCGTGCAGTTTCATCTGCTGCAGCCAGGTGTCGGCCGTAAACTGATACAAACCTTCCGCGCTTGACCGTTCGGCGGCGGCGTTGACCTCAAACCGGCTTTCATGACCGGCCTTCGCCATCATATAATCAAAGCTGACGCCGCTGATTTCGCTGGCTTCCCGGATATAACGGACGATTTCCCGATCAACCTTAAAGCCGCCGATTTTATAAACCGTATTTTCTATTGCAACGTCTGCCGCCACGTTTTTATCCTTCACAAAGCACAGCAGTATAACAACCCCCCGTGCCGATTAAAAGAGGTTTTTCTTGACTTCCGTTTTCAAGAAAGACACTTTCATTATATGGATACTTTTTTAAAAAATGTTATAGATACGGCTTTAAAAAAAGCGAAAGCGGCGGCAAAAAAAGGGGAAATCCCCGTCTGCGCCGTTATTTTCGACCCGGAAAACAAACAAATCGCCGCCGCCGCGGTCAACCGCACCGAACGCGACAAAGACCCGACGGCGCACGCCGAAATTTTAGCCATAAAGAAAGCCTGCCGCCTGACAAAACAAACACGATTACAGCAGTATGATATATATGTTACTTTGGAGCCGTGTCCGATGTGCGCGGCGGCCATTTCTTTTGCCCGCCTGCGCCGGCTGTACTTCGGGGCTTATGACGTCAAAGGCGGCGGCGTAGAACACGGCTGCCGGCTTTATCAGCGCGCGCCGAATCTGTTCGTGCCCGAAATTTACGGCGGCATGGCACAGACGCGCTGCGCCGGACTGCTGACGGATTTTTTCAAGACTTTGCGCGGAGAGGATAAATGACGACCAAACCTTTGTTTGTTGATTTGCCGGAAATCGCTGCCGATCCCCCGGTTGTTGAAAAAGCGCCCCCCGAACCTTTGTCGGTCACGGCTGTCTCTCTGGCTTTAAAAGGGCTCGTAGAAAACAACTTCGCCTTTGTCCGCGTCAAAGGCGAAATTTCCGGATTGAAAAAGGCTGCTTCCGGGCATATGTACTTTGCCTTGAAAGACGAAGAATCCGTTCTGGACGGCGTTTGTTGGCGCGGCAGTACGTCAAAGCTGGACGTCGCCCCCGAAGACGGGCTGGAAGTCGTCTGCACGGGCAAAATAACGACTTATCCCGGCCGGTCAAAATACCAGATGATTGTCGAAACCATGCAGGCCGCCGGCGCCGGCGCTTTGCTGAAACTGCTGGAGGAACGCCGTCAAAAACTGCAGGCCGAAGGGTTGTTTGCCTCCGAACGCAAAAAGAAAATTCCCTTCCTGCCCGAAGTCATCGGCGTTATTACGTCGCCGACGGGCGCGGTAATCCGCGACATCATGCATCGTTTAAACGACCGGTTTCCGCGGCGCGTTTTATTGTGGCCGTCCCTGATGCAGGGCGAAGAATCCGCCGGACAGGTCGCCAAAGCCATTCGCGGTTTTAACGCCATACCGCCCGAAGGACTTCAGACGCCGGACGGTGTTATCCCCCGCCCCGACGTGCTGATCGTTGCGCGCGGCGGCGGTTCGCTGGAAGACCTGTGGGCCTTTAATGAAGAAATCGTCGTCCGCGCGGCCGCCGAATCGGATATTCCGCTGATTTCCGCCGTAGGGCATGAAACGGACACGACTCTGATCGACTATGCGGCCGACCTGCGCGCGCCGACTCCGACAGGGGCCGCGGAAAAAGCCGTCCCCGTGCGCAAAGAATTAAGCCTGCTGCTTTCCGAATCCGAAATGCGCCTGAAATCGGCGATTAATCGTCTGACAACGGAACAATCCAATATTTTAACGGGATTAACGCGCGGCCTGCCGTCTTTGGAACAAATCGCCGAAGAACAGGCGCAGCGTCTGGACGACAGAACGGAACGACTGGAAAACGCTTTGAAGGTTTTTATCGCCGATAAAAAAAGTTTCCTGGACGCCTCTGCCCTGCGTCTGATCCGTCCCGATTTTCTGCTGGAACAAGCTAAAAACAAATTGCTCCGGACGGCTTTTCCGCTGGAAATGCAGATCAAAAGCTTCTTTACCCGGACAGAAAACCGTTTTCAAACCGCCGCCCGTCTGTTAGACAGTTTTTCATACGAACGCATTTTGGAACGCGGTTTTGTCCTGGCGCTGACAGATCGGGGAAAACCGCTGGCAACGGCCGCGGAAGCCGCCGGATATCAGGAATTGACATTGAAATTTTCAGACGACGTCCTGCGCGTGTCAACGCAGGCCAAACCGGTAAAAACGTCTGTCCGGAAAAAACAAAAAACAGCTGAAGACGACAAACAGGGACGATTATTATGAAACGCCTTTTTTTGATTTTAGTGTTTTTAACCGCCGCGGGAATAAAAACGGCCTTTGCTGACGAAGCGCCCGTGTTATTTTTTCAAGGGCAGATGCGTCAGGGCGAAATGTTATTCGGTTTTGTCACGCCGGGATCGGATTTAACCGTCAACGGGGAAAAAATCACGCCGCGCAAAGACGGCTGGTTTGCTTTCGGAATCGGACGCGACGACACGGGAAAACTGACTTTTACCGCCGAAAAAGGCAAAAAGAAAACCGTCAGAACCTATACGATCGCGCCCAGAAAATGGAATATCCAGCGCGTTGACGGCCTGCCGCAAAATACGGTTACCCCTTCCGAAGAAGAAGAAAAACGAATCGCCGATGAAGCCGTTTTGACGCAAAATGCCCGCCAAAAAGGCGCCGATATGGAATTGCCGCTGTGTTTCGGCATGCCGGCGACAGGCAGAATTTCCAGTATTTACGGATCACAGCGCATCATGAACGGCATACCGGGAAACGCCCATAACGCTTTGGATATCGCCAACAAGGAAGGATCAAAAATTACCGCGCCCGCCGACGGAGTTGTTCTGCTGGCGCACGACGATATGTTTTTATCGGGCAAAACCGTCCTGATCGGCCATGGCCAGGATATTGTCACCAGCTATATCCACATGAGCAAAATCGCCGTCAAAGAAGGGCAGAAAATCAAAAAAGGACAGGAAATCGGCCGCATCGGAATGACAGGCCGCGCGACAGGTCCTCATCTGCACTGGGTTGTTTCCTGGAAAAACAAACGGGTAGACCCGCAGGTTTTTTTAAAAAATTCGGAAAAATTCTGCCCGCCGGCAGAAAAAAAACCGGCTCAACCCCGGAAAAAAGGAGCTAAAGCATGAAAAAAATCCATCGTTTACTGATCTGCTGCATTCTTTCCCCGCTTTTCGCAGCGCCCGCATCGGCGCAGATGTTTTACAACGCCGGCACGGGATTTGATTCAACAGGATCATCTTCATACGGCGGAAATTCACTGCGTCCGGCAGCCGAAGAAAGCAGCGGCAGCCAGGAAGAAGAACCTTATGAAAAAATTGTCGCCAAAGAAATACGCGAACGTATCCGCGCGGACGCCGCCTATATCGTCGGCGAACCCGAAGAAACGCTTTGTTACGGTATTGCCAGAAAAAGCCCGAAAAAACGCAGCGCGACCATTGACGGATACGCGCATACCGGCAACTGCGGTTCGCTGAACGAAACCGGAATGACGGAAGTCCAAAGCAAACTGTTCAGCGCCGCCAGTTATGATATGAACGTTACGAAAATCGTATCATGCGTAACGACTCCCCGGCTGGCATTGCGTTTCAGAAAAGGATTTGATTTCGTGGACGTTATTTTATCGGGCGGAAACTGCCCTGCCGTTTTGTTTTTATACGGTGGCGATACAAAAGAATTTTCCGCCAAACCGATCAAAGACTGGCTGGATACGTTCATCGAAGCCGTTTCCAAGGATTTAGAACCCATTAATCCCGAAGAAATGGAAAAAAACGCCGCCAACATGTTCAAAAAAAGAGAACCGGAACAGGAAACCACCGCCAAACCCGAAAAGCCGGCAGCGCCCAAAATGTGGGGACGCCGGGTAATCAAACCCGAAGAATCCGAAACGCCTCCCGCATCGGATCCGTCCGTGCCGCAGCCGCGGTAACGTCTGATCAAAAAGCCCCGGATCCGGGGCTTTTTTTTACAATTATCAAAAGGGGCGGACAATTAAATAAAATCAATTCGGATCCGCTTTCCGTAAAATTTTGCCAAACGGAACAAAACGCCGATGCTTTTCATATTACCCGTTTCCAAAGCCATCAGTTCCTTGACCGGCAGATTAACGGCCGCCGCCAGGTCATAAACAGTTTCATATCCGTGTTCCAGCCGGACCTTACGGACGGTTTCGGCCAGACGGTATTTAAATTCTTCCGGTGAATGTGTGGTAATCATGGTTTTAAACTCCTTTAATTTGTTTAAAAAAACAAACTCACCTTAGAAAGTTTTCTAAGGTGAGGGAGTTAGCAACTGTACCAATACAGTCCGGGTTATTCGACATAGGCTTATTTCCCCGGCTCCCTCGCAAAAGGGCGGGTTTTTTCATTGGTAAGGAGCTGCTACACTCCGCAGACCAGATTCCCTCCGGCTGCCTTTTGATACTAGAAGCAGCCCGATTGTTTGTAAAGCTAAACCGTTCCCGCCATTTTGACGGCATAATAACAAAACTGTTATTTTTTGCGCTGTTTCAGCCATTCGGCAAAAGGCAGACCGTCCAAAATCAAATCCTGCGGAAATGCCCGCCCGTCACGGGAAACGCTTAAAAGCAGCTGCGGATTATTTTCCGGTTCGCGGACAGCCTGTTCCAGCGGGCGCGATAACTTTTCGGGAATATAAAAGCGGCTGACATTATCGTCAAAACGCCCGTAACGGCAGTATCCTTTGATAAAAACGGCGCAGTCTGCCGGTTTGTTTAAAACGATTTTTCCGATATCCGGACAAAAGAACGCCTCAGTTTTTTCCCAGCGTTGTTTTCCCTGTCTGTCGGCACATTCGGACGTAAACGCGCCGTAATCAACCGCAACCGCCAGATAATGTCCCGCCAGAATATCACGCGGATCAAATCCGCGGACAGGCAGAACAACCGGCGTCCCCGTCGATACGGCCGTCTGGATTGAAATCACCCAGCCCAACAAAATAACGACCGGTATAAACAATAATAATTTCGTTTTATTCATTATTTTTTCCTTTCCCGGCCGCATTTAATTTCAAATAAGCGTCCGCCCGCAGACAACCGTAAGCGATTCCCAGGATAACCAGCCCGGAAACAATCAGCCCGACGCCCGTATATAACAAAGACCCGAACAAAGAAAAGAAAGCGATCAACATTCTGAGCGCCGTCACGCCGGCCAGCAAGCGGGCCGTTTTTTCACCGCCGAAACGATAAGCCGTAAAAACAAATCCGATCAAAATCGTCAGCTGGAAAAAATAATTGACGGATTTAAAAGCGGGGCACAGGAAAAACAACACATATAATCCCGTCACCCCCAGCGCCGCCTGTTTTTCGGAACGGCTGAACGGCGCGTATTTCCAAACATATGCCGCAAACCCTGCCGCGGCAGCAAAAAACAAAACCGGCGCCAAGGCGGTATGATTTTTAAAAATCGAATAATCGTATTCGCCAAGCATCAGCCAGAACAACGCGAAAAACGCAGCGAAAGTACGCAGAGGCGCGACAAAAACCCGCGCTTTTTCAACGCGCAGCAAAATAAAGAACAGCGCCATACATAAAAAAGAAAGGCACAACGGGGAAGGAAACAAAGTTTCGACGAAAAATTCCCAGAAATCCCTGCCCCACGGCGAACAGCCGAACGCCATGACAAAAACGATTTCCCAAAGATAGCCCAACAATACTTTGCGCGTCAAAAACAACAGCGGAAAAGCAAGAGCGGACCAAAATAAAAACGCTTTATACGTATCACTTTTTAAATGATACACCTGCCCGACCAGCCCGATCGCCGCGAACAGCAGCAGCATATAAAAAAACAGGCCGCCTTCAAATCCGACGGGGTGTTTTTCCCTGACGCGCGCCAAAGCCGCAGCCGCGCCGGTCAAAAAAACAAACAGTCCCGCAATTTTAACCGCGCCGGAAATCGCATACCAGTTTGAAGAAACAACGGCGACAATCCCGTTGGCAACGGAAAAAAAGCCCAAGAACAAAATAATGGAAAACAGGGAAAAATACGATTTTTTACTTTGCTCAAACGCAATAATATCCTGCGCCTGAGATGCGGAAATCAATCCTTTTTGAACCCAGTCTGCCGTTTTACGTGAAATTGAAATCATAATTAATACCCGGACAACATTACTTCTGGGTTGATTTTAGAGTGTTTTTATTTTATTGTCACTAAGTGTTTTAAGTTATTCTTGAAGGGGATTACCTATGAAAAAGTTCTTGGTTTCGGCTGCTTTCGTCGCAGCTTTTTCTGCTTCTCAGGCTTTTGCGCTGGACAGCACGGGCTGCGGTCTGGGATCCATTATTTTTAAAGGACAGGTCGGCACGATTCCGCAGATTTTGGCCGTAACGACAAACGGTTCTTTCGGTACGCAGACATTCGGTATTTCTTCGGGCACGTCAGGCTGTGATCAAAACGGCCGCGTTTCCGGCGGTACCGGCAAAATTTTTGCTTTTCTGGAAAAAAATAGGGAACAATTCGCCGTTGACGCCGCGCGCGGCCGGGGCGAAACGATTGACACGATCGCTGCCCTGACGGGAACGTCTTCGGACAAGGTCGGCGAAGTCGTCAAAGAAAACTTCGCGTTCATTTTTGACAGCCATGATGTTTCCGCCGTTACGGTAACGTTGAAAGTTTCCGAACTGCTGGCTTAATAACGCTGAAAGGCAAAAGGCTGTTTAATATGCGTATTGCCTTGATCGTATTATTGATATGGCTCTGTCCCGGGGGGCGCCCCGCCGCGGCAGAGCCATTTTCTTTGACCGGAAAACAGGAAAAACATTTGCTTGACCTGCAAAACAAAGCGCGGGAAAAAAATCTGGCCGCCGATCCGCAGTGGCAGCGGTTGATGCATTTTCACAACCGTTTGGGATCAAAGGAAAGCACGATTGATTCCGATGCTTTTTTTCTGTCGCCCGACGGCAAAACCGATCCGGACAAAGAACTGCAGGCTGATCTGCGCGCTTTTTTTATGCCGCCTGACAAAGCGCAAATCATCGAAGGAAAAGACCGCAGTTACAATCACCCGCAATGCCTGTTTCCGGCCCGCTATGCCTGGCTGAACGCGCAGCTGGGCTTTGACCCCCGTCTGATGCCGCCCGTCGCATGCAAGGATTATCAGGATTTTAAATCCGCTATTGACGCCAAACGCGCCGCTTTGATTTTTACCAGCGCCTATATGGGTAATCCGGCTTCGTTTTTCGGGCATACTTTGCTGCGCCTGGACAGCAAAGGCGATACGCCGCTGCTTTCTCATGCGCTGAATTACGGCGCGATTACCGGTTCGGACGGCGGCCTGTCCTTTATGTTCAAAGGCGTTTTCGGCGGTTACAACGGTATTTTTTCGGTTTATCCCTATTACGATACCGTCAATCTTTACAACAACATGGAAAACCGGGATATTTGGGAATACCGGCTGAACCTGACGCCGGAACAAATTGACCGTCTGGTCGCGCATATCTGGGAATTGGGGCATAATTCCGCAAATTATTATTTTTTTTCGGAAAACTGTTCTTACATGCTGCTGGAAACATTAAACGCGGCTCTTCCCGATCAGGATTTGACGGAACCGTTTTACAGGCCGTTTTTTTCCAATTACACCATTCCCGTCGATACGATCCGGACAGTGCTGCGGCAAAAAGATATCTTAAAAGAAGCCGTTTACAGGCCTTCGCGCCAATCCAAACTGAAACACGCTTATTCTTTTATGTCCGACGCTGAAAAAGAACAGCTGCACAAGCTGTTGAAATCTCCCCGTCCGGTCGATTCCGTCATGAATTCCGCTTTAACGGACGAACAAAAGGCCAACGTCCTGGTGACGGCTTACGAATATGTGCAATACGCTTTTATCGCCGGCGACATTCCTTTGGACGAAATGCGCAGGGATTCTATTAAGATCTTGACTCCTTTAAGTTCCATTAAAGAAAAATCAAACATTACAAAAGTTCCCGTTCCCGAAAAACGGCCTGACGAAGGCCACTTGTCCGGCGCGGCGGCTTTATACGGCGGCAGACGAAATCATAAAAACTTTATTGATTTCACACTGCGGCCCGCCTATCACACTTTAACGGACGAAACGGCCGGCTTCCTTCCTTTCGGCGCGATTACGTATATGGACGCGACATTGCGCTGGTATGAAAACGACAACGATCTGCGCCTGCAAAAGCTTTCTTTTGTCGATATTATGTCTTTGGCGCCCAGAAACAAAATGTTCAAACCCTTTTCCTTTAAATTGAATACCGGCGTCGAAAGCTATTTTTATCCGGACAAAAACAAGGAAGGATACGTTTTTTACGCGGGTTTCGGCGGCGGCTGGTCGGGACAGCTGAGCGATTCGGTCATTACCTATTTTATGACAAATATTTATGGTAAAGCCGGCGGATATCTGCCGCACAACGCCATGGCCGGCGCCGGCGTTCAAACCGGTTTTGCCGCAGATTTCGACTTTGTACGGCTCACCGGTGACATTGAAAAAATCTTCTATACCAACAAAGCCGCCGACGTCTGGCGCTATCAGGCTTCGGCCGGCGTAACCCTGACGCGCGGCTGGGGGTTGGAAGCCTCTTTTGTATTCGAAGACAGCCGTTATACCGACGTGCACGAAGGCCGTCTGGGACTGGTTTATCACTTTTGATCCCGGGTTGAAAAAACCGGAACTTTTCTGCCGCGGTATACAATGAAATCAACATCGTCGCTGTCAGTGTCCGTTCCCGGAATATCAATCAGATCAACGACTTCCTGAATCGCCAGCGCAAAAGAATCAAAAATCAGAACCGCCTGGGCATAAGGATAACTTTCGCGCGGACAAGAATCTTTCAAAGGCAGCCGCTTGCCCTGTGTTTCAAAATATTTTTTATGAACCAGACTGGCCGGAGGAAACGAAAAATCTTCCACTCTTAAAACGCCGTCAACGCGCGCGGCGCCGAAAATACTCGGTTCGGATTTAAAAATCAAATAAGAAACCATGCCCGCAACGGCCGTTTCCGTCAGCGTATTTTCCGGCACGGACACGATTTTTTTGGGTATCGGCAAAGCGGCCTGTTCCCACAATTTTGCCAAATCAATCCAGAAAACGTCTTTGCCGCTTTCCAAAACCGTGCAGGATATCAAATAATCCTGCCCCGTTCCTGTATTTTTTTCACAAAAGGACAACAGCTGTTCGGTATCAAATATCTGTTGTACGGGAATCAGAGCGCAAAATATTCCGGATTGTACAACCAATCCGTAATTCATGGCGCCCGTTTCTTCCCGGCCGGAAAAATTCAACACCGGCAGAGTTAACCCTTTCCAGTAAAAAAAGGGATTTTTTTCGCCGGCTTGTCTTTTTATGCCAAATTCGCTTTCCTGTAAAAAAACGGTTTCGGCGACGGCGTTCAGCGGCAAAGCAAAACGGCTGCCCCCCTGCCCGAAAATCAAGACCCGGTCAAACAAAAACTTTTTCGGCACGGAAAAATAAAGGCATAACCCGTTTTCAAAAACCGCGCGGATTTGGCCGCCTGATTTTTCCAACAGCTGCGCAATCGTTGTCAAGCCGCGCCGTTCTTCATGAAATTTAACCGAAGAATGAAACAGATAAACGGGCAGACTGTCGCGGGCCGGCGCCGTTTCGCCATCGGCCAGGCCGGCAGACTGAACGGCGTTATACAGTCTGTCAAAATCAAACGAAGCGCCGTTGTCGCAAAAGGAAAAATGCAAAAAAGTGCCTTCTTCTTCGGCAGAAAAACGCAAAGTCAGCTCTTCGTTTTCATGAGGAAAAGCATAATGGAAAGCGTTATCCGTCAATTCGCTTAAAATCTGTTCCACAACGGCAACGGCGTCTTTGTCAACGCCGCTTTCGACCCGGTTATTAATTTCTATTTTATAATGCCGCTGATATTTTTTTGCCGCTTTCTGAGCCGTTTTTTGCAAAAAGAAAGGAATCTGCATAAAAGAACGGGTTCGTATACTGCCGACCAGATCCTTTAAGGCCGATAAACTGGCGCCGGCCTGCTGCGCTCCTCCCTTCCGGGCCAGGACGGCCAGCTCTTTTTGAATTTTTTCGGCATTGTAGGGCCAGGCGGCAGCCTTTAACTCCCCCCAAATAAAATCATTGCGCCGTTTTTGTTGTTCCAGCGCCTTTTCCGTACGTTTCAGGTTTTCTTTTTCAGCGTTTAAGTTTTCCTGCAGGGCAATAAAACGGGTATTGAATTCTATGTGCTGTTTTTCCAGTTCTCTTTTTTCTTTCAGCATTAATTCAGTATTTTCTTTTTCAATATCCAGGCGGGACAAAGCGTCCTGATATTCTTTTTCCAGCGTTTCGTACTGGGACGACATTTTGCGATGTTCTTCGCTGATTTCGGAACGGAAATCTTCAAGCGATTTCAGGTTAATCCGCAGTTCTTCCGCCTGCCTGTGGTTTTGCTGCAATTCCCGGTACAGCTGTTCTTCGCGCTGTTCGCTCAGGTTTTCCTTTTCCCCCAGCAGCCGGGTCAGATCCTGAATTTTCCGGCTCATTTCATTTAAAGCTTCATTTTTTGTTTCCAACAAATGCAGCGCTTGTTCCTGCTGGCTTTCCTGATCCGCCAGTTTTTCCTGACAGTTCTGCAGCGCCAGACGGGTTTCCGCCAGATGATCTTCCAAATCGGTTTGCAATTTTTCCTGTTCGCCCAGACGCGCCATAACAGCCGCGATTTTTTCCTGAGACAACGCCTGCCGGCGTTCTTCTTCAAACAGAACGTTTTCCTTTTGTTTCAGCGCCGCGTCCTGTTCCGTCAACGCCTGCGCCCACAGGACCAGCTGTTCTTCGCGTTCGTCCAAAGCGGCTTCCTGCGCCGTCAGATCCGGAGGAACAAAAACGGGATCCTGAAAAGCATTGCCGTCCGCGGCCGTTTCCGCAGGCCGGACGGCCGGCAGCAGATCATCGTCGGATTCTCGCGGTTCGCGTTTCAAATTAACGGCGGCGGCCAGGATTTTTTTAATCCGCTGAAACTTCATTAAAATAGCCGGCAGAGCCGTTATACCGCTTTTCTGGGCAAAATAATCCTTGATTTCCGCCATGCCCGCATCTGACAAACGGTATGCCCGCATAAAACCGGCAAAAGGCGCGACGGAACGAATAAAGCCGAAAAAAGAATCCAAAGCTGCCCATACACTTTCGTCTGCCGGATTTTTTTCCAGCAGCGGGAAAAGGCTTTCCAAATCCAAAAGCCTGCCCTGCGCTTCGTTTAAAAAGTCATCGACCATATCCGACATTGACTTCGCACCTTTTTTCAGCGTTTTTCGTTTAACAGCATTATCAGATTTTCACTGCCGGCGGCAACGGATAAACGCCAGTTTTGCTCCTCCAGACATTTTTGCAAAAACACTGCCGGAACTGTTTTCGGCGACAGAACTTTGTTTTCCCGGCCGTCCGTTACCTTTTGCACGTCAGGATCCAGACTGACGGCTTTTCCCTTTGCCTCAACGCGTATTTCTTTATCGCCGGCCTTTGCTTTTATTGTAATTTCTCCGCCGCGCGTCAGACTTTCCGCCGCGATCTGGCCGGCCAGCAAAATCAGGCGGAAAACAAAAATCGGGACTTCCTGGTCCGTCTGCCATACGCAGGAATACCGGACAACACGGTTTTCCAAAGTATGCAGATATTCTTCCAAAATCCGGCGCGTCACGGCAATATCCGTCAGAGGCCCTTCGTTTCCAAACGCCGCGCGGAAAAAACGCAGCCGCCCCATTAAAATATCCGCATTATTGCACGCCAGATCCAACGTTTCCTTATCCGCTCCGCCCAATTCGGACAGCAAAGACAAACTGCTGGATACAGCGCCGATTACTCCGGCCAGGTCGTGGCTGAAACGGGTAAAGGCAGATTTTGAAAATATAAGATCATGATCCGACACGAAAAAAACCCTTTCCTTAATCCTTTGACGGCAGTTTATTCTGTATAAGTTTCAGTATCGACTTGTCTGCTTAATTTTTGTATACTAATTAAGTTAAACAATCTTTACCATACGGATCGGAGATGCTTTTGAAATGAAGCCGGTATCTTCTTCTACATCAGGGCTGGAGCTGAACACAGACAGAATTGCGGCCGCGTCGAAACAACGTCAGACGCGCGCGCCGGCTTCGGCGGAACAGGACTCTGCGGCTTTTCATGCGGCGGCATTCAGGCGCGAAATGCCGATGACACGCGACGCCGAATTTGTCGAAGTCGACGGAAAAAAGTATTTTCTGAACGCTCCGCGCGGAACTTATGTCAATATAATAATATAAAAGGAAAAAATAATGACACTGCGGACACATGAAAAAGGAGCAACCTTAATAGAAGTCTTGGGCGTTCTGGCCGTCGTAGCGACAATAGCGGTCGGTATGTTTACAGGCATCGCCCGTATGAATCAAAAAATCAAACTGACCCGCGCGCAAACAGAAGTTTCGGATATTGTCAAAGCTATGCGGACTCAGTTTTCTTCATTTACGCCGTCTTCCATCACATCAAAAGGGTTGTATGACGTCGGTATTTTCAAAAATGTTAATGAAGATGGCAAATCTGCTAACGTATACGGGACAGAAATGGTTATGGAGCTTAAATCCAACGTGGAAAATCCCTATTTTACATTCAGTTACAAAGACATTCCCACCAGCTCCTGCCCGGATTTGCTGCTGGGCGACTGGGGGAACGATCCGTCTTCAGGACTAAAGGAAATAAAAGTGGAAGGAACGGGAAAAACGTCCGTTTTTCAATGGTCAAAGGATATCCGTCCCGTTGACGAAGATAACGCGGACACCCCGGCAGCCCAGCCTTTGCTGCCGTCGCTGGAAAAAGCGATTGACGCCTGCACTCTGCCGTCGGGGGCAGGTATCGTTACCATTTCGTGGAGCTATTATCTCTGATTATTTTTTCTTTACGACCGGTGTGACGTTTTCCCACAACATAATGCCGCTTTTCGCTTCGGTCAAAACCAAATGCAGGTAATATTCCTGACGCTTTTTACCGCTGCGGACATAAGCGGTTCTTTGTGTTATTCTGCCTGAAATATTAATCTGGGGCGACACGTTTTTCGCGCCGGCGGAAACGACGCGGACTTTCCGGCTGGCGGCCAGATCCGCGCTGAGCTTTTGTTTGATATCCGCCGTATCAAAATTCTTTTTTGTCGTATCCACAATATGGGATATCGTTACGACATAACGTTCCCCCGCCGGATTGTCTAAAGCGCCGGAACGAACCATATTACGGACAGCCGTTTGAACGGCTCGTTTAAAATCAGCCGGTGTAATTTCATTTGCCGGCGGCGTTTGTTTCCGGACCTGCGTCTGCTGTTTGGCCGGAACGTCAACAGCCGCCTGAGGCTTTTCAGTTTCCTGCGCGGTTTTCGCCGCCGCACAGGCAGACATGCCCCCCGCAATCAAACAAAGAGCTGCTGCATAAACATAACGTTTCATTACTGTTGCTTCCTTTCCATAACGATATCAGCGTCTGCGGATAATAATCGGGTTATCTTTTTGGCTTTTTTCCGGTTCAGCGGTCGCGCCGTTCCGGTCTGCCGGCGTCAAAGTCTGCAGGACGGGTCCTGTCTGGCCGGCAGATGCCGGCGCAGCAGAAGACGATTGGCCGTCCGTACGGAAAATCGTTCTTTGCCGTTCGCGTTCGGCGGCCTCCTGCCTGGCTTTTTCGGCAGCGGCAGCGGCTTCGGCAGCTTTTTTAGCCTCCTCTTCGGCTTTTTTCTTCATTTCTTCAGCTTCGCGCTTTGCCTTTTCTTCCGCTTCAATTTTGGCATTTTTCCTGGCGACCGCGTCTGTCGTTCTTTGATGAACAGCCTTGATTTTATCCAAAACGGCTTCGGCCCGGGCGCGCAGAACCGTCAATTCTTCAAGCTTAATATTATCGTTTTCCGATTGAGCCTGGAAACCTTTAAGCGGTTCGATTTCTTTCATAATTTCGCTGACGTTTTGCGCTATTTCCGGCAAATCCGAATGCGTCGCCTGCAATTTGGCTTCCTGTCTTAAAATTTCGTTCGCCTGATTTAACGCGTCAAAAACCGTCCCCTTAATTCCGACAATCATTGCGGTATCATAGCTGGCATTAAATTCGGCTTCTTTATCGAAATAATTTTCTTTAGCTCTTTTTTCCAGGCCGGCGACCGCCGCGTCCGTCAAAACGTCATCGCCGCCAGAAACCGTTCTTTGAATGTCGGCGTTCAATGTCCCCAGAACCCGGGCCGCATTGTTTAATGCCAGCAAATATTTTTCGACCTGGTATACTTTCTGAGTCAACGGTTGAACCGCCGCAATTTTTTTAGCCAGTTCCGCCGAAGCCATCGTCAGCTGTTCATCAAGTTTATTTAATCTTTCGACACGGGCGGCCCGCGCTTTTTCCCGCGCATCTATTTTCTGATGGCGCTGTTGTTCCTACTGTTGCAGCGCCTGTTCTTTCATTTTATTTTTAACGGCAACAACCGCATCGGCCACCGCGTCAATATTCTGCGTTAAAACGGCAGGCTGTCCGGCTTTTTTATTAACGGACAGGACAATATCCTCCACAGCCTGCATTCCGGACGGGAAAGACAGCCCCGCTGACAAAACCTGATTCAGATAATTATAGGAAAAGAACGGCGATTTGTTGTCTTCGCCGTTATAAACAAACAACGCCGGTTTCAGAACAAAAAAACCGTCTTTCACATTCATATCAGCGGAAAAACGCCTGATTTCCGTACTGCCCTGCATGGCCTGCGCCTGAACAGTTTCTTTGGAAATTTCCGGCATAAGCTGCAAATCCCCGATCAGCCGGCCCGCATTAAAATGATCCAATGAAGCTTTGTCAAACATCAGCGTTCCCGTCCCCGCCAATGACGAAAACAGTTCGCTGGTCGATTTTCCGTTCGCTTTCAGATTAGCGTTTAAAATAAACGTTTCAACGCCGCTGACGTTTAACGTATCCGAATCAAACAACTTCGCGGGAATATTTAAATTTGATACCCGCATCGCCGCCTGAAAAGCCAGCTGTCCGTCTGCCGCAGGTGTCAGATTGAAAATACCGCCGAAATTGGCCTGATCCCATAATGAACGCCGCAAATCAATAACGATTTTCCCGGCGGACAATTTAATAATGCTGTCAACATCGGATAAGACAAACGAATTAAAAAACAAACGGTTTGTTTTTAAAGCGATTGACGCTTCGTATTTTCCCAAAAAAGAAAAATCAAACGGTTTTTGAGAAAACGATAAATCGGCCGCGAAACGGCTTAATACGCCGTCTTTTGTCCATATGTTTTCCGGAACCGTTTTTTGTGTGTCAACGCCAACCGTTTCCGCGAAATTGACTCTGGGCAGCATACCCAGCGGCGCCAGGTCATTTGATTCCAGCTCGGCCGTAATGACGGACGAATCCGTCTGTTTGACAACTTTTATATTGCCTTTAAATTCATTGTCTCCGATCCGCGCCGTCATATCCGTCAGGTGGAACAGATCTTTGTTTTTCAGGATTTTTCCCTGCAGATCCAATGCGCCGGGATTAGCCAGAACCGGCCGGTAATTATCCGAAAACAGGCGAATGAAATTGCGGAAATTTTCATGGCGGATATCCGCCGTCATGTTCCAGTCAAACACGGACGGCGCGGATTGGCGCATATCCCCCTGCGCAGCAAACCGCAGCGTGCCGAAATCCACAACCGTATCGAACCGCGCTGCCTGAAGCGTTCCCGTCAGCTTTGCGGACAACTGCATTTTATCCTGAACGGAAATATTACGCGACAAAGAAATCCCCAAAGCCTGCGTCAAAGACGACAGCTGCTGGGCATTTACATTAATCCCGAAATCATTAAATTTCGGCTCTGCGCCGAATCCTTCGACGTCGCCGCGCAGCTTGATTTCAGAAGCCAGTACTTTTTCCCCGGATATTTCATTAATTTTCATCTGCCCGCGGACAACGGAGAAATCGGCGTTCAGGTTTTCGGCATTAATATCCGCCCAGGAAAAAGCCGCGGTTTTTAATTTTACGCTGATATCCGTTTCGTTTAAAAAAGCCAGAGAATCAAACAGCCGCTGAACCTTTTGCGTTGCGGACAATTTAGAAAACTCTTCGCGTTTTTGCGCATAAAACTTGTTTTTCGCAGGAAAATACTGAGCAAGATTCATTTCGGAAAAATCGCCCGAAATGCTGAAAGCCTTGCGGCTTCCCAGACGCATTGCCATACTGCCGGAAAAATCCGTCTGGTCCAGATTTCCTTTCAGCCGCGACAAAACCAATCCGTTCTGCGCCAGTTTAAATTCCGTTTCCGCCTTAAACTGCCGCAAAAGGTTTTGAGGAATCTCTTCTGCCAGCGGAACGCCCAGCCAGTTTAAAACCGCGTTCAGATTATCCGCCTGCGCGGAAAGGCTGCCGGACAGCAGCACAGATTTTCCCAAAGTCAAATCCGCCTGTCCCGTTACATAAGCGTTGCTGGGCAGTGTTGCGGAAACGTTTTTAAAAGCCAGCCCTTCGGGAATCGAACTGATTTTGGTTTTCAACTGATGAATAACGTCTTTTTTATAATTAACGACGTCAAACATCATGTCCAAAGCATATGTATCTTTTGTCCGGGAAAAATAACCCGTTTTTGACAGGAACACGGCGATCGGCGATAAATTGTCAAAAAACGGATCGGCGTCCAGACGTGAAAAAATAAAGGAACCGTCGACAACCTTCGGAAGCAAATGCTGCGCCAGCTTTGTCTGGCGGACGGGCGTATTGTCCAACGTTACAGGTTCGGACGGGTTATTCGGATCCCTTAAAATAATCTCGTCTTGCGGCAGAACGTCTTCTTCTTCCCGGGCCTGCAGAGAAGAAGCTTCCTCGGGCGACAAAGAACGCACGGACAGTTTGCCCGTTGCCGAAGACGTTCCGTACTTAAACAAAATATCTGTCATTTCCGCCGTTCTGGTTTGCGCGTTTTTCTGCAGCTTCAGATTTCCGACGACAGGCTGAAAAAGCGCGGAAGGCAGCTTTTCCCCCGGATACAGCAAAGCAAAAAACTGATCGGGTTTGCGGATATCAAACGTCAGCCCGCCGCTCAGAATCCCGCGGTCCGTTTCGGCCAAACCGTACTTTCCGGTAAAAACAAAAGAAGCTTCTGCCGGCGCGTTGATCAGGCGTAAAGAAAAATCGGGCGACTGCGCGGGAGCAAACTTTTCAACCTTTAAAGAAAAACCGAAGCTGGAGGCCAAAGCGCCGAAATTTCCTTCAAAGAAAAAAGGCCCCTGAATACTGTCGGCGAACAATTCGGCATTAACCCGGTCCCATTTCTGCGCCGGCGTATATTTATCCGTTTTGACCTCTGCCGCGCCGTCTGTCAGCAACAGACTGTCAAAACCGATTGTCGCATCTGCGCCGGCGCGGTCAAAAAACGCGATCTGCCAGTTCCATTTCCCGTTCGGCATTGTTTCAAAATAGAACTGCGGCGAAAAAAGCGTAACCTTTTTGATTTTAATTTGTCTGCGGAACAAAGACCCCGTATCAAACAAAATTTCAGCGCGGGCGGCCGTCATCATTTGCGGATAGGCAGCGTCCGGGATATTTCCCAGCCTGATCTGCCCCAGCTTTAAAACAGGCGACGGTTTCATGGAAAACACCGGCTGGCCCTGCACAGTCAACACCAGCCCGGTGCGGGCTTTAACGGCTGCCGCCGTTTCCTGAATGTAATCATTCCAATTAATGTTGGTCGGCAAAATAAAATAAATGCCGGTCCCCGCCAAAACCACAAAAACGCCAAGAATGATGATAAGCTTTTTCACGAATCAAAACTCCGCACTGTTAATCTGTTTTCAGTTTATCTGGTTTTTGTTCCGAATAAACGGTCCCCCGCGTCCCCCAGTCCCGGCAAGATATAGCCGTGTTCGTTTAAACGTTCGTCCAGCGCCGCGACATAAACCGGCACGCGCGGGTGCAGTTTCGTAAAGACCCGGACTCCTTCCGGCGCCGCGACCAAAGCCAAAAAGATAATTTTGTCTTCCGACACGCCGTGTCTGATCAGGGTATCAACCGCGGCCGCGGCCGAATTGCCCGTCGCCAGCATCGGATCAACCAATATAAACAAACGGTCGTCGACGGGGGGCAGCTTGACCAGATATTCAACCGGCTGCAGCGTCGCCGGGTCGCGGTACAGGCCGATATGCCCGACACGCGCGGAAGGCACCAGCTGCAAAAGCCCGTCGGCCATACCGATTCCCGCGCGCAAAATAGGAACGACAGCCAGCTTTTTACCCGCAATAACGGGCGCTGTCATCGTACACAAAGGCGTTTCGATTTCTTCAAACGTCAGCGGCAGATCCCGCGTGACCTCATACCCCATCAGCAAAGCGATTTCTTTAAGCAGCTCTCTGAAAGTACGAGTCGACGTCGTCACATCGCGCATTAACGTCAGCTTATGCTGGATTAAAGGGTGTTTTAAAACATGCAGGCTGGGAAATTCGGAACTGTTCGCCATAAAAGTATCCTCTGATTAAAACAAAAATCCTCATTTAAAGTGTTATACGGTACGGTTGACAGAAAACCAACCTTATTTTTTTAATTTTGAAAGATTTTTTAACCGGCGGCGGCGGCAGGAAAAAAATTTTTATGACTTGACGAAAGTTTAACCTATATCTTAGAGTGCATAAAATATATATGAAGGTGGCGTCATGAATATACTTGATGAAATGCTGCAAATGGCCCGTTCGGCGATGGAAAAGGCTTATGTTCCCTACTCCGAATTTGCCGTCGGCGCAGTTATAAAAGCGCAAAGCGGCAGGCTGTATGCCGGCTGCAATGTTGAAAATGCGGCTTATCCCGCAGGTTCCTGCGCGGAACAAGGCGCTATTTCCGCCATGATTTTGGGCGGAGATACAAAAATTCAGGAAATGGTCGTTATGGGAAACGGCGAACATCTGGTATCGCCGTGCGGTTCGTGCCGTCAGCGGATACGCGAATTCGCCGCCCCCGACGCCGTTATCCATATTTGCGACAGAAACGGCGTTCGCAAATCAATGACTCTGGACGAACTTTTACCGGTTTCGTTCGGCCCGGAAAATCTGAAACGTTAAATCGGAATGTCTTGTAAAAAAGAGGAAGTTTATGAAAGAAACTATCAACCAGGTAGCTCAGCAGATCAAAGCGAAAATCGGCGGCTATACGCCTAAAATCGGCATTATTTTAGGCAGCGGATTGGGCGGCGTTGCAGAAGCGATCGAAAACCCCGTCATCATTCCTTATGAAGAAATCGAAGGTTTCCCTAAATCAACCGTATCCGGCCATGCCGGACGTCTGGTCGTCGGGAAATTAAACGGCGTCGACGTTTTATGCATGCAGGGACGCGTTCATTTCTACGAAGGACACACACCGGCAGCTTTGGCTTTGGTTATCCGTTCTTACAAGAAACTGGGAATCGAAAAACTGATTTTGACGAATGCTTCAGGTTCTTTAAACATTGATATGGGTCCCGGCAGCCTGATGATCATTTCCGATCACATTAACCTGTCGGGCTGCAACCCGCTGGTCGGGCCGAACGACGAAACCGTCGGACCGCGTTTCCCCGACATGACTTACGCGTACGATCCCGATCTGCGCCAAAAGCTGTTGAAAACAGCGGAACAGGAAGGCATTAACATGCGTTCCGGCGTTTATCTGATGACGTCGGGCCCCAACTTTGAAACGCCCGCGGAAATCAGAATGTTCCGTATTCTGGGGGCGGACGCCGTCGGCATGTCAACGGTTTCCGAAACGTTATGCGGCGTTCACTGCGGCATGAAAGTCGTCGGCGTTTCCGTAATTACCAACTACGGCGCGGGCATGGTCGCAGACAAACAAACGCATGACGAAACAATCGCGCAGGCCAACGAAGCCGGGAAAAAACTGCAGCGCATCTTAACACGTTTTGTTACGGAGATTTAAAATGAAAGAAGTCGCTCAAAGAGCTTTATCATTGCTGGACCTGACCAGCTTAAACGACAACGACACGGCGGAAACGGTTGTCGCCCTGTGCGCCAAAGCGCACGGCGATTTCGGAAAAACGGCGGCCGTTTGCATCTGGCCGCGTTTTGTCAAAACGGCCAAAAAAGAACTGGAAGGCACCGGCGTCAAAGTCGCCACCGTCGTTAATTTCCCGCACGGCGGCACGGATATCGAAGCGACCGTTGCCGAAACCAAACAGGCGGTTGCCGACGGCGCCGACGAAATCGACGTTGTTCTGCCGTACAAGGCTTTTATGGACGGGGACAAGGAAACGGCCGCGGCTTTGCTGAGCGCGACACGCGAAGCCTGCAAGGGCAAAGTAATGAAAGTCATTATTGAAAGCGGCGTTTTGGCGCATGCGGCCCTGATTGCCGACGCGTCCCGCCTGTCGATTGAATGCGGTGCGGATTTTATTAAAACGTCCACGGGCAAAACGCCTGTTTCCGCAACGCTGGAGGCCGCCAACGCCATGTTGGAAGTCATTCGCGAATCCGGCAAACCCGTCGGTTTTAAAGCTTCCGGCGGCGTACGCACGACGGAACAGGCCGCGGATTACTTGACATTGGCCGATAAAATCATGGGACCGAAATGGGTTAACGCCAAAACGTTCCGCTTCGGCGCCAGCGGCCTGCGCGACAGTCTGCTTGCCTCTATGGGATATGCCACGGCCGGCGGCGCGGAAAACAAAGGATACTAAAATATGCTGGCGCAGGAAGTTATTCGTCATAAACGCGACGGCCAGAAACTGACACGGGAAGAAATCGAATTCTTTATCAAAGGGGCGGCCGACTGGTCCGTTTCCGAATGTCAGATCGCGGCTTTCACAATGGCGGTTTACCTGCGCGGCATGGACCTGGAAGAAACCGCCGCCTTAACGCGCGCCATGACGCAGTCGGGCGGAGTCATGAATTGGGCCGATAAAAACCTGGACGGCCCCGTTTTGGACAAACATTCGTCCGGCGGCGTCGGCGACAGCGTCAGTCTGATTTTGGCGCCGTTGCTGGCAGCGTGCGGCGGATATGTTCCGATGATCGCGGGACGCGGTCTGGGACATACGGGCGGAACTTTGGATAAAATCGAATCCATTCCGGGATATACGACTTCTCCTTCGCTGGATCAGTTTTACAAAGTAACAAAGGAAACCGGCTGCGCGATTATCGGCCAGACGGGGGATCTGGCGCCGGCGGACAAACGGTTTTACGCGATACGCGATGTAACGGCGACGATCGAATCGGCGCCGTTAATTATCGCTTCCATTTTATCAAAAAAATTATCGGCGGGGCTGGACGGTCTGATCATGGATTTAAAATGCGGCAACGGAGCATTCGTAACCGGCCGGGACGAAGCGCGGAAGCTGGCCGAAACAATGGTCGGCGTCGCCGTCGGCGCGAGAATATCGGCGCGCGCTTTGCTGACCAACATGGATCAGGTGCTGGGCGACTGCGTGGGCAATGCCCTTGAAGTCGGCGAAGCCGTCGCTTATCTTAAAGCGCAGAGGCGCAACCCGCGTTTAAACGAATTAGTTATGACTTTATGCAGCGAAGCATTAATGTTAAAAGATTTGGCAAATTCCGAACAGGAAGCGCGCGCAAAATTGCAGCAAGCGCTGGATTCGGGCAAAGCCGCCGAATGTTTTGCGAAAATGGTTGCGGCGCTGGGCGGGCCGGCGGATCTGATGGAAAATCCGTGGAAACATTTGCCGAAAGCCGCCATCGTCCGTCCTGTTTATACGGATAAAACGGGTTATGTCTGCGCAATGGATACATATAAAATCGGCGCGACAATGATTATTTTGGGCGGACAGCGCAAAAACTTTGACCAGCGGCTGGATCATTCCGTCGGTTTTTCCGATTTTATCCAGATCGGCGACAAAATAGAAGCGGGAAAACCGATTGCCGTTATTCACGCAGCGAACGAAGACGCTTTTGCCGCGGCGGAAAAACAGTTACAATTATCTATTCAAACCAGCGAAGAAAAACCGGCTGAAACGCCGATTGTTTATGAAACTGTAACGGCTTAATTTTTTACGAGGTGAACACAATGAAACGGGCGATTATTCTGATGATGGACTCTTTCGGCTGCGGCGAAGCGCCGGACGCGGAAGCCTTTGGCGATGCGGGCGCAAATACGTTGGGCCATATTGCCGCGGCCTGCGCGCAGGGAAAGGCGGAAGACGGACGGACAGGACCGTTGAAACTGCCGAATCTGTGCAAACTGGGTTTAGGCGAACTTTATAAACAATGTAACGGCGAATATGCCCCTAACCTGGAAATTCCCGTTTCCGAAATTACGGGCGTTTACGGCTTTTCCAAAGAAATCAGCAAAGGAAAAGACACAACGTCCGGTCATTGGGAAATGGCCGGAGTGCCCGTCACGTTTAAATGGGGTTATTTCCCGGCGGAATATCCCAGCTTTCCGGCGGATATTATTGACGAATTCATCGCCAAAGCAAAAATTCCGGGAGTCTTGGGCAACAAAGCGGCCTCCGGTACGGCTATTTTGGAAGAATTGGGCGAAGAATGCGTTAAAACGGGCAAACCGATCGTTTATACTTCGGCAGACAGCGTTTTCCAGATTTGCGCTCATGAAAAACATTTCGGGCTGGAACGTTTGTATGAAATCTGCCATATCGCCCGCGATATTTTAAACGAACACACGGAAAACGGCGTTATTGCCCGCGTCATTGCCCGCCCGTTTGACGGCGAAACCAAAGAAACGTTCAAACGCACCGGCGGACGCCATGACTATTCCGTTTTACCGCCCGCCCCGACGGTTTTGGACAAGATGAAGGCAGCCGGCGGCAATGTCGTTTCCATCGGAAAGATCAGCGATATTTTCGCCGCGCAGGGTATTACGCAGGCTCTGCCCGCCGTCGGGCTGGAACAGCTGTTTGACCGTACGCTGGAACAAATCAGGACGGCGCCGGACAACACGATTATTTTCCCGAACTTTGTCAACTTTGACATGGACTGGGGGCACCGCCGCAACGTTTCGGGTTACGCGGCCGGTCTGGAATACTTTGACAGCCGCCTGCCCGAACTGTTTGCCGAAATGAAAGAAGGCGATATTTATTTCATCACGGCCGACCACGGCTGCGATCCGACGTTCAAAGGAACGGACCATACCCGCGAACACGTGCCTGTCATCATGTTCGGCAAAGGCATCGCGCCGCGTTATATCGGCAGACGCGAAACGTATGCGGATATCGGCCAGACCATCGCCGATTATTTCGGGCTGGAACCGTTTGAAAACGGCAAGTCGTTTTTAAAATAAACC
>JAJXEL010000011.1 GCA_021639925.1 Alphaproteobacteria bacterium | reverse complement strand
ATACTGCACAAGTTGTAAGTCCGGCTATACTCTGGGCAGCGACGGTATGTGCAAATCTACGGGCGTCATCAATACGTGTTCTTTGGGCTGCCAGACATGCAATACGTTGACAGGGAAATGTACCGTATGTCAAAGCGGCTACACTCTTCAAACAGACGGAACGTGTTTCAAACAGCTTGTAGTGGATACGGGCTGCCCGAACGGGCTGTTGAACTGTGGCGATACAGGTTGCTGTCCGACAGGAAATTCCTGCGCTTACTATGCGCAGCAGGCGGCGGCCAACAAGTTCATGTGCTTTAAAACAGCTTATGATCATGTTCTCGCAGAATAAATTATAGGAATTCTTTTTTCTTAACTTCAGCGGCGGAGAAGTTCTCTTCCCCGCTGCTGTTGTTTGTGATCCGAGCCGGAAAATTACGCCGGCGGTAAAAAAGCGGATTATTTTTTCACGTTTAATACGCTGATAATCAACCGGTATGCTTCCGTAATATCTTTAAATTTTTCTTCCAGCTCTTTGCTGCCGCCGTTTGAATCGGGGTGATATTGTTTTGCCAGCCGTTTATAATTCAGACGGACATTTTTAATTTCCAAAGGAAAAGCCAATTCTAAAACTCCGGCAGCGGCGGCGACTGCCGGATCCGCGCGCAACGTGTGTTCCGGACGCGGCGGAATTTCCGCGCCCGATTCGCCGAAAGCTTCCTTTTTTATCCCCAAAGGATCGGCAAATAAAGACGGGTCCGTCCCGCGTTCCCCCAATTTCCACGTCGGCCGCTGCCAGCAAACGTCCTGTTTGAGCTGTTCTTCAATTTCCAAAGGACTCATGCCCTGATAATAATCCCATTGGGCATTATATTCCTGCACATGTTCCAGACAAAACCAGTAATAATCTGTCAGCGTCCTGTCTTTGGGAGCGCGAAATTCCCCCGCTTTTCCGCAGCCTTCCTTGTCGCAGACATGTTCCGGCGCGACCGGCGGACGGCCGGTCAGGTCATTAAAGGAAAAGGCATATTTCGCGCGCCGTCCCATCAGTGTTCGTCCGTTTCTTTCGCTTTGTAAAAATCCGGCCATTCCCGTTTGACCATTTCCCCGGAACTGTCCCAAGCCAGGCAAGTATCCAAAGGATCGGGCGTCACGCCGCGGCAGTATTTCATCATACGCACCTGCGCCACCGTCTGAAAAGCCGCCCCCGCCGCGCCGATCAATAATGAAAACAAATGCGTACAACCCAGTTTCGCAGGAATCCGGCGGCGCAGCTCTTTTGAAAAACCGGGGCCGATTTTTAATCCTTCCGCATTTTTAAAAACGGCCGCGGCACAGGGACATTGTTTATATGGGTACTTGTCTATTTTAACGTCAAGCCCCCGGATCATCATGTCATCGTCAATCGTCAGCGTTAAAAACATTTCATGAAACGTTTCGCCGGCGCGGATAACGCCGCCGCGGTCAATACACGGGCAATCCACCGTGCGCCGGTCGCGAAAACGGCCTTCGATATCCCAAAAAGAATCTGCGCGGCGGTACCCCGTATAATCAATATGGCGGAAATAAATTTCTTCCCTGTCCGTATCAGTAGTAGGAAACGGCATTCCTTTTACGTCCTTTTTCATACAAAACTTTTTCAACGTCGGCCGGATTGATATTATGAACCAATATGCTGCTGCCGATCCCTTCAAGCAAAACGAAATTCAGCTGCATGCCCATGGTTTTTTTATCTTTTTTCATATAAGAAAGCAGTTCGCTGATTTTCAAAGCGTCAAACTGCGTCGGCAGTCCCCATTTTTCATATTGCTCTTTGACTTTTTTAGGCACGTCCTGCCCGCACAGCCCCATATCCGCGGACAGCCATGCCGCCAAAACGGATCCGATGGCAATCGCTTCGCCGTGCAGAATGGAACCGCGCATACCGGAAACAGCTTCGATCGCGTGGCCGAACGTATGTCCGTAATTCAGCAAAGAACGCAGTCCCGTTTGTTCAAATTCGTCTTCGGCAACGACGGCGGCTTTAATCCGGCAACTTTGTTCAACGGCATACATGCAGGCCGCTTCGTCCAAATCCACGACTTGTTTGCCGCTGTCAACCAGCCAGTCCCAAAAATCGGCGTTCAAAGCCAGCCCGTATTTGACGACTTCGGCAAAACCGGCCATAACCTGCTGCGGATCAAGCGTTTTTAATGTATGCACGTCAATAAAGACGGCTTTCGGCTGATGAAAAGTGCCGATCAGATTTTTCCCCGCTTCCGTATTAACGGCCGTTTTTCCGCCGACAGAGCTGTCCGTCTGCGCCAAAAGGGTTGTCGGAATCTGAATAAAATCAACGCCGCGCAACAAAACGGAAGCACAAAAACCGGCCAGATCACCGACGACCCCGCCGCCCAAAGAAACAATCGTACAATGTCTGTCACAGCCGATTTTTAAAATACGTTCCAGCAATTTTCCCGCCTGTTCCAGCGTTTTGCTTCTTTCCCCTTGCGGCACGGTCAGCGCATAAACGTCAAATTCCGCCTTTTCCAGACTTTCTTTCACCATCGGCAGGTACAGCATGGAAACCAGGTCGTCCGTAATAATAAAAACCTTTTTCGACTGCACGTACGGTCCGATCAGTTCGCCGATCCGCATCAAATAATCAGAACCGATAAAAACAGGATATCCGTGTTCCTTTACGTTAACGTCCAAGCGCACCAATTTATCAAGATCCATCTTTTCCTCCCGCAGCAAAGCGGTTTATTTGCGCGACCAATATCCGCAAAAGCTGCCCCATTGTTTCTTCTTTATATTTAACGCAGATGTCCGCCTGTTCATAAAAGGGGCGCCGGCAGTCCAGCAGCGTCCGGATAACGTCCCCCGGATTATCTACGTTCAAAAGCGGCCGGTGCGTCCGGCCCGCCGTATTGCGCGCGATCGTATCGACATGAGCGTCCAGAAAAACGCTGACGGCTTTTTGAGAAACGGTCTGCCGGGTCTGCGCCGACATAAAGGCCCCCCCGCCGGAAGCCAGAATACATTTTTTCCCGTTCAACAGACGGTTCATAATGCGTTCTTCCACCCGCCGGAAATCCTGTTCGCCGTAACGCTGAAACAAATAACAGATGTCACCGCCTCCCGCTTTTTCTATTTCTCTGTCCGCGTCGACAAAAGGCATGGAATAAATGCGCGCAAGCCTGCGGCCGATGCTGCTTTTGCCGCTGCCCATCATGCCGACCAGAAACAACGTTCTGTCCAGCGGATATGGAAAATGAAGTATCGTTTCTTTTTTCCCGGGCATTTTTTACTGTCGTCCGAATGTTTGTTTTGATAAAATTTCTAACGTTATTTTAACTTGATTGTGACATAAGAAAAGAAGTTTTTAACGTTTTAATCGAAAGGATCCAAAATGCGCCGCAATTCGCGTTGGTATGTTTATCCGGTTTTGCTTGTTATCATCGGATTTGGCGTTTTTATCGCCGTTTACGATATTCAGGTTCCCAAAACAAGCGTTGAAAAAGAAATCAGTTATGAACGGCTTCAAAAATAGTTGTTTTCTGCTGGCGCTGCTTTTTTTTATTCCGTCCGGCGCCGCGGCGCAGGACAAAATTTATCTGGTTCCCCCGGTTCAGCTGCTGCCGCTGAAAAAAATGGAAACGAACGCCTATGGGTTGATCATCGGGGGGAAAAACGACGTTTTAAACGAAAATCTGTGGCGAAATACGACGTATCCCGTTATTGCGGACAAATTTGCGAAAACCCCCGAAGAATTGCCGCCGGCGGCTGAAAATCTGCGTTTAAAGCTGCTGCTGACAGCCGGCGAACCGCCGCTGGGAACGACGGGACAGGCTTTTATTACTTTGAAACTGCGCCAGCTGTTCGCGCTCGGCCGCTTTGACGAAGTTTACGGGTTAATACAAAAAATTCCGGAAAAACTGCGTTCCGGCGAACAAAATAAAATCTACGCCGACGTATTGCTGACGCAGGATATGCAGGCCGCGTGTTTCCTGACGGATAAAGAATCCGAAGAAATATTCTGGCAGCGGCTGTCCGCCGTCTGCGCCGCTTTTAACCGGGAAGAAGACAAAGCTTTTTTATCGCTGGATCTGCTGAAAGAACAAAACGGCGAAGACGCTTTTGTCTCAAACGCCATAGAATATTTTATGGAAGGCAAACCGTTAACAGCAAAACCGGAAAAAATTACGCCTTTCAGCGCCGCGGTATGGCGTAAAGCCGGGCGGAGTCTGGCGGAAATCAAAGATAAAACCGACGCCGTCTGGTTTAGAAAACTGTTTGTCCAAGACGAAACCGTTCCGGCCGAACAACGCCTGGCCGAAGCGGAACGGCTGGTTCAGCGCGGATTGTTGGCGCCGGCGAAGCTGCGCACTTATTACCAGCAGGTCGTATTCGACGATACGGCGGACGAAAAAAACATGTCCGGCGAAAAGCTGCGCGCTTTGATGCTGCAAAAAGCCGCGGCGTTAAGCAGCATGACGGAAGACAATATTCAAAAACAAATCTTTTTGAAACAAGGGCTGCGCTCCGCGAAACAGGACAAATTGTCGTACGCTTTTTCCGCCGCCGCAAAAGACGTTTTGGAAACGCTGAAACCGGATATTGACACTTTGTCCGAATCCGGCGCCCTGATTGAAGCGTTCGCTCTGGCCGGTTTAAACGAACAGGCCGGCGAATGGCTGCGAAAGGCGGAAATTATTTTCCCCGTTTCGCAAACAACGGCGGAAGGCTGGTATTTTGCCGAACTGGTTCAGACCGATAAAAGCCGTCACCTGTTTATCCCCGCGTTGGAATCAATGATGGCTTATGCGGAAAAAAATCAGGCGGCGGACGAAGCCTTCATTCATAAGATTGACCGGCTGATGCTGATGTTTAAAACGCTGGGCATGATTCAGCCCGACGAAACATGGCATTACACGTCGTTTCCCGAAGAATCCGAAGAATCTTTCATCGCGGCCCGGCGGGGAAATCCGCCTTTGCCGGACGGCAAATCCGCCGGCGATACTGTTTTAGAGGCGTTGAACGCCCTGGACGGCAGCTATACCGGTCTGCTGCGGGCATTATCCCTTTTGAACGCCGCGGGGCTGGAACGCGAAGCCGCCGAAACGGCCATGCAGTCCTCAGATATCGTTTCAGCGCCGGAAAAAACCGATGAATAAAGAACTGATCGCAGCATTTATGGAAACGATTACGGCGGAACGCGGCGCGGCGAAAAACACGATCGCCGCCTATACCCGCGATCTGGAAGATTGCGGCGAATTTCTGGATTCCTGCCGGCGGACGTTTGAAAATGCCGAAATTCCGGATCTGCGGGCTTATCTGGCTTTTTTGGCGCAAAACGGCATGTCCGTAAAAACGCAGGCCCGGCGTCTGTCCGCTTTGCGCGAATTTTATAAATATCTTTATACGGAAAAAATCCGGGCAGACAACCCGACGGACGCTTTGGATTCTCCCAGGATAGGCCGGTCTTTGCCGAAATACCTGTCCGAAGAAGAAATCAACCGCCTGTTCGACGCCGTTTCGAACATCAAACCGGAAAAAGCCGTCCGCATGAAAGCGCTGCTGGAAATTCTGTACGCTTCGGGACTGCGCGTATCGGAACTGGTTTCCCTGCCCGCTTCGACGGCAAACGTCAGGGAAAACTTTTTAATCGTCCGCGGCAAAGGCAGCAAAGACAGAATGGTTCCGTTGACAGACGCGGCGAAACAGGCGCTGCGCGACTGGATCCCCGAACGCGAAAAAACGCTACCGAAAGGACGCGAATCCCGCTGGCTGTTTCCGTCAAGAAGCAAAACGGGGCATTTAACGCGCGAAGGTTTTTTCGAAGAGTTGAAAACGCTGGCCGTGGCAGCCGGAATTCCCGCCGCACGGGTTTCTCCCCATGTCATCAGGCATTCTTTCGCCAGTCATCTGATCGCGCATGACGCCGATCTGAGAACCGTTCAGCAAATGCTGGGACACGCCAATATCGCCACAACGCAGATTTACACGCATATTCTGGACGACCGGCTGAAAAACACCGTGGAAAAAAATCACCCGCTGGCCGATCCCGAATTTTTTTCACAAACTTTAAAAAAATGAAGACGAAAGGCCTTCTTAACGCTATAATCCCGCTTTATGAAAATAGTTACGAAATATATTTTAAAGCAAATGCTGTTCGGGTTCATTCTGATCACTTCCGGGCTGTTGATGATCGTGTGGTTGTCGCAGTCTTTGCGCCTGTTCGATATGCTTTTAAATTCAAAGGTTTCTATCTGGCTTTTCGTCCGTCTGACGATGATGCTGATCCCGGGATATCTGGCGATTATTTCCCCGATCGCGTTATTCGCCGTCGCTTTGTTTACCTATAACCGGCTGATCACCGACCGGGAACTGATTATTCTGCGCGCCGCGGGCATGAGCCCGATGCAGCTGGCCAGACCCGTTTTGACCATCGGGGTTTTATTTACTCTTATCGGATTTTATATTTCGCTGATACTGGTTCCGCAAGCCGTCGCCAATTTCCGCGAACTGCGCTGGAAAGTCCAGCATGACGTTTCTCATCTGTTAATTCAGGAAGGCGAATTCAACGATATAACCGACGGCATTACGGTTTATATCCGCAATAAAAACAACGACGGGTCGCTGGAAGGCATTATCCTGCACGATCAGCATTCCGCGGACAGCCAGATGACTTTGCTGGCGGAAAAAGGAAACATCGTTTATCGCGACGGCGTGCCGCAGATTTCCATGAAAAACGGATCACGTCAGGAAGTATCCAACAAAACCGGCCGGTTTTCCATTCTTTATTTTGATTATTACAATCTGGACTTTGTTTCCAACAAAGACAAAACCGCCAGCCGTTTTAAAAACCCCGGCGAACGCAGTTTAAAAGAACTGTTCACAACACCCAGGGACCAGCTGCCCAACGATAAAACGTACCACCGGTTCAGAATGGAAGGATTTAAACGTCTGGCTATGCCGTTTTACAATTTATCCTTTATGTTGATTGCGGCTGCCGGGCTGTTGACGGGGAATTTCAACCGGCGCGGGCATAACAAGCGTATCATTGTCACCGTTCTGATTATGGCGGGCGTACAGATCGCCGCTTTGGGGGTGGATAATTTGTGCATGCGCAATCTGTATTTCGTCCCTTTGATCTATGTTCTGGCCATCGCGCCGATCTTTGTCTGTCTGTATATTCTGAAACATTCGGGCGAATTCAGATTTACCCGCGTTAAAAATTTCTGGGCCGGGTGCAAAGCCTTAAAACAAAAACTGCTGAAGAAAAGGAGCGCTTCAAAAGCATGAAGTTTTTCGGCTTTATTTTTACGGCTGTTCTTTTTTTAACCCGGACGGCAGCCGCTTTGGACAAGAACGGCCCCGTTGATTTTTCGGCCGACGAACTGACTTACGACCGTGAAATGAATTTAATCATCGCCCGCGGAAACGTTACTTTCACACAGGGAAATTCGTCGCTGCGCGCAGACCATATCAACTACGATACGGTTGACGGCGTTGTCATCGCGTCCGGAAACGTGGAAATTTATACGCCCGACGGCGGATTGATGCGCGGAAATTACGCCAAATTATCCGGCGATTTAAAAGACGGCCTGATCAGAAAAATCCGCTATACCCTGTCGGACCAATCCGTTTTGACGGCAAAAGAAGCCGAACATATCCAGGGAAATTTTACGGAATTTGAAGACGTAGCCTATTCGTCATGCGATTTCTGCGAAGACGGATCCCGTTTTTGGGAAATCAAAGCGCAAAAAATGACGCATGACAAAGCCGGCAAAAATATGACGGCGCACAACGCCACAATGACAATCGCCGACGTGCCGGTCATGTACATTCCTTATTTTTCCTATCCCGACCCGACGGTAAAACGCAAATCCGGATTTTTAATGCCGGGAATAAAATCCAACCGGGCGATGAGCGCAGGCGTAACCGTTCCTTATTATTGGGAAATCAGCCCGTATACGGATTTTCTGTTTTCGCCCTGGATTGCGACAAAGGGCATATTATGGGGCGGCAATTTGCGGCATAACTTTTCCGAAGGCACACTTGACGTTAACGGCACGTTTATCCGCCAGGACGGCCAGAACAGATACAACGTTGTCGCCCGCGGCGACTGGCATATAAATGATATCTGGCGGGCCAGGTTAAATGTCGATCACGCTTCGGACGATACGTATCTGCGCCGGTATGATATCCGCAGCGACGATACTTATGCGCCGTGGTTGAAATCAGACGCGGTTTTGGAAGCCCTGACGGAAAACAGCTATTTTTCCTTTGGCGGGATTCATTATCAAAACATGCGTTCGGAGGTTAACGACGACACCATTCCCGAAGCCGTCCCGCTGATGCAGTTTTCGCACACGACCGCGCCGCAGGATAACGGCGGGTATTGGAGCTTTGATGTTTCTTCGGCCACGCTGACGCGCAAAATCGGCGACGACAGCAGCCGTTTATCCTTTGAAACGGGCTGGCATTTACCAGGAATTACCGATTGGGGGGCGGTATACAGTTTCGACGCTTCCGCTTTGGTCAGCGGATACCGTGTCGAAGATTATTTCATCGCGGAAAAAAACAAGCTGTTTTCAGGCAATGTCGGCGCTTTTAATCCGCAGGCTTCTTTAAAAGTCAGTTATCCCTTTGTCAACGTCGGGGAAAAATACAACCAAATCTTAGAACCGATCGTTATGGGGGTCGTCGCACCAAATTCCAGAAACTCTGATAAAATACCGAACGAAGACAGCAGCGATCTGGATTTTGACGATACGAACCTGTTTGCCGAAAAACGATTTGTCGGCTTTGATATGTTTGAACCGGGATCCCGGCTGAATTACGGGTTGAAATGGAGCATGTACGGCCACGAAAGAGGATACGTTTCCGCTTTGATCGGGCAAAGTTACCGCTTTACCCATTCCGGAATTTTTCCGCCGGATTCGGGACTGGTTGACCAGGCGTCGGACATCGTCGGGCGCATCAGCATTGAACCTAACGAATTTATCAGTTTAAATTACGCCTTTCGTATGGATCGTAAATCTTTGGATTTAAACCGCAGCGATATTTCTTTGTCCGCCGGGAATGCGCTCTTGCGCGTTTCGGCCAGTTATATTAACCTGAAAAGCACGGTTTCCGAATACTCCGCCTATAACAACCGCGAAGAATTGATCTATTATATCGAATCCCGGCTGACACGGTATTGGATGCTGAAATTTAACCAGCGCATTAATTTATCCGCCGGCGGCGGCGTTTTGGAAACAGGCGGCTATCTGCGTTATGAAGACGAATGCTTCGCTTTGGAAACAGGCATAAAAAAAGATTATACCTATGACCGCGATTATGAAAGCGGCGTCACATTCCAGCTGGGTGTGGAATTCAAACCGTTCGGCGTCTTTAATATGTAAAAAATAAGGAAAAAAATATGCGTTTGTTTTCATTGATTTTCTGTTTTGCCGCTCTGTTCTGCACAGACGTCCGGGCGCAGACAAAAATTATCGCGCAGGTAAACGACGATATCATTTCCGAATTAGATTTTCAGCAGCGGCTGGCTTTTATCCGTCTGACCGGCCAGGCGGATACGACGCGCAAAGACATTCGGGACAGAATATTAAAACAGCTGATCGACGAAAAATTAAAACAACAGGAAGCCCGCGCCGCCGGCATTGAAGTTTCCGACGCGGAAATCAAGCAGGCCGTCAAAATAACCTTGCGGCAAAACGGATTAAAATACGACGACGTTATCCGAACTTTAAAACAAAACGACCTGCCGGTTTCAGTAATTGAAGACCAGATCAAAAGCGATCTGCTTTATATCCGCGCGATTAAAAAAAGCGCCGGGCCGCGCGCCGACGTTTCCGATCGCGAAGTCGAAGCCAAAATCGGCGAGATCAAAGAAAAAACAGACCAAAAGCAGTATCTGATATCAGAAATCCTGCTGCCTGTCGAAGATCCGCAAAAAGATGCGGAAACTTACGGCCTGGCTATGCAGCTGATCATGCGCATGCGTGACGGCGAAGTATTTGAAGACATGGCCGAAAAATATTCCAAAGCCCCCAGCGCCGCCCAAGGCGGCATGATCGGCTGGATCGCGGAAAACATGCTGACGCCGGCCGTACGCGAAGAATTGTCCGTTATGCAGCCCGGCCAGCTGAGTACTCCCGTCAAAACCGATGAAGGATACAAACTGTTCGTCCTGCATGCCGCGCGCGATCCGGCCGATCATGCCGCGGAACAGGAAATCGTTCATTTAATGCAGCTGTTTTTGCCGCAGGCGCTGACGGCAAAGCAGCGCCAAGCCGTTCTGCGCGATTTAAACATGACCAAAGGGTCATGCGACCAGTTCAAGGCCGTGTCCGAACAATTAAAGACGACGCCGCGCGTTGATCTGGGAAAAGTCCCGGCCGGCGAACTGCCCGGTCCGATTCATTCCGTTATCAACCGCACCGCCTTGTTAGAGCCCAGTTCGCCTTTGCCGATCGAAGGCGGCGATCTGATATTTATGGTCTGTTCCAGGGAAAAAGTTTCCGCTTTGCCCGGTAAAGAAGAAATTAAAATGCAAATAGAATCCCAGCGGCTGGAAACAATCGCGCAAAGGCGTTTGCGCGAACTGCGCCGCGACGCCGTAACGGAGATTCGCCGATGAACACGTCCCTGCCCCCGTTAAAAGAGGTCATCGCGCGGTATGGTTTATCCGCCAAAAAAACACTGGGGCAGAATTTTATTTTAGATACCAATTTGTTGGATAAAATCGTTCGCAGTTCCAAACAGCGCGATCCCGTTCCGTTTGAAACGGGAACCGTGATCGAAGTCGGCCCCGGTCCCGGCGGCGTTACGCGCGCTATACTGGAAAACGGCGCGAAGGCCCTGACTGTTATTGAAAAAGACGAACGCTGTCTGGGATTATTACAGGACATTCAATCGGCCTTTCCGGGACGCCTTACCGTTTTGAATACGGACGCTTTAAACGTTGCGGCCGATCAGCTGGGATCTGCCCCGCGATCCGTGATTGCCAATCTGCCCTATAACGTCGGAACGCTGCTGTTGACCGGGTGGTTAAAGCGGATTGAGGCCTTTTCTTCATTCACGCTGATGTTTCAAAAAGAAGTCGCTCTGCGTCTGACCGCGCGGCCGAAAACACCCGATTACGGACGGTTGTCCATTATAACGCAATGGCTGTGCGAAACGGAAATCCTGTTTTGTGTCCCGCCCACCTGCTTTGTCCCGCCGCCCAAAGTCACTTCGGCAGTCGTTTTTTTAAAACCCCGGAAACACCCTTTGGCGCCGGCCAGGTTGGATTTGTTGGAAAAAGTAACGGCCGCGGCTTTTAATCTGCGCAGAAAAATGTTACGTTCATCATTAAAACCGCTCGGCAACCCCGAAGAATTGTGCGCTGCGGCAAACGTTCCCGTCACTGCCCGCGCCGAAGAAATCGGCATCGAAGCTTTTTGCGCGATGGCTCGTTTATTGGAGAAATAATCATGTCCGTTTTGTCTTCTTTATTTCAGGCTCTGGCTTATCCGTCTTATCTGCTGATCCATTATTATATTTATGTTATTCTGGCCGCCGTTATTCTTTCCTGGCTGGAAGCGTTTAACGTTTTAAACACTTATAACTCTACCGTCCGGCTGATCTGCGATACGATCAGACGGCTGACAGAACCGTACTTTGCGATTTTCCGCAAATTCATTCCGCCTGTCGGCGTCGTGGATTTATCGCCATTCTTCGGATTAATCGCTTTGTACTTCTTACAAACTTTTATCCCCAGAATGTTTTTATTGCTGGCGCAGACGACCGCCTGATGTTTTTACAGAAAATGCCTGACGGCATCAAATTATTCGTCCGCCTGTCCCCCAAAGCCAAACGTGAAGGCATCGAAGGAATTTATACCGATCCGGACGGATCCGAACGTTTAAAAATCGCCGTTTCGGCGCCGCCGGTCGACGGCAAAGCCAACGAAGCATTGATTAAATGGCTGGCCAAATATCTGCATGTCGCCAAAAGCGCCGTTACGTTGAGCGCCGGCGCGGCAGATCGGGCAAAAACTTTGGTAATCCGGGGCGATCCGGCGGAATTGATAAAAAAGTTGGAGATATCAAAATGACTTTGTTGTTAAACGGATTTGAACTGGCAAAACAATGCCGCACCGCATTGGCGGAAAAGATCAAAACGCTGCCCCGCGCGCCAAAGCTGGCCGTCATACTGGCGGGCGACAATCCGGCCAGCGCCGTTTACGTCAGGAACAAAGAAAAAGCGGCGAACGAAACCGGCATAGAATCCGCCGTATACCGATTTGAAACGATCACACAAAAAGAATTGACCGGTTTAATCGCCGAATTGAACGCCGATAATGGCGTGGACGGTATTCTTGTACAGCTGCCTTTACCCGGCGGAATAAATGAAACAGAAATCTTACAGGCGATTGATCCGACCAAAGACGTTGACGGTTTTCACCCTTTGAATCTGGGAAAGCTGATGATCGGCGAACCGGCGCCCGTTGCCTGCACGCCCAAAGGCTGCCTGAAATTAATCCATTTGGCGAAACAGGATTTAACCGGACTAAACGCCGTTATAATCGGGCGTTCCGTCATTGTCGGCAAACCGATGGCGCAATTATTGTTAAAGGAAAACTGCACGGTGACGACGGCCCATTCCAAAACGCAAAATCTGCCCGAACTGTGCCGCGGCGCCGATATTCTGGTCGCAGCCGTCGGCAAACCGAAAACCGTCAAAGCCGATTGGATCAAAGAAGGCGCCGTCGTTATTGACGTCGGGATTAACCGTTTAGAGGACGGCAAGCTGTGCGGCGACGTGGATTTTGACGCCTGTTTTGACAAATGCGCGGCGATCACGCCGGTTCCCAAAGGCGTGGGCCCCATGACGATTGCCATGCTGCTGGAAAACACGGTCGAAGCGTTTTGCCGACGTAACAATATCGGATTTTAGCGTTCGAATCCTTCGGTTTCATAATGTCTGCAAATCAAAACGAACCGGACAATTAAAAAGACGACCGCGCAGGCGCAGGCGACAATCATCGCATAAGTCATGCCCATTACTCCGTAATTCCACTTAAAGGAAAATAACCAAATTAAAGGCAGCATGATAAAAATAAACGCCGCTCCCTGGCAGATCGTCGGGACCAGAATATCAACGGCGCCGCGCAAAACGTTAACCATGACCTGCTGCGTCCCGTCAAAAATACACAATAAAGAACAGATCATCACCAACGGCGCTGTCATGGCGGCCAAATCAGGATCTTTGGTGTAAACGGAAGCAATAAAATGCGGGCACAGCAAGAAGAAAGCCGAACAAAGCAGCATAATCGCCAAATTAAAAACCAATGCCGTATAGCCAACGATTTTCATTTCCAAAACAGATTTTTTGCCTTTGGCTATCCCCATTAAAACAGCCGAAGCCGTTCCCACGCCGCTGGCCAGCACAAACACGTTCGTCGATACGTTCAGCATAATCGTATAAGCCCCCAGAGCCATGGCTCCCAGCCAGCCGGCCATAATATTAACGGCGGAATAAGAACCTTCCTCAACGCCGATCGTTACGGCCGCCCCGTATCCGACGCCGCGGATACGTTTGTTTTCTTCTTTGTTTTTTTCAGGTTTGACCCAGACGCCGTACAGATCGTTTTCATCAATACAGAAAACGATAATAAACATACCGACGGCCAAAATCACACGGATCAACGTTGTCGCGACAGCCGAACCGACGGCTCCCATCGCGGGAAAACCGTAATGACCGTATACAAAAGCGTAGTTGGCAAAAATATTAATCACGTTTGCCAGCAAAATCATAACCATACCGGGCAGCGGTCGTTTTGTGCCTTCCAAAAACGACGACATAACAAAAAACAACAGCGTAAACGGTATACCCAAAGCGTAAACCGACAATACTCTGGCACTGCCCTGCGCGACGTCGGGCGGCTGTCCCAGCAAATTCATGACAAATTCCGACGGCAGACAAATAATCATCAGAAAAATACCGATAAAAAAAGCATACGGAACAGAACGGCGCAAAACCATGCCGCATTCGCGATATTTTCCCTGGCCGAAAGCGTTCGCCGTTAAAACAATCGTCCCCTGCAGCAATCCCATAGCCACAGAAAGCAACAAAGTATGCAGTGTTCCGGCAATACTTTGATACGCCAGATCCTGTGTGCCGTACCGGCCGACAAAAATCGTATCCACCAATGTCATGCCAATCGCCCCCAGCCGGGCGATGACCACAGGCACGGCCAATTTCCATGTTTCCTGAAAACAGCGCAGAACCTTTAATTTAAAAACGCGCTCTTCTCTTTCTTCCCGGGGATCGGCGGAAGAAGTCTTTTTATCATTTAAACTTAATTTACGATACAGTTCACTTCGCAAAATACCCTGCAATCATTTGAAGAAAAGCGACCTTTTTTTGATCAATTTCATCTAAATGCGTTTCTTTGTTTTCTTTTTCTCTGAATGTTTCCAGGCTTTTTTTGATTTCGTCGATTTTGACTTCTTCAACGTTCAACACGTTATGCGTCAGAATAGTGCAGGCATTATCGCGGATCTTGGCGATTCCTGCGGAAATAAAGTATTTTTCTTTTTTGTTCTGATCCGCGTTGATTAAAGTAACCAATCCGTCCTTTAACAGTTTCATTGCCGGCGCGCGGCGGGGCAGTATCAAATACGGCCCTTCTACCGCCGGGATTTCAACGCTCAGCACTTCCTTAACGGAAAAAGGCTTTTGCGGAATCAGCATCTTAACGAAAATCGAATCCTGTTCTCCCATTTATTCTTCCGCCTTTTTGAAACGAACGTTAGCAGACATTTTCTTGGCTTTTTCCTCGGCTTCCTCGATCGTGCCGACCATAAAGAACGCCTGTTCGGGCAAATGATCGTATTGGCCTTCAATAATGCCCTTAAAGCCTTTAATCGTATCTTCCAATTCAACATAACGCCCCGGAATACCCGTAAAGACTTCGCCGACGTGGAACGGCTGGGACAAGAAACGCTGAATCTTACGGGCACGGGAAACAACCAGTTTGTCTTCTTCGCCCAATTCATCCATCCCCAAAATCGCGATAATATCCTGCAAAGCTTTATACTGTTGCAAAATACGCTGAACCTCGCGCGCAACGTTATAGTGTTCTTCGCCGACGATCGCGGGATCCAAAATACGGCTGGTCGATTCCAACGGATCCACTGCGGGGAAAATCCCCAGTTCGGAAATCGAACGGCTTAAAACCGTCGTTGCGTCCAAATGCGCGAACGTCGTCGCCGGCGCGGGGTCGGTCAGGTCGTCAGCCGGCACATACACCGCCTGAACGGACGTAATGGATCCTTCCTTCGTTGACGTAATGCGTTCCTGCATCGCCCCCATGTCCGTCCCCAACGTCGGCTGATATCCCACCGCAGACGGAATACGCCCCAGCAAAGCGGACACTTCGGAACCGGCCTGCGTAAAACGGAAAATATTGTCAACGAACAACAAAACGTCCTGGTGTTCAACATCGCGGAAATATTCCGCCACCGTCAGCCCCGTCAACGCAACGCGGGCGCGCGCGCCGGGCGATTCGTTCATCTGGCCGTAAACAAGCGCCGCTTTGGAATTATCCCCCTTTACGTCAATAACACCGGATTCGATCATTTCGTTATACAAATCGTTGCCTTCGCGCGTTCTTTCCCCGACGCCCGCAAAAACGGAATAACCGCCGTGTCCTTTGGCAACGTTATTAATCAATTCCATAATTAAAACCGTTTTTCCGACGCCGGCGCCGCCGAACAGACCGATCTTGCCGCCGCGGGCATACGGTTCCAACAGGTCAATTACCTTAATTCCCGTCGTCAGCATCTGCGTGGAAGTCGCCTGATCGACAAAAGGCGGCGGATCGCGGTGAATAGGATCGCGGCGAACCCCTTCAATCGGGCCGCGGTTGTCAACAGGTTCCCCTAAAACGTTCATAATACGGCCCAGCGTTTTCGGACCGACCGGAACAGAAATGGGCGCGCCGGTATCAATGACTTCCTGCCCGCGCATAACGCCGTCAGTCGAATCCATCGCAATGCAGCGTACAACGGCTTCTCCCAGCTGCTGGGCAACTTCCAAAACCAAATTTTTATCGCCCAGTTTTGTTTCCAATGCGGAAAGAATAGACGGCAGATCTTTTTCATCGTCGAACTTTACGTCTACAACAGCGCCCATCACCTGGGCAACGTGTCCGATACTGTTTTTAGCCATTCTTTTCAGCTCCTGTCCTTACAAATCATAATGTTAAAGTGCTTCCGCACCCGAAATAATTTCTGTTAATTCGCTGGTAATCATCGCCTGACGCGTCCGGTTGTACAAAAGCGTCAGATCATCAATAATATCTGCAGCGTTGTTTGTCGCGTTGTCCATCGCCGTCATACGCGCCCCGTTTTCAGAAGCCGCAGATTCCAGTGAAGAACGGAAAATCAAAGACGTCAGCATTTCCGGCAGCAAGACGTTTAAAAGTTCCTGCGGATTTGCCGGTTCATAATCGTATTCCAAAGGATTAATATCCGGCAAAGGTTCTTCGCTGATTCCGTCCGTTCCCAGAATCCGGCGTTCCTGCGTTGTTTTATACTGGCTTTGCGTTTTGGTTCTGGCGCTGCCGATTCCCCGGACAATCCCTTTATTTTTCCCCAGCGATCCGCTTTTGGCCCGCGAAGGACGCTGCAGCTGAAATGTGCTGCCTTCGCTGCCGTCCACCAAAAACCCCCACGGATTTTCGCCGGTAAACGGCTGCAAAATACGGGCAGCCTGCACCGGAACAATCGGGCGGATCCGGACTTCCTGCGAAATGGCGGAATGAAAATGATTGTAAACCACGGAACAGGCGTCAATCGTTCCTTTTTCAAACATGCTGATCAAATGCATCGCCATGTTTTCTGCATCGGCCAGCTGATCAGACGCGCTGATCCGGCTGTTAAAGGTCGCGACGATCTGTTTGCCGAACTGTTCGCGCAAAAGTTCCGTCGCTTTGGATCCCACGCAGATCAAACGTACGATCCGTCCCTGAGATTGCAGATGTTCTATAAACTGCGCCGCTTTTTTAACAATGTTCAAGTTAAAACCGCTGCACAGTCCCCGGGACGAAGCGAAAATAATCACCAAATGACGCTGGTCTTCGCCATCGCCCGTAATCAGGCGCGGGATTTCGTAACGCGGCGGCAGGCCGTGCGCGATGTCCTGAGCCCTCAGATAAGAAACCGTTTTTCCCAAACGCAAAACAATCCGCCCCAAAGAAGCGGTAAAATACCCCGAATCTTCAATCGCCTGCTGCGACTGGCGCAGACGGGAAGCGGCAACCATTTTCATCGCCGACGTAATCTTGCGCGTTGATTTAATAGAAGCGATACGATTTCGCAGTTCTCTTAAATTTGCCATGGGCGTATCCTTAGAAAATTAAGAAAACTTCTTGATAAAATCATCTAAGAAGTAACGCAGATCGTCTTCGGTTTCTGGCGTCAGCACTTTTTCTTCGCGAATCGATTCCAAAACCGAAGGAACCGTCGCCTTTAACTGCGTCAGCATTTCCGTTTCAAAACGTGAAATCTTATCCACGGGCAAATCGTCCAAATACCCCCGGATCCCCGTAAAAATCGACACGACTTCTTCTTCCACGGGCATCGGGTGATACTGCTTTTGCTTCAACAGTTCGGTCAAACGGGAACCGCGGTTCAGCAATTTCTGCGTCGCCGGATCCAAATCCGAAGCAAACTGGGAAAAGGCCGCCATTTCGCGGTACTGCGCCAATTCCAGCTTAATCGACCCCGCCACCTGTTTCATCGCTTTGATCTGCGCGGCTGATCCCACGCGGGATACGGAAATACCGACGTTAACGGCCGGGCGGACGCCCTGATAGAACAACGCGCTTTCCAAAAAGATCTGTCCGTCCGTAATGGAAATAACGTTCGTCGGAATATAAGCGGACACGTCGCCGGCCTGCGTTTCAATGACCGGAAGAGCCGTTAAAGATCCCGCCCCCAGTTCGTCGTTCATTTTCGCCGCGCGTTCCAGCAAACGGGAATGCAGATAAAATACGTCGCCGGGATACGCTTCGCGGCCGGGCGGACGGCGCAGCAACAGCGACATCTGACGGTATGCCACGGCATGTTTGGACAAATCGTCATAAAACACGACCGCATGCATGCCGTTGTCACGGAAATATTCGCCCATCGCGCAGCCCGTGTACGGTGCAATAAACTGCAAAGGCGCCGATTCCGATGCCGTCGCGGCGACAATAATCGTGTAATCCAAGGCCCCGTATTGTTCCAGAATATGCATAACCTGCGCAACGGTCGAACGTTTCTGGCCGATCGCGACATAAATGCAGAACATTTTTTCCTTGTCGCTTTTCGCCTGGTCATTCAGCGTTTTCTGATTGATAATCGTATCCAAAATAATCGCCGTTTTTCCCGTCTGGCGGTCGCCGATAATCAATTCGCGCTGGCCGCGTCCGATAGGAATCAGGGAATCGATGGCCTTTAATCCCGTTTGCAGCGGTTCATGCACGCTGCGTCGCGTAATAATGCCGGGCGCTTTGACGTCAACGGCGCGATATTCAGCCGCGTCAATCGGCCCTTTGCCGTCAATCGGATTGCCCAAAGCGTCTACAACGCGGCCCAGCAGATTCATACCGACCGGCGCGTTGACAATTTCCCCCGTGCGTTTAACGGTTTCCCCTTCGTGAATACCGGCGTCCTGCCCGAAAACAACAGCGCCGACGCTGTCGGTTTCCAGATTCAAAGCCATTCCCTTTAAACCGCTTTCAAATTCAACCAGTTCGCCGGCCTGAACTCTGTCCAAACCGTAAATGCGCGCGATCCCGTCGCCGACAGACAACACCTGCCCGACTTCGGACATATCCGGTTCGGCACCGAAATTTTCAATACGTTCCTTTAATAAAGATGAAATTTCCGTCGCTTGGAGATTCATATCCCGACACCTTTCATAACAAGATTAAGTTTTTGCAGTTTCGTTTTTACGGAAGCGTCCGCCATAAAAGACCCGACCTGAACCGTCAAGCCGCCGATCAAAGACGGATTAACCGCAACATTCAGGCGGATATCCTTATTGAAAATCTTTTGAAGCACTTCTATCAAACGCCGGCGCGACGCGTCATTTAATGTCTGCGCCGAAACGACAAAAACAGGCAAAATCCCTTTATATTCTTCATACAACCGCATAAAAACAGGTTCGATTTCAGGAAAAAGGGACAAACGGCCGTTTTCAATCAAGACACCGAAAAAACGGCGCATCGAATCGGACAATCCCGCCTTGTCGGATACCAGTTCAATTCCTTTAAAACGGGTTTGCGCGCCGATCAGCTGAGACGTAATCAGCCGTTTAAATTCAGGGCTGTCCGATATTAATTGCGTCAGTTCGCGCACTTCCCCGGCGACGGCATCAACCTGATCATGCGCCACAGCCTCGTCAAACAGAGCTGACGCATATTTTTTCGCCAGTTCCGCTTTATTGATCTTTTTCGCCATAATTCCTTCCGTTTAAAAATTTTTGCTTTTTGCAGCAGCATATTCTTTTATAAACATTCTTTTATAGCAACAAACAATTTTGTTTTCAAACAGAATAATCAAAACAAAGCGCGGAATAAAAAAAGCCTTCCATTAGAAATGAAAGGCTTTTTTCGTACGTTTTCCGGCAGTTACAGCACCGGGCAGCCCACAGGCGGAATCGGCGCCAGGTCTTCCATACTGTTTTCCAGATTTTCTTTATACGTCTGGTTGGCTGTGGCGTCCGCCGCCGCCGTCAGCAGCAGCGAATTAATTTCCGCAGCATTATCGCGCGTTACGCCGATCAGGAATTCAGTGTCTTTCTGCAAAGCGTCCATTGTCGTCGTTTCTTCTTCCAGAACTTGGGTCACGGACGGCAGCAGTTTCCCGCCGAACGAAGCGCGCAGACTTTCCATTTTAGCTTTGGCGGAATTGATTTTCGCATCTTGCAGTTCTTTCATCTTTTGCAAAGCCATGTTGTAATCCGCTTCGTTTGCCAGATCAAACGTCCCCGGGTTAGGAATCGTATATCCCGCCTTTTCCAAAGTGGAAATGATGTTTTCGTTCATTTCCTTGATTGAAGCCACAGCCCTGTCTTTAATCGGTTCCTGTTCTTCTTTGGCGGAAACCAACATCAGATAAGAACTGATCCGGTTCGTCATCAAAGGCAGCGGCATTCTGGGCGTACCGTCGGAATTATTTTTGATTTCTCCTGTTTCGGCATTATAGTCTTCGGGCCGGTAACGCACGGTGTTTCCATGTCTTTCGACCAGATTCGACAATTCACCTTCGGAAGTAAAGTTTTCAATCGACTGCGTTACCTTAAACCACGGATCCGGCAAATCGGAAGCCATTTCCGGAATTTGTTTTTCCACATTCATGATATAAACAGATTCACGCCAGGGCGGCAGAGGTTTCTGCGGCAGATACGGCGCGTCCATTTTCGGCGCGGAATAACCGCTTTTCAAAGGAATAGCCTGCAGCGCCGCCACATAAGCCAGATGCTGTTGATACAATTTGCCTTTGTTAACACGGGCGCATTCGTTTTTCATGCCGTTCGTAGAACCGCACCATTTATCGTCAACCGAAGCCGCCGAATCTTGGTATTTGGTTGAAGATACCTTTATATCCGGGACTTCGCCGTTATAATGGTCTTCCGGCAGATAGGAATCCGACGCGCTCAGTTTCGGACGGGCAGGAAAAGAACGGGTATGAGAAATGCTCACGCCGCCTTCTCCGGTTGTATAATAAACTCTTGAGTAATTTTTTTCCATTTCCTCATAAAAGTTATTCAAATACACATCGTAAACATGTTTTTGATCAACCCACGGCGTAAACGATTTCGTCAGATTACCCCATTTTTTGGGATTGGCGTAAACGTCTTTTAAAACCGTATAGCCGACGTCCCAGCGGACTTTGCCGTATGCGGACGCTTCGTCCATATCCATATCGGTGGTGGCGGATTCGGCTTCGGCCGTACCGGCGTCAACCATTGCCATCGCTTCTTGCGTTGTCGTATTTTCATTAATCGAAGAATACGGAGAATCAGAATCTGTCGTTACCGTCGTCGAAGCGTCTTCCGATGAATCGCCGGCATTGATCTTTGCTTCCAAAGCGCTCAGCTGCGAAGAAGATTCTTCGTCGCTTAAAGAATCGGAAGCTTCGGCCAGCAACGTAGAAGCGCTGTCTTCTGCCCAGGCGGACACTTTTTTCCAAACAGCTTCGCCGTCGGAAAAATGTTCTTTCAGCTGAGAAATATTACATTGCGTGTTCTGCGTCAGGCGGCGTTCGATTTCATTATATTTTTCAATACTTTCCTTATATTCTTCCAGCTGTTGTTTTTCCGACAGCAAAGAAGCCGCGGTCTGATGCAGGTCAAGCGCCGTATTTACGTCGTCTTTGACTTCGCCCAGCTTCGGATACTGCTGAAAACTGGTATTGGCGGCTGTTTTCTTTACTTCCGGCTTTTTATAAGCGGCATAAGCCAAGCTGGAAGAAAGAGCGAAGAATCCGGTCGACAATATCGTTACCGTCATCAGTGTTGTTTTTAAAGAAGGTTTCATTTGTTTTCTCCTCTCTTTCTAAAATCGGCTACATATTGCCGAAAACAGGCTGGTCTAAAATAATGCCGCCGCTCAGATTAACAGCCGAATCAAGCTGCAATTCAGCTGCCAGCAACTGATTATAAACAATCATCAGCTGATATTCCATCAAATGCGCCGCATAATTTGCCCGTTGCGCTTTATTTAAATCGTCTGCGCTTTCAATCTGTTTTTGAATATCTTCGGCAGCCGTCATCAACTCTTCCAGTCTGTTTTGCATAAAAGCTGTATAACCGGCGATTTCAAGCACATTATTATACTTAAACTGCCCCTGATAATATTTCATCAACAGTTTGTCATACTGAGTCATTTCAGAGCCTTCTTCATTCCAGCCGGGACGCAGAAAAATAACTTCAATTGCCTTGGAAACTTCCAACGGATCTTCCCCGTCCATTTTCGGAAATGCTTCCAAAGAAGCGAATTCTTCGTTCTGCGCGGGCGTCGACCCTTCAAAACTGGGCATATCCAGTTTAATGTCGGCCATCGACGGCAATTCGCCGGAACGGATTTTTTCCAAAGCATTATCGGCAACTTCTTTTAACTTCGCCTGTCCTTCCTTTAACAAAGAAGCAGGAACATGCGGAATGATCGCAGGCACCGAAGCAAAGTCAAAAACCGGCATTCCGGGCGTCGCCTTTAAAATCATTTTGAACAGACAGATCGGATTGATCGGCATACACCCCGCCTGAGCCGGCGAAGAAGAAAAAGCCAGCGCCAAACCGACGGCCAAGAACATTTTTTTCATTTTATTCAAAGTCAACATCGATTTCATCCTTTTCTTGTACAGAGTATTCGCCTTGCCCTAATTTCATATTCTTGGCCGGTTCCGGTTTCGTATAGCCGTTGACCGGCAAAGAAACGACATGTTCGGCCGTTTGTTTTTTCAAATTGGCCAACTGAATGGCGATTTGATTTAAACGTTCGTAATTGCCGTTCATAATCATCATCGTATTCGCATTAACGCTGTCCTGAATCGTTTCGGCATTTTTCATGGCTTCGTCAGCCTTTTTAAAACGTTCTTCCGACTGCTGCGCAGAATTGACTACCATATAAAAGGACGTCGCAAGCGTTTCCGCATTGGCCGCATCTTGAAATTCTTGTCTGGTTTCGGTAATTTGCTGATATTCGTCCATTGAAAACTCGTCCTTATTGGCGGCGAACATCGTTTCTTTAATTTTCTTTGACGCGTCAGAAGCGCCGTTTGCCCCTTCGGCCGCATCGGAAACTTCAGACTTTTTACCGCCGGTAAAAGCGTCCGATTTCAAAGCTCCGGCCGCGGCCTGGCCGATTGATTTCAAGTCGCCTGACATTGCCTCCTGGCCGACCGCCTGAATCTGCGACATCGTCGTTTTTACCTGATTGACACGGCTTAACACCTGCGGAATCGGTTGGAAACGGCCGACCAGATTGGTAATCAGGGAAGCCAGCTTGGCAACGTCAAATGTCGGCCAGCCCTGAGCTTTTGCTTCTGATACGGGAATCAGAAGAGATACCGTCAGCATTCCAGTTAAAAGTATTTGCTTTTTCATTGTTCTCTTCCTTTCTACCCGCCTGACTTGCCTGATTGACCGCTGCTTTTTTGTTGGGCTTCTTCTATGGCTGTCAGGCTATAAGTGCCTTTTATATGCGATTGCGTTGACGTAAGCAGTTGTTGATAATTGGCCTGTTCCAATTTTAACAAAGCAATTCTGTTGATTTCATTTTGCAAATCTGTTTCCGCTTCTTTGCTTTCCGCGTCCTGGCGCAGTTTTTCAATCGTGGCCATATCTTTATCCAACTGCTTGCGGGTTGCGATCGCTTTTCCATATCCGGCGGCCAGCGCCGTATACTGAAATTCAACTCTTTTTTTCGTCATTTCATCAACTTCTTCCAAAGATGCGTTTTCCTTTTGCAAGAAGAGATTTTTTTCCATCCAGTCAATGGCTGCTTTGGGATCGTCCGCTTTTTCGGCCAGCCCTTCGGGTAACAGCAGCAGAGCCTGTTTGGTTCCGCCTTTTTCCGCATTTTTATCAAAAATACCGCCCGCCGCATTTTTCAACATAGCTTTCCAGTCGCCGTTCCCGCCCAAATTCTGCAACATGGTTTCAATGTTCATACTGGACTGCACCTGTTTTAATCCCGAACGAATTTCGGACAGCTGATCCAAAATAGCCTGAATTTTCATGGCGACGTCCATTGTTGTCTGGGCTTTGGCAGCCGACGGCGTTCCCAACGCGGCTAAGACGGAAGCAATAAGAGCGTATTTACGTAACATTTTTTTTCTCCATCTTAAATTAGAGGTTCCGCGTCAGTTACACATCGAATCAATCGCTGAACTTGCAAGGTTGTTGGCTTCCATCAATGTCGCAGAAGCTGCCTGCTGGTATAAAACTTTCAGCGTTGCCGTGTTCGCGCCAAGCAACTGCATCTGGTCATCAGAAGCGCTTGACGCTTCCTGCGCTTTTTTCATATCTTCTCCGCTGGCCAGATTCTGCTGCAACGCAAAAGAATTTGCCAATCCTGACATGGATAATTCTTTTTGCATACTTTTTTGCGCCGCCCAGCAAACGTTGCGCTGTTCCGAATCCGTTGCTCCTTCAGAAATCCCTATTTTCTTCATTTTTTCAAGGGTTTCCGTTATTTTTTCAGGATCCTTCATAACATTTTCGGAAAATCCTGCCTTTTCCATTTCCTGGGGAATTTCCACAGCCTTCATGCCGCCGCTTAAAGCCGAATTCACCTGACCGGAAGCAAAACTTTTCAAGGCGTCCATACTTAATTTGTCGCCCATGGATTTCGCTTGTTCAATCCCGTTGGTAATCTGGTCTTTTACTTTTTTCAGTTCATCAATGTGTTTCGTCAGCTGATCAATCTGTGTGGCCAGTTCGCCCCCGATTGTCGGAATGGGAATAGCGCGGGCCGTTTCACAACGGAACAGAAAAGAAACCGCAATCAAACCAAAAATCGCTGTTTTCTTTGAATAGGTCATAGAAGCCTCCTTTTATATTTACAGCTTTGCGCGCAGCTTTACTTACTAATTATAGTTTAACCATAGAATTATGGCAAAACAATGGTTTTTATTAAGGCAATTATGACAAAAAAAAGACAAAATCGGGCGATCGCCCGATTTGTTATTACGCGACTTCCAGATATTTTTCGACAAATCCTTCCGGACCGTATTCTTTCATCAGCTGTTCTGCCAGCAAAACGTGCTTGCGCCCGGAAGAATAAAGTTTCAAAAACGGCCCCAGACCGCTCAGATTCACGTCTAAAATAACAGATTCGCCGACAGCGGGGCGCGCGACCAAAATAGCATATTTCAATTCTTTAAACGCGCGGCCGAAAACAAAGTCGCGTTCGTGCGGAGTCAAACGCCAGTTTTCATAATCTTCTTCCATTCCCTGCGGATTACGGAAAAAAATCACCGTCTGGCACTGACCGCGGATTACTTCACCCATTCCCAGAGAATCTACAATATTCGGCTGTTGGAACGCGCACAGATAAGCCTGACGTTTCTTACGGCCTTCCTGAAGGCCGATCACAAACTGGTCGCGGAACATCGGGTGTTTCAGCATCGGCGCGGTTTCGTCGATCATAATCAGGCTGGGATCGCCCGTATCGCCGGAAACGCTGTGAATACGTTGCATAATATAACTGATAACCGCGGGCGCGAGAACTTCGTCTTCAAAAATATGGGTAAAGTCAAATGCGATAAAACGCGCCGTCATGTCCAAAGTATCGTTCGGCGAATTAAAGATCAGCCCGTATTGCTGGTCGTTGACCCAACGGAACAATTCGCGGCGCATGGCTCCTGTCGGCGAAAAACAGCTTTTATGCAGATTCTTCAACGTCCTTTCTTCCGGACGCAGATAATCAAAAGCCGTCGTGACCGCGCGGGCGATTTCTTTTTCCGAAACCGCATCGTCAACCATTGTAATCGCTTTTAACCAACGGCGCAGGAAAGCTCTGTTTTCAGGCGTGTCGCGGCAGGAAAAAGGATTCATTGACGTCGAATCTTTATCGCCGTCAAAATTAACATAGGCCCCCTGAATCGCGCGGCAGAAAACTTCCACACCTCTGTGGCGGTCAAAAAAGTAAACGCGCAAATCGCGATGACGCATGGCCTGTCCGGCCAGAAAAGCCAGCAATGTCGTTTTACCTTGACCGGTTGACCCCAGCAAAATACAGTGCGCCACGGCGTTTGCCGCCGCCGTAACATGGAACTGCCAGCGATAAGCCGTCCCGCTGATCGTCCTGAAAATAGTAATCGGCCCCGGCCCCCAGTCGCTGCTGGCATTGCCTTCCGGCGCTTTTTCCAGATTGATCGCCGTTGCGACGGCCCGCGACAGAAATGAATATGTTCTGGGATAAACGTCATACGTCGGGAATTGGGCAAAGAAAGAAGCCTGCGCAATCCAGCCTTCCCGAACAGGCGTTACACCGTACAAACGGCACAGACGTTCGACTTCCATTTGTCCGAATTCGATTTCTTCCTTTGTCATGCCAAAGATAAACAATGTCATAGAATAATGGCATAACGTCTGCGTATCGCTGTCTGTCGAATCGATCATTTCAATCGCTTCGTCATACTGGTCTATCGTCGAACCGGAAAAGCTGGTCACCTTGGCCATACGTTTTTGCTGCATCAAAAGAGCCAAAGCTTTGATTTTGGGAATCGGCGTTACCGTATGCAGCATTGTCACTTCCACATTAATAGACAGCAGATCCGAAACCATCTGTTCGTCCATATAATCGCCGGGACTGCGGATTCCCATAACAATACCGAACAGTTCATAATCCCCTTTGAAAAACCGGATCAGCCCTTCGTCGCCGGTGAAATGAATGTAATCCGCCGTTAACATAGATTTCAGTTCGGCCCCTTCCAGCGAACCGATTCGGGGCCGCGGCATCGTTACGGGACTGCATAAACGAGCAAAAAGGGTAAAGGGACTTTGATCCAGATCGCTTTCTTTGGTTTCAAACAACTGCGTCGGTTCATACATGTCCAGAATCGCGGTCAGAGCCTGAGCCGCCTGCGCCAAATCCCGGGCATGGTTTTTATGTTCTTTAACAGATAAAATAATATAATGCTTATTTCTGAAAACACGGCTGAGATTATCCACCC
>JAJXEL010000010.1 GCA_021639925.1 Alphaproteobacteria bacterium | reverse complement strand
CGAATACGGAACATGCAAATCTTGCAGTTATGCCATAGACAACTGCGCGGAATGTGACAGCACGGGATCAACCTGCACAAAATGCAACAGCGGCTACACACTGGCAGACGACGGCAAAAGCTGCCTTGGTTCTTCGGTTACGGTTAAACGGTATCACAGATACAACGGTTCAAAAATACTGGATACATCAACAACCATTTCCCGCAGCACCATCAGCAGTTATTACGATTCCTGGCCCGACGTTGACATCTATGACGAAGACAACAACAGCGGCGTTACAGAAACGACAAATACCATTGCTATGGTCTGTTCTTCGGGAGTAGGCGAATTCTGGACAATGAGCGCTTGTCAACAGTATAAAAAGTCCGGATACTATTGCGCAGATTCAGGATACAGCTGCCCGTATGAAACACGGCTGTGCGCGATTGATAATTGTATGGAATGTGACTCCGAAGGTTTATGTTCCACCTGTGAAAGCGGTTATACTGTCGGAACCAGCGGCAGCGATTACGGTAAATGTATCGCCGACGGGGAAACCTGCCCGGCAGGTTATTACATGAGGACCACAACGACTTCAAGCGGTTCAAACGTTGCGGGATCAAACGTTTCAACCGGGTCAAGCACACAAAGCTGCGTGCCCTGCGCAGCCGGCTATTATTCCGCGGCCGGCGCGACAAGCTGCACAAGCTGCCCGACCGGTTATTATTCCGAAGAAGGATCCGCCAGCTGCTCTATCTGCGCGGCGGGGTATTACAAGAACGGAACAAGCTGCGTACAATGTCCGGCGGGAACATATTCCGCGGCCGGCGCAACAAGCTGTACAAGTTGCCCGACGGGATATACTTCCAACGTGGGTGCGACAAGCTGTACCATCTGCGCCGACGGGTATAAGTCTGCCGGCAGTTACGGTTGCGTCACCTGCCCCAGCGGACAAGACTTTATCATCTGGCGTCTGGGCGGCGGAGGATACTGCATAAAGCTCGGATCAACCAGCGAAGGATATGGCTGCAATACGAACTCCTCTTGTTCTACCGGTTTCTGCTATGGGGCCGACACCTATAAAAATGATACCGGAAAAACAGCTTACCCGAGTTATGCCGGCGGCAGTGTCTGCGGTCCTATCGGATCAAATATTTCGTTCTGATAATTAACGTATAAAAAACAGCCTCTGACCGGAGGCTGTTTTTTTGTTTCTTTGCCAATCGTGCGATCTAATCCCCGCCGGGAGGGCGTTAAGCTAGTGGCGCCGCCACCTATTTCACCAATCCGTGTTTCTTTTTGCCGACGGACAGCTTGATCTGCCCGTCTTTTATATCCGCGGCGGTCAGAACGACATTTTCGCCGGAAACGACGGCGTCATTGATCTTCACACCGTTCTGCGCGATCAGCCGTTTTGCTTCGCCTTTGCTGGCGGTCAGCTTTAACTGAACCAAAGCTTCGGTCAACGGCATATTGTCAACAAAACTGATTACGGGCAGATCGCCGCCCGCCGCGCCTTCTTCAAACGTTTTGCGCGCCGTTTCGGCCGCCGCCGCCGCCGCTTTTTCCCCGCGGCACAGCTTCGTTGCTTCAAACGCCAGAATCTTTTTGGCTTCGTTGATTTCCTTATCCTTCAAAGCCTCCAACCGTTTGATTTCGTCCATCGGCAGGTCCGTGTAAATCCGCAGACACTTGCCGACCTCCGCGTCGCCGATGTTGCGGAAATACTGATAATAATCGTAAGCCGGCAGCTTTTCGTCATTAATCCAGACGGCGTTGCCTTCGGACTTGCCCATTTTCTTGCCCGAAGAATCCGTTAAAATCGGGCTGGTAAACCCGAACAGTTCGACATCCAGCTTGCGCCGCCCCAGTTCCGTCCCCGACGTAATGTTGCCCCATTGGTCTGATCCGGCAATCTGCGCGCGGCAGCCGTATTTTTCATACAGACGGCAAAAATCGTACCCCTGCAGCAGCTGATAGTTAAATTCCAAAAACGTCATCTGCTGTTCGCGGTCCAAACGTGTTTTCACACTTTCCATCGTCAGCATGCGGTTAACGGAATAATACGTTCCCACATCGCGCAGGAAATCCAGATAATTAATATCTTTAAACCATTCATAATTATCTGCGATAACCGCGCCGGACGGCGTATCGTCAAAACGGATAAATTTGGCATAAGAATTTTTCAGCCCGGCAATGTTGCCCGCGATTGTTTCCGGCGTCATAAAGGGGCGCAGCTTGTCTTTGCCCGACGGATCGCCGATACGCGCCGTCGCGCCGCCGACCAGCATAATCGGCTTGTTCCCCAGTTTTTGAAACCAGCGCATCATCATGACCGGCACCAGGTGCCCGACGTGCAGGCTGTCCGCCGTCGGATCGGATCCCAGATAACCGACCGCCGGCCTGCCCGATTTTTCACATTCGTACAGATAAGCGTCAAAGCCTTCTTCGTTCGTGCACTGGTTATAAAAACCGCGTTCGGTCAGAATACGCAGAAATTCCGATTTAAATTGTGTCATCAAAAAACGTCCCGTTTGGATTTTATTAAACTATTGCGGCTATGATATTTAGCAGTAAAAACAAACGAACTCAACAGCAAAGAAGGGAAAATATGGAAGTCATCAAGCCCTTGACGGCCCTGGGACTTATGAGCGGAACCTCCATGGACGGCGTTGACGCGGCTTTACTGGTTACCGACGGCGTGGACATTTTCGAATACGGCAAAGCGTTAAACCGTCCCTATGACATGGACATGCGCGCGGATCTGCGTTCCGTAACGGGGCGCGGCGCCGGCAAAGACAGCAAAAAAATCAAAGACGTTGAACGCAAAATGACTCTGTTCCACGCGGAAGTCGTTTCCGAACTGTTGGATTCGGCGGGACTGAGGGCAGAAGACGTTGACGTCATCGGATTTCACGGACATACGGTTTATCATAATCCCGCAGAAAAAATATCCGTTCAAATCGGCGACGGCGATCTGCTGGCCGAACAGACCAGAATTCCCGTCGTCAACCGTTTCCGCAATTCCGACATTGCCAACGGGGGCCAGGGCGGCCCGATGATGGCGTCTTATCATGCGGCCCTGGCGCGCGATTTGGAAAAGCCGCTGGCCGTTTTAAATATCGGCGGCGTGGCAAAGCTGACTTGGATCGGGGAAAACGGCGAACTGATCGCTTTTGACACCGGCCCCGGCAACGCGCTGATCGACGATTGGATGATGAAAAAACACGGAACCAACATGGACTTTGACGGTAACATGGCTGCCGTCGGAAAAGTAAATGAAAAAATCGTTTCTTTGATGATGAAAAGCCCTTATTTCAGGAAAAAACCGCCCAAATCTTTGGACCGCGACGAATTTTCCCGCAAAATGTCGGAACAGCTGGAAGGCGAAAGCGTCGCTGACGGCGCGGCGACTTTGACGGCTTTTACCGCTCAGGCGGCCGCGGCGGCGGCAAAGGATTTTCTGCCCAAACCGGCCAAACAGTGGATTGTCTGCGGCGGCGGCGCCCATAACCCGACGCTGGTCCGCATGCTGCGCCAAAGAATTGACGCCCCGATTTCGGCGGCGCGCGAAGTCAACTGGAACGGCGATTTTCTGGAAGCGCAGGGGTTCGCTTTTCTGGCCGTGCGGTCATTGTTCGGGCTGCCTTTGTCTTTTCCGACAACGACGGGCGTGCCGCATTCCATGTGCGGCGGCCTGCTGCACGGCGTGCCTGATCTGTTGAAAGAAAAGAAAAACAGATAAAGCTTTTTGCTTTGGCTTCAACCGGCCGTATTTTTTTCACCCGGTCAAAAAATAATCGTCTTGACCCTTTAAAAAAAAGGGGCTAAACCTCTCTTGCTTTTAAGAATTTTCCTTTAACGAAAGGACGAAGACGATGATTGACGAAGAAGATTACGGTAAAATTATTGAAGCGCATGCCCATATCGGAACCTGGAGCGCCGACAACGCCGACTTTACCGAAGAAACGCTGAACGCCGTTTTTGACGAACCGTTTACGGTGTCGGTCAACGGCGAAGAAGAAGAAAACGAAGTCGTTTACGTTCTGGTTTCCAATATGAGCGGAATCGACCAGCTGCCCGACGGATCGCCCAAAATTGACGAAATCGAGGCAAATACCGAAATGCTGGACATTGCCGCTGAAAATCCCAAATTAAAAACGCTGATCGTCGGCCAGCCCGGTTACGGCGACGCCGGCAACCTGGCGGATTTAATCGAAGAACGCGGCGATGAAATTTACGGAATAAAGCTGCACCCCAACACATTGACGCTGAACGCGAATGACCCGCAGTACGAACCGTACCTGGCTGTCGCGCAGGAATACGACCTGCCCGTTTTGTTTCATTCGCAGGACAATTATTCCGACCCGCTGTACATTTATGAAACGGCGCGGAAATTTCCGGAAGTCCCCGTCATTTTGGCTCATCTGGGCATGGGCGGCGACGATAACCACTGGTACACGTTCGGTATTCTGCAAACGGCGTTAAGGTCGGAAACGGCAAATTTATACGCGGACATTTCATGGCTGTCGCCCGAAATGATTGTCGCGATCCTGCAGCGCGCTGACGAAGAAACGATTTACCATCTGATGTTCGGCACGGATATCCCGCTGGGGCCGTATTCCGATCCGGAAGTTTATCCCGCCCGTGTCAGCGAAGTTAAATCCGCCATCGCAGCGGCCTTTGACGAAGAAGAGGCGCTGGAATTAATTCACCGGATATTTTATCAAAATGCGTACGACCTGTTTTTTGCCGGACGCGAAGAAGAATAAAAAAACGAAAATCCCTTAAAACTTTTTAAGGGATTTTTTTTATTCCGGGCGCATGTTTTATAAAAAGGAACCGTTTAATCACATACAGGCTTTACGGAAAGAGACCCAATGACGGCACACGATCAGACGACAGACGAACAGCTTATGTATGCTACAGCCCGATCGGACGCCGCGGCGTTCCGGGAATTGCTGGACCGTTACAGCCGGCGGGTTTTCAATCTGGCCTGGCATCTTTGCGCCAATCAAACAGAGGCGGAAGATTTAACGCAGGAGGTCTTTTTTAAAGTATGGCGCAGTGCCGGGACATGGCAGCCGCAGGCAAAGCTGGAAACATGGTTGTACAGGATATTATACAATCTGTTTATTGATGCGCGCCGCCGTGTTAAAATACAACCGGAACTGTTATCCGACGATATCCGCTGCGACGGCGACACGCCGGAACAGACGCTGGTGAAAAAACGAACGGCGCAGGAAATCGCGGCAGCAGTAAATTCTTTGCCCGACCGCCAGAAAGAAGCCCTGGCCCTGTGTTATTACCAGGGATTAAAAGCCAAAGAAGCAGCGGAGATCCTGTCCGTTTCACAAGGAGCTTTGGAATCTTTGCTGTTTCGCGCCAGACAGACGCTGAAAGAAAAATTAGAAATAAAAGGAGGATCCGATGGACTTTGATTCTTTTAAAAAAATGGTTCAGACCTTCGGGGCTTCCTGCGCCCGATGGGAAACGAACGATACCGAAGCCGCCGCCGTCTGGGCAAAATCCGGCGCCGGAACCGGTATTATCAAAACAGAACAACAGCTGGATAATAAGCTGGACCTGATTTGCGCGCCGCCCTGCGGTTTGCTGGCCGATCGTCTGTATGCGGCCGTTATGAACGAAAAAACGCAGCGACAGATTTTTTTGTTTTTGCGTTATTCGACATGGCTTTCTTTGTTGTTGATGATCGGCGGCTTTTGGCTGGGGTGGTATCAGACGCAGCAGGATTATGTAAACACGCAAAGCTATTTTGATACAATATTTGACGTCAGTTACTGACAACATTCAACTCAGGAGAAAACAGCATGAACAAAAAACTATTGATCATTCTGGGAATTTCGCTGGCAGTAAACTTCATTTTAATCGGTTTTGAAACTGCCAAAATAATCTATCAGCCGGCATTTCCGGATATTCCGCCCGAACGGCCGCGCTTTGTCCGCCCTGAAGGGCAAATCCCCGGCGGATTGGATTTTCAGGATCAAAAACTGATGCGCGAAGCTTTCAAAGCCGCGGTTAAAAATCACGACAAAGAAATGGAATCCGCCCGTCAAGAGGTTGAAGACGCGTTAAAAAGCGAACCGTTTGACACGGAAAAATTCAAATCCGCCATGCAAAAAGCGACAGACGTGCGCAGCACAATTGACGCCGCCGTTCAGGAAAACATGGTCGGGCTGTTATCTAAAATGACGCCGGAAGAACGCCGCAGTTTCGCCGATCGTTTTTCGCGCAAAGGACAGCCCGGTTTTCACGGGAAAAAGCGGCCGGACCGTTTTTCTTCCAAACACCGCGGCCCGAATGCCCGCCCGAATAAAGGCGGAATTCCGTTTGCGGCGCCGTGTCCCGGCTCCAAACCGTGTCCCGCAGCAATCCCGTGCCCGGGCCCGAGAATGGAAGGCCCCGTCCCGTGCCGCGGCCCGGTTCATCACCGCCGCCCCTGCGATCCGGTTTTTAAAAAAGGCCCCGTTCCGTGCCCGTGCTTTAACGACGGCGCCGCAGAACCCGCCCAGAACGTCAGAGCGCGTGAAAAAACAAAACAAGACGCGCCGAAAAAACAGCGCGAAATGAAACGCCTGCAGCCGGCAAAAGCTCAGCCGGCGCAATAAGGCTAAACTGACAGGCATGCTTTCCATAAACATGGTTTTCCTCCTCTACTCATGGTCGTTTTTGGAATGCATGCCTTTTCTTTAATCCGTTTTTCGATAAACGCCGCTTTTTACGATTCTTTGCAAAAACAAAACAACTTTTGCGCGTTTCGTTTTCAAAAACTGAATCATAAGATTTATTTTACCATTTGTTCTTAATCCGTTCTTTTTCCGGCAGAATTTTTTTTGCGACTCGTTGATTTTTATCAGGATTCAAAAAACCCTTGTTTTACAAGGCTTCCGAGTCGTTTCGAGTCGCCGGCGGAATCATTTCTGCAACTTTTTTTATAGTGAATGTCATTTTTTACTGGATTTGCAGATTCCCCCCTATATATAGTGAAAAAAAGTCATTTTTCACATTAAGGATTCCATTATGGGAACAACCTCCGCAAACAATAAAGTGATTCCTCTTGTGCTGGACGAATCGCTTTATCAACTGATTGAAACACAAGCACATCTGGCCGGCGAAACGCTGGAAAATTTTATTCTGAACAGACTGCACGATTCAATCGAAGCCTGGACGGATTATTGCTCTGCCGTTTCCATGCTGAATAACGAAGAACAGGAACATTTCCATCTGCGCGTCGTTGATTAACGGCGTTTGTTTTTCATTAAAAATCCCCGCCGGACGGGGATTTTTTTTATGTCTGCCGCATTTTTTTCCGGGCATTTATAATGATCGCGCCGGCCGCCGGAAATCATGCCGGAATGATTTCCGCTTGACAGCCGTTTTTTTGCGTGACATAAAAAGTTTGATTCATAGAACTTTTTTTAACGGGATAAAAAGAATGACGCAGATTGACACATGGGCAAAAATTCAAAATGAAGAAGACGTTATGAACGACCATCACGCCCCGTTCTGGCGCGCAATGATCCGGCAGATGTCGGAATCTGACATTCACAACAGTTCCGTTCTGGATTTCGGCTGTAACCAGGGCGGTTTTTTACGGACTTTGTTCAGAATAAAACCGTTTAAAAAAGGATTGGGCGTCGACCTGGCCGTCAAATCGCTGGAAACGGCAAAAAATCTGAAAGGCAACATGCCTTTGCATTACGAAACGCCGGAAATTCTGGAAAAAATGGACGCGCAGTTCGATATCGCGTTCAGCCACGACGTTATTTATCTGCTGCCTGACCTGGACGAACACGCGCAAGTAATCCGCCGGGTATTAAAACCGGCCGGCGTCTATTATGCGGCAACGGGGTGTTATGCCGAAATGCCGTTATGGCCCGTTTGGAAAAAAGAAGTCGAAAGCTATTCCAACGTCCCTTTGCCGGATTATTCAATCAACGACTTTGCCAAAGCGTTCTGGAAAGCGGGATTTGACGTTGCCGTTCAAAAATGTATTCCGGAAGGCTTTGTCACCTGCTGGGAAGGACGGGAAACCTATTTCCCGCAGGTTACGGATTTCCTGAAATACTATGATTACAAAATCATTTTCCGTTTTTCAAAAAAGGACTGACGGCCATGAATTTTCCCGAAGGACAAGAGACACGTCCCGAAGATTCGCTCCCCTGCCAGCAGTCTGCGGAATACATGGAAAAGCTGGCAGAAAAAAAAGAGGCTGAAAATGACAAAAAAGCCTGAATTGAAAAGCTGGAAATATTACCTCAGCGACCCCGGCAAAAAACCCGATTGTCTGGTTTTGATGCTGCACGGCTGCGCTGGAAACGCCGACGATGTTTTAAGCTTCGCTTCTTTTTTGCAAAAAAACACGGCCGGTAAAAGTTTTGTCGCCGTCGCGCCGGACGCTTTCCTGCCGTCGGCTGAAAAATCAGACGGTTATCAATGGTTTGACATTGAAAACAACTATGCAAAAAATCTGTTCGCGTCTCCTTACGAACAGCTTTCGGAAGCTGAAAAAAAGATGTTTAAAAATATGGCCGGCGGCGAACAGGGCATGAAAAGCGCGTCGGAAACGCTGAACGCTTTTTTGGACTTTTGCCAGAAAAAATTCGGCCTTGACGATTCGCAGACAATCTTATTCGGTTATTCGCAAGGGGCAATGCAGGCGCTTGACATGGGAATTTCCCGCGCCGGCACTGTACGCGCGATCGTCGCTTTATCAGGCTGCCTGATTCCCCCGGACAAAGAAGAATTAAAAAACCGTATCGTTTCCCGGCCCGATATCCTGCTGCTGCACGGGACCAAAGACAACGTTATCAATTTTAACGCCGCGCTTCAGACGGAAAAGATCTTAAAAGAAAACGGCTTTAACGTCAGGCTGCGCGCTCAAAACGGCATGGGACACGGCCGCGGCGCGGAATCCGCCGCTTTCTGGGCAAAAGCCGCCTGGCATACAGCTGAGAGGGTAAATCAGGAAAAACTGCTTTTCTTAAAAAAACATTTCGCCGAAAGGAACAGTCGATGAACATACGGCTGGACTGGTCGCCGTACACCAAAACAAACAAAACAACGGCCGGATTTGCGGACGAACGTGAAAAAGCCCGCCTGAACGACATTGCCGCGCAGATGCGGTTAAACGTCATGAACATGATGATCAATGCCGGTTACGGGCACCCGGCGTCCTGTCTGGGGTTATGCGATTTATTCACGGCGCTGTATTTCGGCGGGCTGATGAAATATTCTCCTTTAAACCCGTATTGGCCGGACCGGGACCGTCTGGTCGTTTCCTGCGGCCATATTTCCGCCCTGATGTATACGGCGCTGTCTATGGCCGGATATTTTCCGGCCGGACGTCTGGACGGATACGCGCGCGCCGGCGGACTGCCCGGCCACCCGCACCGCAGCGTCGGCGAAGGAATTGAAAATTCCTCCGGTTCCCTGGGACAGGGATTCGGCGTCGGAACAGGTATGGCTCTGGCGTTAAAGAAAACGGGGCAAAGGGTGTTTCTGGTAACGTCCGACGGCGAACAGCAGGAAGGACAAATATGGGAAGCCTGTCAGGCGGCCGTCAAATACCGCTTAACCAATCTGACCGTTTTCATTGACGAAAACGGCATTCAAAATTCCGGAAAAACGTCGGACATCATGCCTTCGGGCGATCTGGCAAAAAAATATGCCGCTTTCGGGTTCAGGACAATAACGCTTCAAACCCCCGCCGCATTCGACATTGTTCAGGCCGTTCAAGGCGGCTGCGCCGACGGCCCGGCGGCCGTTATTTTAAAAACCGTCCCCGGAAAAGGCGTTTCCTTTATGGAAAACAACCCCGCCTGGCATGACGATATCCCGTCGGGCCGGTTAGAACGGCAGGCTTTGGACGAACTCAGCGTTCAAAAACAAAAATCGGCCGCCTGGCAGCGTTTTTTAAACAATATGGAATAAGGCCATGCCGACGATGATGCAGATTTTTGCCGAAGAATTACAAAACGCCGGGCGTCAAAATCCGAATATTGTCGCTTTGTCCGCTGACGTCAGCGGTTCAACCGGATTAAAACCGTTCGCCGAAGAATTTCCCGACAGATACTATGAAATGGGCGTTTCGGAACAAAATATGATCAGTACTGCCGCCGGATTGGCGCTGGAAGGAAAAACCGCCGTCGCGTCCAGCTATGCTTGTTTCAGTCCGGGGCGCAGCTGGGAACAGATCCGCAATACGGTTTGCCTGGAAAAAGCCGACGTTAAAATTATCGGCGCGCACATCGGCGTCGGTTCCGGACGAAACGGCGCGACACATCAGTCTTTTGAAGACATCGCCCTGATGACATGCCTGCCGGAAATGACGGTTTTCAGCCCTGCGACGCAAACCGAAGTCCGCCTGTGCGCACGTGAAATTTTGAACAACCGCCGCCCGTCCTATCTGCGTTTGTCCGCGCGTCTTTGTCCCGAACCGGCGCAATACCGTCCGGACATTCACGGACTGTCCCGGCTGCGCCCCGGGACAGACTTCGCGGTCGTCGGCACGGGCAGCCTGCTGGAAAAAGCGCTGCAGGCCGCAGAGCTGTTTGAACAAACGCGCGGATTGTCCGCCGGCGTGTTCAGCCTGGCCTGCCTTTCCCCTTTAAACAAAGACAGCCTGGCTCCTCTGCGCCGTTTTAAAGGCGTTTTATGCGTTGAAGAACACCAGATCAACGGCGGACTGTCGTCTTTGCTGGCGCCGCTGTTCGCAGCGGATCCGTCCATGCCGCCGTTTGAACGCGTCGGCGTCAATCTGAAATTCGGCGCGTCAATGGATAGCGAAGATCTGTATGATTTTCTGGAACTGTCCGAACAACATATTTTTAACAAGTTAAACCAGTTAGCCGCATGAATGAATTACAGGAAAATCTTTACCGTCTGATTACGCGCAAAAGCTTTCGCAAATGGGCTTTGCCCGCAGACGCACGGGACAGGATCAAAACCGCCGTCAGCATCTGCACGGCCGCGTGCAAGCCGTTGAATTTCGTATTTGAATTCGGCGGATACAAGCTGTGGCGCCTGCCGTCCGCGCCATACCCCGATCTGGCGGAAAAATACATGCTGCGTCATTACGCCGCTTATCTGAAACCGATTGCGGAATTATACGAACCGGGCGTTTGTTTATATTTCGCTTCGGACGACTGCGTTGTCGAACGCATGAATAATATCAAGACACAAGCTTTGGAAATTTATGCCGGAGCATTTCAAAAATGTCTGGACCGGATTCGTCCGGAACTGCCCGGCAATTTGAAAATGTCTTATGTCCGCCTGGCAGAGCTTTATCCGTCGCGTCAAGAACTGGAAGACGAATTGCAAATCGCTTTTGCCGACAACATGAAAAAATTTGAAACATGGCCGGCTGAAAAAAAAGAACGTATGGCCCGCCGCGCCGTTTTGAATTTTTGCATATCCGGCCCTTTGGCCGCGCGGGATCTGTCCGGCATGACGCAGGCGGAATATGACCGCCGGCTGATCGAAGGCGCCGTTTACCATGACGCTTTCGAAGACTGTTCCAAACGCCGCGCTTTTGTCTTGGGACCCGACAAAATCCTGCTGTTCTGCACGCCGATCCCGCAGGCCGTCGCCATCGGAACGACGAAGGCTTCGGTTACCAAATTCTGGACGGGCGTCGGCATATTTGAAGACGGGCTGGAAAAAGTTCTGCCGCCTTCCGCCTGGTTTAAAAGACAGGAAGAAAACAAATGAAAAAAATCATTTCGGCTCCCGCGCGGCCGAAAGCGCATTACAATAACGCCGTTGTCTGCGGAAAACTGCTGTTTATCGCGACTCAGCCTTCCATTGACTGGGAAACGGGAAAATTTCTGGACGGCGATATCTTTTTTCAAACGCGCCGGGCGCTGGAAAATGTCGTTTATTTTTTAAACAAGCAAAACGCAACGCTGGACGATGTTGTCAAAATCGGCATTTTTTTGGCCGACCTGAACGATTTTGACGCAATGAACCAAGTTTACAATACTTTTTTTCCGGATCCCGAAACCGCTCCCGTGCGTTTTACCCTGCAGACGCCTTTTCCCGACAAACGCATTAAAGTCGAATTCGAAGCTGTCGCCGTCCTGCTATAAAAAAACAAAAAAAACGCTTGACTTAAAGCCAGCTTTAAGAATTAGCCTGACTGCGATTAACCCGGTTTAACCAAAATTAAAGGAGATAATCATGCGGTATCTGGATCATATTAATTCGCCTTCGGATTTAAAAAAGCTGTCGGTAAACGAACTGCCCGCGCTGGCAGACGAAGTCCGCGGCGTTTTATTGCAAAAAATCAGCGAAGCCGGCGGTCATATCGGCCCCAACCTGGGTATGGTCGAAACAACGGTTGCCCTGCACTATGTTTTTAATTCCCCCGTCGATAAAATTGTTTTCGACGTTTCGCATCAGTCTTATCCTCACAAAATTTTAACCGGACGCCGGCAGGCGTTTACGGATCCGGCGCATTATCGCGACGTCAACGGATACACAAACCCCGCGGAAAGCGAACATGACTTTTTTACAGTCGGGCACACGTCCACATCGGTCAGCCTGGCCTGCGGACTGGCCAAAGCGCGCGATTTAACCGGCGGCCGTGAAAACGTTATCGCCGTTATCGGCGACGGGTCTTTAAGCGGCGGAGAAGCCTATGAAGGATTAAACAACGCCGTTGAAGGCCGGACAAACATAATCGTCGTCGTCAATGACAACGAAATGTCGATTGCCGAAAATTACGGCGGTCTGTATCAGAACTTAAAACAGCTGCGCGACACGGACGGCAAAGCGGAAAACAACTTTTTCAAAGCGATCGGCTTTGATTATATTTACGTCAAAAACGGTCATGATTTAAACGAACTGACCGCCGCTTTTCAGTCGGTCAAAGATACGGATCACCCCGTTGTCGTTCATATTCATACGATTAAAGGCAAAGGGTTCGCGCCGGCGGAAGAACACAAAGAAACATATCACGCGGGCGGCCCGTTTGATTTAAAGACGGGCGCGTGGAAATACGCTCCGCCGGCTGAAAATTATTGTAAAATTACGGCGGATTACCTGCGCCCGAAAATGCGCGAAGACAAATCCATCGCCGTTATTACGTCCGGGACGCCCGTCATTACCGGCTTTTCCCCCGAAGAACGCGTTGCCCTGGGCAAACAGTTCATTGACGTCGGCATTGCCGAAGAACACGCCGTCGCTTTGGCTTCCGGCATGGCAAGGAACGGCGCGAAGCCCGTTTATTTCGTGTTCAGCTCGTTTATCCAGCGCACTTACGACCAGTTGTCGCAGGATCTGTGTCTGAACAACAACCCCGCCGTCATTTTGGTTTTTTCGGCCAGCCTGGACGGTTTCAACGATGCGACGCATTTGGGACGGTTTGACATTCCGATGATGTCCAACATTCCCAATCTGGTTTATCTGGCGCCGACCTGCCGGGAAGAATACCTGGCCATGCTGGAATGGGGATTAAACCAAAAGGACCACCCCGTCGCCATTCGCGTTCCCGGCGGTTTCGGGTGTGAAGAATTATGGTCGTGCGGTCATGCGGTCACACCCGATTTTTCCGCGCTGAACACGTTTAAAACCGATATAAAAGGGCAAGACGTCGCGTTGCTGGCTTTGGGTGCCTTTTACCGGCTGGGCAAAGAAGTCGTTGACGAACTGGCCAAAGACGGCGTTAACGCGACTTTGATTAATCCGCGTTTTATTACGGGATTGGACGAAGCGGTATTAAACGGTTTAAAAGAAAACCACAAACTTGTCGTTACGCTGGAAGACGGACAGATTGAAGGCGGTTTTGGCGAAAAAGTCGACCGTTTTTACGCCGACGCGGCAATGAAAGTCCTGAATTACGGCGGGAAAAAAGAATTTACCGACCGGTTAAGCGCCGAAGAAATCAAAGCGCGATATCATTTAACGCCGCGGCAAATTGCCGAAGAAATTATGAAAGCGTTGTAAGACACTAAAACTTCCCGCCTTTTAAAGCGGGAAGTTTTTTAAAATCATTCCGCCGGAACCGTCTGCGCTTCACGTATAATCCGCGGCGGACGGGCGAAGATTTTTCTGACAAACGGCCCGATCAGGCAAACCTGAAAAACCCAAGCTGCCGGCAGGTTGCGCAAAACGGCTTGCCTGTAAATAAAAACGAAATCATCAGACGCCCCATTAACAACCAAAATCGCAACAAAGCTCATAACCGGCGCCATTAAACAAACGTTACAGGTCGGCAGAACCAAGCCGAATTTTACGCCCTGCCCGATATTTTTCATACATGCGGCAAACCGCCGCATAACCGGACGCATTAAAAACATAACAATTAACACCGCGACAGCGTATTCAATCAGCCAACGTTTCGACAAAACAATAAAAAAATCAGCTTTTATCCCATTGATGTAAACAATATTAAAACTGCACATCGCGCAACACATCAGCGCCGCCATTGTTAAAACAAAACACAGCTCTTTTTTCATCTTTTTTTCCCATAAAAAAACACGTTTCTTTCAACCGGATTTATATCTTGGTTAAAAGAATACGCGTTGTTCGTTTTTTCTTACAAAATATCTTTCAAAATGTCAAGAAAAATACCCCGGAGGCCTTTTATCTCTTCTTTTTTTACACCTCTTTCGCCGCGCATAACCGCCGTTTTGAACCGTGCGTCCGCTTAAAGCCGATACGATAAACAATCGAACCAGAAAGCCGGAGTTAAAAGGAACTTTTGAAAAAGCCTTTTCAGCTTTTTTCGCCGGGTTTGCTTATTTTGCGATAGATATACACGGATATGGGCACGCCCAGCAACATACCCCACATGCCGATCATGCTGTGGGCAATGTATAAAATAATCAGCGTCATGACGGGATTGATATGCATCACCGAAGAAACGATCCGCGGATTCAGCACATAGGCTTCAAGGATATGTATGGCGCAAATCATCAATAACGCCCATACCCCCAGCTGCATGCCGCCGCTGTTAATCGCCATCAATACGATCGGCACGGACGAAATCCACATTCCCAACACCGGAATCAGACCGCACATAAATACAATCGTACATAACAGCACAATCGCCTTGACCCCCAAAAAATAAAGCCCGAATGCCGTCAATACTGTATTAATCGCGGAAATCAGCAGCTGCGCGCGGAAATTTTCCCCGACCACTTTGGCAAATAAAATAATGCTGTCCGCCGTTTCCCGGTAAGATTCAGCAAGCTTTGTATAACGCAGACGGCGTATTCCTTTGGACAATACCGGCAAATCAAACATAATCAGAAAACTGAACAGCATCGCCAGGAAAAACCAGCCGAAGTAATGCAGCCCCTTTTCCAACATGCCGCGCACAATATTCCACGCGCTGACAACAACCGTTTCAGGCAGCATAGCTTCTTTGATCTGCGGCAGCAGCGGCGCGATGACTTCATTGCGTTCCAAATTGGTGTTCAGCCAGTTTTTGACCGAACTGATGCTTTCGGGCAGTTGTTCCGTAAAGTTTATTGTTTCAGACAAAATCCGGGGCGGAACATATACCAGAAAAGTAACGACGCCCATCAAAAACAATAAATAAATGCCGATTACGACAAACCTTCTGTTAAAATGATATTTTCTGCGCAGCCTGTGCGTTATGTCCGATACGATAAAACACATAATAAAAGTAATAAAAACCAGACCGAACAGATTCCTGAACAGGTACAACACCCCCATAAAAACAGCCCAGATAAAATATACTCTGTTGACCCGGATAAATTCAGAAATATTAAATGTCATATTCTTTCCCGCAACGTAATCATTCCGAACAGGCGCTGAAAAAAAACAACCGCCCTGCGTCCGGTCGGCGACATGCCTGTACCGACACACACTAAAAAATAATAAGATAAAAAATAATTTATTTTCAAGAAAACAAAATGACAGCGACAGCAGCCGGATTAAAAGAACAAATCAGGACGCCGGGAAACAAGCACTAAAAAAGCCCTGTATCCGCTGAAATACAAGGCTTTTTTAATGGTGGAGATGAGGAGGATCGAACTCCTGACCTACGCATTGCGAACGCGTCGCTCTCCCAGCTGAGCTACACCCCCATGACGCGTGGTAATATGCCTCTAAACGCTATTGTCTGTCAACAAAATTATTCTATTATTTAAAAAAAATCATACCATGCCGGCGATTGTACCGGCCGGACAAGTTTTTCCGGCGCAGATAAACCGAAAAAAACAAAACCGAAGGAATTATTTCCTTCGGTTTTGTTTTTAAATCTGTATTTATCAGACCTGTTCGCTTTCCAAAACGGCGGAATAAATTGCTTCGGCGTTTTCACTGCCGCGCAGTAAAGAGCAAACCTTTTCATCGCGCAACAGGCGGGAAACCTTAGCCAAAGCCGTTAAATGATCTCCGCCGGCATTTTCAGGCGTCAAAAGCAGAAACATCAGATCAACGGGGCGTCCGTCCGGCGCGTCAAAAGCCACCGGCGCCGATAATTTGGCAAACAACAAATAAAGCCTGTCCAAATTAACCATCTTCCCGTGCGGAATGGCGACGCCGCCGCCGACCCCGGTCGATCCCAGGCGTTCGCGTTCCAGCAAAACGTCCAAGACGGCCCGGTCTTCCAAATGCAGCTGCTGTGCCGCATAAGAAGCTATTTCCTGCAAAGCCTGTTTTTTGCTTGTCGCCTTTAAATCAGGAATAATCGACTGAGGCGTCAACAAATCAGAAATCAACATAACCGGTTTTCTTTAAGACTTAGTTTGCCTGCGGGTCAACCCAGCCGATATTGCCATCAGCGCGGCGGTAAACCATATTCAGCCCGCCGTGAGCAATATTTCTGAACATCAGCGCCGGAACATCAGCCAGATCCATGCGCATAACGGCGCCGCTGACCGTGCACAACGGCAGTTCGGACTGCATTTCAGCCACGACGACGGGCGCGCTTTCGTCCTGAGGCAAAGAATCTTCTTCCGATTCTTTTTCGGGTTCGATAACGGCAAAGTTAACCGTTTCAGCGGAAGCCTTATGGCTGGTCAGACGTTTTTTATAACGCTGCAGCTGTTTGGCAATACGATCATTAGCTGCGTCAAAAGCGGCATAGGCGTCAGCGTTCGAAGAAGATCCCTGAATTAAAACGCTGCTCATCGGGTGGGCGGAAATGTCCGCTTTGATGAGGTTTCCTTCTTTAGAAAAAGCAACGGAAGCGTTCAAAGGCGTTTCAAAATACTTTTTAACGGTATTTTCGATACGTTCTTCAACATAAGCGCGCAAGCTGGTACCGATGTCGATCTGTTTCCCTGTAATAGCAATTTTCATAGTGCCGTTCTCATTTGTTAAAAGTTAAATCCTGTAGCGGAATTCCACCGCCTGAAACGAAAAAGTACGACCCTGCGCGCCGTAAGTCAAGAAAATGTTGCACGCAGGCGCGAAAATCAGTTCTTCAGCCGTTTGTCTCTTTTTCTTTGCGCGGAAGTCGGAATTCCCATGGCTTCCCTGTATTTGGCGACCGTCCGGCGGGCTATGTCTATATTTTCCCGTTTTAACAAATAAACCAAAGCTTCATCGGACAGAATGTTTTCTTTTTTTTCCGCTTCGATCAATTCCCTGATTCGCCGGCGCACGGCCTGAGCCGAAACGGTTTCATCGCCGCCGCGGCTTTCCAGCCCCTGCGAAAAAAAGTATTTCAATTCAAACACGCCCCGCGGACAGGCCATATATTTTTGCGCCGTCACCCGGCTGACCGTGCTTTCGTGAATTCCGGCGGCTTCGGCGATATCCTTTAATACCATGGGCTTTAAAGCTTTTTCCCCGTATCTGAAAAAATCTTTCTGCCGGGCTACGATTTCGCCGGCAACCTTTAAAATCGTTTCGGCCCTTTGATTCAAAGCCTTTATCAGCCAGTTCGCCGATGATAAATGTTGTGTTAAAAACTTTTTGGCCGCTTTATCTTTTTGCGCCGCCGCCGATATTTCCGCAGCATACGTCCGGTTAATTAAAACCCGCGGCAAAACGGCCTGGTTCAATTCGACAACAAAATTGCCGACCTTATCCCGCCGCACCAAAACGTCCGGAATCAAAACGCCCGGCATTTCCGTTTCAAACACGGCGGCCGGGCGCGGATTTAAACGCCGGATTTCTGCAATCATATCAGAAATGTCATTGTCGTCCACACCGCACAATTTTGACAGTTTTTTATATTCCCGTCCGGCGATCAGGTCCAGATGATCCAGCATGACGGCTATTGCCGGGTCATATCTGTTTTTTTCCTTCAACTGCAAAGCCAGGCATTCGCCTAAACTGCGGGCAAATATGCCTGTCGGCGCGAACCCCTGCAAAACGGGCAGTATCGCGCGCAGTTTTTCCGGCGCGCAGACGTCGTCCGTCCGCCCCGTCAAATAACCGTTTTCATCAAGGCGTTCCAACAAAGCGAAAGCCGTCCGGCGGTCGTTTTCGCTGTGAAACGAAGTGTTGATCTGAGAAATCAAAGCGTCATGCAAAGTCTGCCGCGGCGCGGCGCACAAATCAACCGCGCGGACAGAACCGTCGTTTTCTCCGGCCGCTCCGGCGCCGGACCAGGGATCCAAAGAAAAATCAAACGTATCGTCCGGCATTTCGTTTTCTTCCGCCGCCTGTTCGTAAAAACTGTCTTCGGTCGGGATATCGTTTGTATCCGGCGGCGATTCTTCCTGGCCGGCGGAATCCAGCAAAGCGGGCGGGTCTTCCCGTCCTTCAAATTCGGAAAATTCCCTGTTTTCCGGCAGGTTATCCGGATCCTGCGCCCCTTCGCGTTCCAGAAAAGGATTTTTTTCCAGCTCTTCGGCAACGGCGCTTTCCAATTCCAGCGCGGACATCTGCAGCAGCCGGATTGCCTGCTGCAAGCGGGGAGTCATTGCTAATGTCTGCGATTGGCGTAAGTCCAGACGAGGCGTCAAGGACATTGTCTATCCCCTCCTCTGCCGAAAATTATAACGCGAACTTTTCACCCAGATAAACGCGGCGCACATCTTCATGGCGGACAACGTCCTGCGGATCGCCTTCCATTAAAACGACGCCGTCATGCAAAATATAAGCGCGGTCAATAATATCCAGCGTTTCGCGCACGTTGTGGTCCGTAATCAAAACACCGATGCCGCGATGTTTTAAATGCGACACCAGATCCCTGATTTCCCCCACGGATATCGGGTCGATTCCGGCCAGCGGTTCGTCCAGCAGGATAAAAGACGGCGAAGACGCCAAAGCGCGCGCGATTTCAACGCGGCGCCGTTCGCCGCCCGACAGCGCCAGAGCCGGCGCGCGGCGCAGATGAGCGATTGAAAATTCGTTTAACAACTCTTCCAGCATTTCTTCGCGCCTATCCCATCTGGGTTCGACGACTTCCAGAATCGCGCGGATATTGTTTTCAACGTTCAGGCTGCGGAAAATTGACGCTTCCTGCGGCAGATAACCGATCCCCAGCCGCGCGCGCCGGTACATCGGCAAAGACGTCACATCAATGCCGTCCACCGTAACAGTGCCGGAATCCGGCGTAATCAAACCGGTAATACAATAAAAGGAAGTCGTTTTCCCCGCCCCGTTCGGGCCCAGCAGGCCGACGGCTTCGCCGCGGTCAACTTTAAAAGAAACATTGCGCAGCACCGGGCGCTTTTTATAGGCTTTGGACAAACACTTTGCCCGCAGCCCCATATCCGTAGACGCGGCCAAACGCGGCGTATCGTTATTCCCTTTCGTCTGAGGAGCTGAGGAGTTTTTCGTTTGTTTCGCGTCCGTCACCACTTTCACTATCCTTTAAAACGGCGGGCGCCTTGGGTTTTTCAACGGCGACAGCTTTTTTGTCATCTTTGCTGTCGGGTATGAAAACGCCGCGCACCTGTCTTTTAGATTTACCTTTTTCAGACAACATTTGCAAGCGGCTGACGCCTGTTTTCATATTTATATCGGCAACTTCGCCGATAATAAAGTTATTTCCCTGGGAAATTTTAACATTTCCCTGCAGCGTGGCCGTTTCCTTGTCCACCAGATAAACGCCGAAATCCCCCTGTACTTTTTCTTTGTCATTGGTAATCACGACATTGTCTTCGGCTTCAAAACGTTCCACCTGCGTTTTATTGCCTTCTTTAACAAAATAGGCTTTAACGACATCGGCTTCAAGACGGCGGGAATCCTTTTGCGCAACGACGTTCTGACGGGCGACCGCCATATCTTCGTTCTGCCACAATTCCAAAATCCGGGCCGTCATTTGTTCCTGGCCTGCGAACAGTTTAACCGGATTTCCTTTAAGAATAATTACCGACTTTTCAATTTCATACACGGCAGAATCGGAATAAACCGTCTGTTTGGGCGTCGTAATAATAACGTTCCCGAACGCTTTGACCAGATAAACCTCGCTGTCTTTGCCGTCCGGCCCGTCTTTATAATAGGCCGTGATTTTATCCGCCCCCAACGCTGTGTCGCCGCGCACGACCAGCGCTTTTTGTTCAGCCGTCAGCGTTTTTTTATTGCTGTTCCATTCCAGCCCGCCTTCGGACGTTAAAACGACCTGTTGTTTTTTAACGGGCGCGGCCGCCCCGTCAAAAGGCAAAAAAACGCCGAAAAAAAACAGAAAATACCATAACCGACACCAGCAGCGCATTTTATTCTTCCCCGTCTTCCGGGTAAAAGACCGCCCGCGTCTTTCCCGTCAGCCTGATTACCGTTCCGTTCTGCGTCACCGAAAATCCCTGGGCGCGGGCATAACCGGACGGCGTGCGCAAAAAAACGTCCTTTGATCCGAGGATATCCCGGTTTTTCATATTTATCAATGCCTGCGTCGTACTGATTTCATCGCCGGTTTCCGTATACAAATTAACCTGCCTGAGCAGTTCCATCGTATCGTCGGCCTGGGAATATATCCCTGCCGCGGCGTCCAAAGCGAACCACTGATCGTTGCGCATCAGCAAATCGGCCCTGATCGTATCCAGCTGGATACGCCGCGTATCGCCGGGCAGTTCAAAAGCGGTTTGCGCCGTCAGATTGAACGGTTCGCCTTTTTCGTCAACGGTAAAAAAACGCGGATTGACCATCGCCTGGTCGTCCGGCAGATTCAGCTGGTCGACTTCAGAAGCGATCAGAGAAATATTTTCTTCTTGCTGCGCTTTCATTTGCGGCCATAAAATCACCAGCCCGATCATCACCGCCGCCAGGCTGGGAAACAGCACTTTTAAGGAAATCACCAGCCGGCTGTGGTGACGCATACGTTTTTTTTGCCGGCGCTGCCATTCGGCCGCCCCTTTTGTCTGGGTTTTGCCCCACTTTACATCGCTGAGATCAACGACTTTGTCTGCCATCAGGCAACTCCGGCGCGCAGGCAGTCATGCATATGCAGCAATCCGATCGGCTTTTTGTTGTCGTCCAGGACAAACAGGCTTGTAATCCCTTTGCCGGTCGTATTCATGATGCGCAAAGCGTCAATCGCCAGCGTCTGCGCCGTCGTTGTGGTCGGCGTGCGCGTCATGACGTCCTGAATGGTTTTTGTCAAAAGATCCGGCGCCATCGCCCGGCGCAAGTCGCCGTCGGTAAACACGCCGCAGAATTCGCCGGCGTCGTTAACGATCCCCAGACAGCCGAAGCCTTTGCCGCTCATTTCGATCAAAGCGTCGGACATATTGATATCCGGTTTGACCAAAGGCATTTCATCGCCTTTATGCATTAAATCGGCGACGGTCAGCATCATTTTGCCCAATTTTCCGCCGGGGTGACGCAGTTTATATTCGTCTTTGGAAAAATTATGCAGCTGTAAAAGCGCGATCGCCAGCGCGTCGCCCAAAGCCATCATCAGCGTCGTCGACGTCGTCGGCGCCAGACCGAACGGGCAGGCTTCCTGAATCGGGGGCAGGCATAAAACAATGTCCGACTGACGCGCCAAAGTACTGTCGCGCCGTCCCGTCATACCGATCAGCTTGATGCTGAAACGGCGGCAAAAAGCAATGATATCGCTTAATTCCGGTGCTTCCCCCGAATTTGACAGAGCAATAACGACATCGTTCGGTTCAATCATGCCCAGATCGCCGTGACTGGCTTCGCCGGGGTGAACAAAGTATGCCGTCGTTCCCAAAGAAGAAAGAGAAGCCGAAATTTTTCTGCCGACATGTCCGCTTTTCCCCATGCCGGTGATAATGACACGCCCTTTTGTCGCGTTGATCGTATTAACGGCCTGAACAAAAGAATCGTCCAAACTGTCGGACAACAGCTTTAAAGAATTGCTTTCCAGATCCAAAACGTGATGAGCGCTTTTTAGTATTTCGGCAGATGTCAGCATAAAAAATCCTGTAGAATAAAAGTTTAGTGGGTAAATATGGTTTCGCAGTTAAACCCGGCGATATCCAAAGCGCCGACATGCGGCAGAAAATCAAAACACGCCCGGGCGTAATCCGTTCTGCCTTCGCGCGCCAGCAAAGCGTCCAGTTTTTCTTTCAGGGCATGCAGGTACAGCACGTCGTTAGCGGCATATTTTAACTGCTCTTCGTTTAACTCCGCAGCGCCCCAGTCGGAACACTGCTGTTCTTTTTCCAGTTCAATGCCCAACAGCTGCTGGCACAAAGCTTTCAAGCTGTGGGACGGCGCGTTGGTCCTGGCGATTTTGGACGCGATTTTGGTGCAGTAAACCGGCCGGCACAACGCCCCCAGGTATAAATACAGCGCGGCCACGTCAAAACGGGCATACTGAAAAATTTTCAATACAGAGGCATCTTCCAATAAAGCTTTCAGGTTCGGCGCGTTATACTGCCCTTTTTTAAAACGGACGATATGACAGTTTCCGTTTCCGTCCCCCAGCTGGACCAGGCACAGCCTGTCGCGGTGCAGCTCCAGCCCCATTGTTTCGGTATCGACGGCGACGGATTGTGAAAAACGGACCGAAGAAGGCAGATCGCCTTCATGAAAATAAATCTGCGTCATTGATGTCATTTCCCCTTTTGTTCAAAAAGAAAGGGGCTTTAACCGCCCCTTGCCTTTCAGAACTTGTCTTGGTGCCCAAAATAGGACTCGAACCTACACACCCTTGCGAGTACTAGCACCTGAAGCTAGCGCGTCTACCAATTCCGCCATTTGGGCAAAACAAGCTACGGCAGTTTTTTTATTACGAAGCGAACCGTTCGTCAACAAAAAAAATCAAAAAAGATAAAAAAGAACAATTCCCAGCAAAATCCGATAGACCGCGAAAATGGCAAAAGACGAATGTTTCAGCCATTTCATTAAAAATCCGATCGCCAGAATTCCCGCGCCAAAAGCAATCAGCATTCCCAGCAAAATCATTTTTTCAGGCGGGTTTTCCCCTGCGGGCTGGGTCAAAATCTGCATTATGCCGAACGTGCCGGCCGCGCCGATCGTCGGAATCGACAGCAGCATTGAAAACCGGGCGGATTCTTCGCGGTTAATTCCCAAAATTCTGGCGGCCGTCATTGTTATTCCCGAACGGCTGACGCCGGGAACCAGCGCCAGGATCTGCGCCAGACCGATCCAGAAAGCGTCTTTCAGCCCCATTTGTTCAATATTGCCCGAAGACGCCCCTTTTTTATCGGCCCAGTACAGCAAAATACCGAATACAATCGCCGTCACGGCGATCAGGCGCGGATTCCTGAAATAATCTTCGATATAAGCATGACACAAAAAACCGACCGTAAAAACGGGAACGCAAGCGATTCCCAGTTTTAAAACCAGCCGCGCCCGCGGCGGATCAAAGCGCCTTTTCAACAAATCGAAGCTTCCGGCGGCAATGGCGGCAACGTCTTTTCTGAAATAAATCAGAACGGAAAACAGCGTGCCGATATGCAGCGCGATAGCAATCGCCATGCCCTGATCGTTCCAGGAGAACAGCCGCGGCGATAAAATAAGGTGCGCCGAAGAACTGATCGGCAAAAATTCGGCAACGCTTTGTACCAAAGCCAATATAACCGTCTGCAGCATAAAAAAAGCTCCTTTTTCACTTTGAAAATGATTTTTACACTGTGAAGTTTTTTTTAATCATTTACAAGCTATAAACTAATTTTTGATAAGAATAAAAAAAATTGTCGTTTTTCAGGAAGACTGCAAATGTATACGCTGTACCATCACTTGGCCGATCCTTTTTCCCGCAAGGTGCGGCTTATGCTGGCGGAAAAAGGGCTGGAATTTACGGCAAAAATCGAAGAACCGTGGAAATTTCGTCCCGAATTTCTGGCCAAAAACCCGGCCGGCGAAATCCCCGTTTTAGAAGAACCGGACGGCCATATCCTGTGCGGCCACCGCCCGATCTGCGAATACATTGACGAAATCACGTCCCGCCCCCTGTTCGGCGCATACGCCCGCGACAAAGCGGAAGTCCGGCGGTTATGCGATTGGTTCGACGACAAGTTTTTCAAAGAAGTCACCGTTTATCTGGCCGGGGAAAAAATTATGAAACGGCTGACGGGCGGCGCACCCGATTCAGATGCGATCCGGGCGGGAAAAGCAAATATTACCGGCCATTTAAATTACATGGAATGGCTGTTAAAACAGCGCAACTGGCTGGCCGGCGAAGTTTTTACAATGGCGGATTTTTCCGCGGCGGCGCAGCTTTCGGTATTGGATTACATCGGCGAAGTCCCCTGGGACAAGGCGGAAAACGGCGTTCTTCTTTTTGAAGAAAGCAAAAACTGGTACGCGCGCGTAAAATCCAGACCGTCATTCCGGGCAATTCTGGCAGACCGCATTCCCGGCGTCATTCCGGCGTCTCATTACGGCGATTTGGACTTTTAAGACAACGAAACAAGGATAAAAAAACATGAAACGTTTCATATATCTGTTTGTTTTCTGCTTTTTTTTAAACGGCTGCCTTTCTTCGCCGACGCGCATTTATTACTGGGCAAAAGACAATACGGGCACCGAACGTTTCATTCGGGATCATAACCGCTGCCTGCAGGAAGCGGATTTATGGCCGTGGAGATTTACGAACATGGATCCGATGGGCGCCGACACGCTGGATCTGCGTTTAAATTTAAAAGACGGCGGCATTTGGGCCAATTTTTCCCCTTATCCCGGCGCGATGCCCGTTTTCGTCAATACGGCGAATCCGTCAAAAACCGTTATTTACTGGCGTTATTCGTCCTGTATGAAAAAAGCCGGTTATAAAGAACGCCGCCCTTATGGCGGACCGATGTAATTTTAAAATTGGAAGATGATTATGACGACTGAAGAAAAAATCCCCGTTATTTTACAAATCCTGCCGCGTCTGGAAACAGGCGGAGTCGAAAGAGGCACGACGGAAATCGCCGCGGCGATCAAAGCCGCCGGCTGGAATTCCGTCGTTGTTTCCGGCGGCGGCCGGCTGGTGCGCGACCTGGAACGCGGGGGAACCGAACACATTACTTTGCCGGTTTATTCCAAAAATCCGGTCGTCATGCGCAAAAACGCGGACCGCCTGGCCGAAATCATCAAAGAAAAAAACGTCGATATTGTTCACGCCAGATCCCGCGCCCCGGCATGGAGCGCAAAGTGGGCCTGCGAAAAAACAGGCGTTCCGTTTTTAACGACATTTCACGGCGCCTATAACATGGGACCGTTTAAGATAAAAAAGAAATATAACCGGGTCATGACGGCCGGCGTTTTAACGATCGCCGTATCCAACTTTATCAAACAGCATATTCTGGATAATTATGAAGGAATCGAAGCCGACAAAATCCGGGTCATTCACCGCGGGGCGGACATCGAACGTTTCGACGTTGCGAAAGTATCGCAGGAACGTCTGATCGCTTTGTCAAAAAAATGGCGGCTGCCCGAAGACCTGCCGGTCATTATGCTGCCCGGCCGTCTGACCCGCTGGAAAGGACAGCTGGTCATGCTGGACGCTTTGGCGCAAATGAAGCGCAAAGACATACGCTGCCTGTTTGTCGGATCCGACCAGGGGCGGAAACGTTACCGCCGCGAGCTGGAAAGAAAAGCCAAAAAGCTGGGGCTGGATTCCGTCGTTCAGTTCGTTGATCAGTGCAATGAAATGGACGTGGCCTATATGTTGTCCGACGTTGTTGTTTCCGCTTCGACGGATCCAGAAGCGTTCGGCCGCGTCATTCCCGAAGCGCAGGCGATGGGACGGCTGGTCATCGGCCCGGATCACGGCGGGGCCACCGAAACGATCCAAGACGGCGAAACGGGATTTTTATTTAAACACGGCGACGCCAAAGACCTGGCCGAAAAGCTGGACGCCGTTTTGAATATGTCCGCGGAAGAAAAACAAAAAATGACCCAAAAAGCCGTTCAAAGCGTGCGCGGCGAATTTTCCAAAGACGCTATGTGCGAAAAAACGATTAACCTTTACCGGGAAATCATGAAAAACTTTCCCGTAATAACGTATAATGACAAAAAATAAAAAAACGCTTTTAACATTCTTTTTCTTTACGCTGACCGGCGGATTATTATCCGCCTGTTTGCGTTACGAACTGTTATGGGATTTGTATAATTATCATTTCTATAACGGATTTGCTTTGTTAAACGGACGTGTCGGTTACGATCTGGCGCCTGCTTTTATCATGTCGTTCTTTAATCCCTTGTTGGACGGCATTATTTACCTGATTTTATGCGCTTTTGATAAAAACATTTTCCTGTACAGTTTTTGCACAGGACTGTTTTTCGGCGCATTAATGTATGTTTTATACTTGATCTGCCGTTTATTTTTCGACATATCCGTCAAACAAGGAAAAATTGCTTTAATTCTGTCTTTAATTGTCGGCGCGACAGGATTTGCAACCTGGTTTCAAATCGGAACGTCTACCAATGAAATACCTGTAGCGGCCCTTGTATTAGGCGGCGTTTATGTTTTGGTCAAACAAATCCACAGCGACAAAAAACAGCTGTCCGCCATATTTATCGCGGGATTTTTATTCGGATCCGCAGCCGGATTAAAATACACAACGGCAATTTACTGTTTGACTTCGGGAATTTCTTTTTTACTATTCCGTAAAAAGATTTCCTCTGATCCTTTTAAGGCTTTGTTGTTGTTCGTAACAGGCGGGTTGTCAGGTTTTCTAATCTTCAACGGTTACTGGCTGTACTTAATGTACAAAAATTACGAAAATCCTTTTTTTCCGCTGTTTAATGCGTTTTTTAAATCTCCGTGGTTTCCCGAAATAAACACCCGTGACGAAGTTCATATCGCCGGACATTCTGTTTGGCAATCTTTGATGATCCCCGTTGAAATGATCAATCATACAAAGAAAAAAGCATTGGTCGGTTTTTGCCGGTTTACGGATATACG
>JAJXEL010000136.1 GCA_021639925.1 Alphaproteobacteria bacterium | reverse complement strand
GACGATGCTTTCGGCGAAGTAATGGTCTGGCAGGATTTAAATCAAAACGGTGTTGTTGATGACGGAGAATTAAAAACTTTAAATGAAGCCGGAATAACATCTATTAATTTGAATTATCAAAATCAAACCATTACAGACGACAACGGAAACGAACATAATCAGACAGGTTCTTTTACAAAAACAGATGCGACAACCGGGACAATTACCGACGTCTGGTTTAACGTTGATTATGCTGATACAATTGATTTAACCAATGTAGAAATACCGGAAGCAATAGAAGCTTTGCCGAATGTGGAAGGATTTGGCAATGTTCATGATTTGCATACGGCAATGGCGTTAGATACAACCGGCGCATTAAAAACGTTGGTGGAACAATATATTGCCACAACAGATTATGCCGCACGCGATACCATATTGTTGAATTTGATTTATACATGGGTCGGCGTAATTGATGTTGATCCTGAAAGCCGGGCTGCTTCAAAAATTTATGGTAATGCGATAGGAGATGCCCGTAAGCTGGAAACATTGGAAAAATTCTTGGGTGAAGAATATCTGGGCACATGGTGTGACGGTGAACGCGATCCCAATCCGCACGGGCAGGCTGCGCCGCTGTTGTTGGAAGCTTTTGAAAAATTAAAAGATTATATTGACGGGGCTTTGTTGGCGCAGACTCATCTTCAAGAATATGTTGATGCAGTCGCGTTAAACTGGAATGAAGAAACCCTGGAATGGGCTGTTGACGTGACAGAAGCGTTAACAAAATTGCAGACGGCTTTTGCTGCCCAAGGGACAAACGGCGTTTTATTTTTAAATAAAGTCGTTTCTGCATTAAATATTTACGGAGAATTAGGAGAACAAGCCATATCCGCCCTGAAATCCGCAGGTGATTTGAATGGGACGGATTTTGATGTCGCTTTGGCGACTTTGGGCGAAAAAAACGTTGGAACGTCCGGAAACGACATATTGTCGGGAACAGAAGAAAACGATACTTTGTACGGTTTGGCCGGCAACGATACTTTAATGGGACAAGACGGTAACGACACATTAAACGGCGGCGCGGGAAACGATCATCTGATCGGCGGAAACGGATCTGACACTTATATCTTTTCCGCCGGGTTCGGGCATGACACGATTGACAATACGCACACAGACGACAGTTCCGACACAATCTTGTTCAGCGAAGAATTATCCCCTGAAAATGCCGTCGTATCGCGCGAAGGATATGATTTAATCATCAGTTTCGGCGAAAACGACAGTTTGCGGATTTACAGTTATTTTGACGAACGCGGGCAAAGTTCGGCCGTCGTTGATACAATCAAATTTTCCGATACGGCTGAAACGACGTGGCATTTTTCGGATATTGCCGCGATAACCGGCGTTGCGGACGGTTCGGACAATTTCTTTATCGGAACAAACGGGACGGACATTTATGACGGGCTGGGCGGCGACGATATGATTTACGGCGGCGACGGCGATGACGTTTTATCCGGCGGAAACGGCGATGACGTTATTTTCGGCGATTCGGGAAATGATACTTTGGACGGCGGCGCGGGCGATGATACTTTATACGGCGGGACGGGATCGGATTCTTATAAGTTCGGGCGCGGTTCCGGAAAAGATACCGTTATCGAAACCGATAAAAACGAAGGGGACATTGATCAGATTTTGTTGGGCGAAGGGGTAACGGCAAATGATATCTTTGTCAGCCGGGACGACAAAAATCTTTATGTTTCCATTTACGGAACGGACGAAGACCCGACGATTTACGATGTTCTGACGATCAAAGATTACTATGCCGGCGATGATGCGAAAGTATCCCGGTTAGTCTTCGCGGACGGTACCGTATGGAATGATTTAAACGAACATGTCACGATTAACACCGGAAGCAATGAGGGACAAACGATTTACGGATCCGGGCTGGACGATACGATTGTCGGAACGGACGGAAACGACGTTATAAAAGGTGATTCCGGCGATGACGTTATCACGGGCGGTTTAGGCGACGATACGCTGTACGGCGGTTCGGGCGACGATATTTTGGACGGCGGGGCAGGTAATGATACTTTGCGCGGCGGATCGGGGGCCGACGTTTATAAATTCGGGTTCGGATACAATAACGACGTAATTGACGAAGATTCTTTTGACAACGACGTTATTCAATTGGCCGAAGGAATAACAGCCGATGACGTCAGTTTCGGCAGAACGGCAAGCGCTATTTACATCGAATTATCCGATCACAGCCGTTTGACGATAAAAAATTTTGTCACAAACACAACTAATAACGGAATTATTTTAAGGTATGCTGACGGTTCGACGGTGAACTTAAAGCAAAAATTATCGGAATTGCCGGTTACGGGAACGATCTTTAACGATAATCTGCAAGGCGACGGCGCAAACAACACTTTAATCGGACGAGCCGGGGACGATATCTTGTCCGGGTATGCCGGAAACGATCATTTGGACGGCGGGGCGGGCGATGATATGTTGTACGGCGGCGAAGGAAACGATACGTATCATTTCGGGTTCGGATACGGAAATGACGTTCTGGAAGACAATCTGGGCACCAATACCATTGAATTAAACGATGACGTGACGGCTGATGATGTTTCTTTCAGACGCGATATGTATGATTTAACCCTGATTTTAAGCGACGGATCGACTCTGCTGATTAAAAACGGAGGGCATACGTCCGATACGGCTTATCATATTTCGGAAATCACGTTTGCAAACGGTTCGGATAATGCGATCAATGTGGAAACTTTGCTGCCGACTTTACCGATCTATGGAACGGATAACGCCGAAACGATCAACGGATCCGACGCCGGAGAAACTGTTTATGCCGGGGGCGGGCATGATACCGTAAACGGCAATAACGGCGCGGATATTTTATACGGCGGCGCGGGCGATGATACTTTATACGGCGGGGACGGCAACGATATCCTGGACGGCGGTGCGGGAAACGATACGTTAAACGGCGGATACGGCAACGATGTTTATCGTCTGATGCTGAATGGCGGAAAAGATATTATTATTGATAATTTCGGCGCGAATATTATTGAAGTCGACGAAAATGTTTCGGCTGATGAAGTTCAAATTGTGCGGTCGCTGACTTCGGTTAAAATCGTTCTGCCGGACGGATCGTCGTTTACTATGACTAAAGGCGCGTCTGAATCCGAAGACGTTTATCATCTGGAAACAATCCGTTTCTTAAACGGTGTGGATAGTGATATCAATTTCATAAACCGGCTGGCAATGGAACCTTTGCACGGAACGTTAAATGACGAAACGCTTTCCGGGGCTGCCGGAAACGATACGTTGTACGGCGAAGCGGGGCATGATGTCCTGAACGGCAATAACGGCAATGATACTTTGTACGGCGGTACGGGAAACGATACTTTAAACGGCGGAAACGGCAACGATATATTATACGGCGGCGCGGGCAATGATACTTTAAACGGCGATGACGGCGACGATATCCTGGACGGCGGGGCGGACGATGACAATCTGTACGGCGGGTACGGGAACGACACTTATCTGTTCGGTTTCGGCGACGGGCATGACCGTATTGAGGACAATGCCGGCGACAATATCATCGAATTAAAAGAAGATGTTAGTGCCGAAGACGTGACCTTTGCACGGATCGGAAACGATTTCCAAATCCGGTTGTCAGACGGGTCCACGTTGCTGGTTTATCGCGGGGGAAGCGGTTATTATTCTTCTTACCATATAAAAACAATCAAATTTGCCAATGGCGTTGACGCCGATATTGACGTTGCGGCTTTACTGCCGACCCTTAGCGTACAGGGAACGGCGGATAATGATTCTTTGCACGGTGTCGGCGGAAACGATCTGATATACGGAAATGACGGCAACGACACTTTAAACGGCAACAACGGCAATGATACTTTGTACGGCGGCGCGGGAAACGACACTTTAAACGGCGGAAACGGTGACGATACGCTGCATGGCGGGGAAGGAAACGATATTTTAAACGGCGATGACGGCGACGATACTCTGGACGGCGGGGCGGACGATGATAATCTGTACGGCGGGTACGGGAACGATACTTATCTGTTCGGTTTTGGCGACGGGCATGACCGCATTGAAGACAATTCCGGCGAAAATGCCATTAAATTAAAAGAAGACGTTACTTTGTCCGATGTCGTCTTTGAACGCGTCGGAAACGATTTCCAGGTCCGGTTGTCGGACGGGTCTACGTTGCTGGTTTATCGCGGAGGGGACGGTTCCTTAACGCCTTATCATATTAAAACAATCAAATTTGCCAACGGCGTTGACGCTGATATTGATGTGGAAACTTTGCTGCCCTCTCTGACCGTTCAGGGCCGGGAAGAAAGTGAATCGTTGTACGGTGTTGCCGGGAATGATCTGATGCATGGAAATGGCGGCGACGATGCTTTATACGGTAATGACGGAAACGATACTTTATATGGCGATGCAGGAAACGACACTTTAGACGGCGGGAACGGAGACGACACGCTGTATGGCGGTGACGGAAACGATACATTAAACGGCGGCGAAGGCGATGATACTCTGGACGGCGGCGCGGGCGACGATCATCTGTACGGCGGTGCCGGAAACGATACTTATCTGTTCGGTTTCGGCGGCGGACATGATTATGTCGAAGATAATCAAGGCACGAATGTTATTAAATTAAAAGAAGATGTTACTGCCGAAGACGTTACTTTCAGCCGTGAGGTCAACGATTTTATTATTACGCTGTCAGACGGATCGACGCTGCGGATCAAAAACGGCGGGAACGGGTATCAGACGCAGTATCAGTTTTCAAAGATTGTGTTTGCCAACGGAATTGACGCTGACATTAATATGGCTGATTTATTGCCGACGGTTCCTGTTTACGGAACAGACGGGAATGATAATGCAATAGAAGGTACAGCCGGAGGAAACACCATATATGCCGGCGGCGGGGACGACGTTGTCTGGGGACGGTTGGACAATGACGTTCTATACGGCGAAGACGGCGACGATGCTTTAAACGGCAATGACGGAAACGATACTTTATACGGCGGTATAGGCGACGACACTTTAGACGGCGGGAACGGAGACGACACGCTGTATGGCGGCGCCGGGAATGATATTTTAAACGGCGGTTACGGCAATGATATTCTGGACGGCGGTGCGGACGATGACAATT
>JAJXEL010000135.1:1053-5205 GCA_021639925.1 Alphaproteobacteria bacterium | reverse complement strand
AGTAGATGCGGAATCAAAGCCGTCGCAGAGACCAATTTAAAAGCCGGGTTAAAAACCCGGCTTTTTCGTTTAAGCAAAAGCGTTCGGCCGAACCCGAGGGTCCAAGCCCCTGCCCCTATCCAATAAAAAAGACCACTTTACATTATCAAGACGGGCGAAGGGATTTACTCGCTGCGCTCGCCCTAAAGGGCCGCCTTCTCTTCGTTCCGGCGTTGCCTGCGCTACGCTCCGGCCGAACCCGAGGGTTCAAGCCCCTGCCCATATCCAATAAAAAAGACCACTTTTACAAGTGGTCTTTTTTATTGGAGCGGGCGAAGGGATTTGAACCCTCGACATCAACCTTGGCAAGGTTGCGCTCTACCCCTGAGCTACACCCGCGCTTCGTTTTTACATTGCCGGATTATAACGGCTGTTTCTGCTTTTGCAACAAAAATTTTTATTTTATGCAACTTTTTTTTAAACCTGCCGTTTCAAACGGTTATATCCGCCGAATATGCTTATTTCCCGTTTTAATCGGCAGCCTTTTCATATATGATAATGACCGCTGAAATTTTTTGTGCTCATCTTTTTCTTACGGGGTAACTTATGGCTTTGATTTTCGAAGATTTAAACAATGTCGCCGCGCCGCAGGACAACGTTGTCAAAACAGGGTCGATGCAGTCGTTCAAAACCGACGTTGTCGAGGATTCCAAAAACCGTATCATTCTGGCTTATTTTTTATCGCCGCAAAACCAGGCCTGCGAACAGTTCGGACAGCTGCTGGAAAAATACGTCCGGCTGGCAGACGGCAAAGCCGCCCTGGTTAAATTCGACGTCGCGCAAAACCAACAGCTGGCAATGCAGCTGGGAATTCAAAGCGTCCCGACAACAATGATCTTTGCCAAAGGCGGGCTGGTCGACGGATTCGCCGGCGCAATCCCCGAAACACAACTGAAAACCGTCATGCAGGCGCTGATCGGCAAAGCGGCGCTTTCTTTGGACGAAATGCTGAAAAACGCCGCCGAAAAATTAAATAACGGTCAGGCACAGGAAGCGTTGGAAGCCTATGCCGCCGTTTTGGAAAAAGACGAAACCAACCCTGCCGCCTTTGCCGGCATGATCCGTTGCTTTATTCGGTTAAAACAGCTGGACGCGGCGCAGGATCTGGCCGACGGGCTGGACGCTACGGTCAAAAGCCCCGAACTGGAAGCGGCCAAAACGGCGTTAAAACTGGCCTTGGAAGCGCAAAACGCTCCGGCCCCCGATGATTTAAAACAAAAAGTCGATCAAAACCCCGACGATCTGCAGGCCAAATACGATTATGCCCGCGCTTTGTTCGCCGCCGGACAAGCCGAACAAGCGATTGACCGGCTGATCGAAATCATCAAAAAAGAACGCGAATGGAATAATGACGCGGCCAGACAGCAGCTGTTTCAGATTTTCGCAGCCCTGGGACAGACAAATCCGGTAACCGTGGCCGGACGGCGCAAACTGTCTTCTCTTCTGTTTTCATAGGAAATGCGAAAATGAGCAACAGCCTTTTTGATATCACAATGGTGGAATTACCCGCCAATCTGCCGGTTCTGCCTTTTTCCGGAGCATTCTTATTCCCGGAAACAAAACTGAACCTGCGCATTTATGAAATGCGTTATATCCGCCTGGTTTTTAACGCGCTGGCTTCTTCGCGTCTGATCGGCATGGTTCAGCCGACGCAGCAAGACATGCCGATGAAGGTAACGCCTTTATATAAAACAGGCTGCGCGGGACGAATTTCCAGTTTTACAGAATCAAACGACACGCTGTTAATTACTTTGACCGGCATAGCGCGGTTTAACGTCGTCAAAGAAACGGATCACAACGGCATTTACCGGGACGCTTTCGTTGACTTTACCCCCTTTGCCGCGGATTTCAATCCGGGCGAATTTAAATTTAACAAAAAAGAACTTTTCGCCAAATTGGACTTTTACGCCTATTCGAACAAAATTGATCTGACGTCGGATATGTTAAAACAAATGCCCGGCGAACAAATTTTAATGACCTTAGCGTCGGTTCTGCCGTTTACGCCGGCGGAAAAACAGGCGCTGCTGGAATGCGCGCAGCCGCAAAAATTCTATGATACGCTCCTGCTGTTGCTGGATATGAATTCGGACGGGCGGATAAATTAAACGGAGCTTTTACTTTTTAATGTCATAAAAGAAGCAGATTCTTTTTTTAATCTGCGGTTGATGATGATTAGTTCTGAAAAACACACGTTTTTACCCGATACCTTAAAGGTTTTTTTCCATAAACTGGCCATACGCTGCTGCGGGCTGGCGTTAATCGCCGCCGGGGTTGCTCTGGCTGCGGCTCTGGCAACGTATGATTCGACGGACCCGTCTTTGAATACGGCGTCAGGCAATCCGGCGCAAAACGCTTTGGGCGGCGCCGGCGCCGTGTGCGCGGACCTTTTATGGCAGTATTTCGGATTGGGAGCCGTGCTGTTTCCTCTGGCTTTGACGGCCTGGGGGCTTTTGGTCGCGCGGCTGAAATGGCATAAATTTCAAATCCTGCGCGTTTTATGCTTTATCCCGACTTTATTCCTTTTGCTGGTCTTGTTTTCCGCTTTGCCCGCCGTTTCGTTTTCGCCTGTCCTGGCAGGCTTTTCCGGCGCGGTCATGCCGGCTTTTTATCACCCTTTGATCCATGGATTAAAGGCGGCATACCTGCCTTACCTGGAATACCTGATGCTGCCGGTCGTTTTTGTCGCCGCCGTGTTTGGTCTGGCTTCGACCCTGGGAATTCCTTTTTATCTGGTAAAACGCTGGACGGCCGGACTGGGAAGGTTAATCAAAACCGCCGCTTTGTTTGTCTGGCGCAAAATACGGCGCGCGGACAATGCGGACAAATCCGCCGATGAACAAAAACTGCCCGAAGAGCTGCCGCAAAGCCTGTTTGCCGAACAAGGCGAACTGAATCTGGAAGAAAAAGAACAACCGCAGCAGCATGCCGCTAAACAGCCGGCCAAACCTTCGCCGTTAAAATCAATCCGGGAACAGCGCGAATACGTCCGGCAGTTCCACCTGCCGAAGCTTGATTTCCTGGCAAAGCCGAAAATCGACAAGGACGCGGCCGTTTCCCGCGACTATTTGGAAAAACGCGCCCGCCAGCTGGAAGGCGTTTTGGAAGAATACGGCGTCAAAGGCGAAATCGTCAACGTCCGCCCCGGCCCCGTCGTTACTTTATTCGAACTGGAACCGGCGCCCGGCATTAAAACAACGCGCGTCATTAATCTGGCCGACGACATCGCCCGGTCGATGAGCGCTTTGTCCGTCCGTATCGCCGTCGTGCCGGGGCAAAGCGTTATCGGTATAGAAATGCCCAACGAAAAACGCGCGGACGTTTATTTAAAAGAAATGTTTGCCTGCGACGAATTTAAAAACGCGACGAAACCTCTTTTGCTTGCTCTGGGGAAAAATATCGGCGGAAAACCGACGTTTGCCGATTTGGCGAAAATGCCTCATCTGCTGGTTGCCGGCACGACGGGGTCAGGAAAATCCGTTGCGATCAATACAATGATTCTTTCCCTGATTTACAGATTAACGCCGGATCAGGTGCGTTTGATCATGGTTGACCCGAAAATGCTGGAATTATCCGTTTATAACGGTATTCCGCATCTGTTGACGCCTGTTGTCACCGATCCGAAAAAAGCCGTTCTGGCTTTGAACTGGGCCGTGCGGGAAATGGACGACCGTTACCGCCAGATGAGCGAACTGGGCGTACGCAATATCGACGGCTATAATGCCAAAATCAAAGAAATGCTCGATTCCAAAGAACCGATGACGCGCACCGTTTTAACCGGATATGACAACGGCGAACCGATTTACGAAGAACAGCCGCTGAACTTAAAACCATTTCCTTATATTGTCGTTATTGTTGACGAAATGGCGGATTTAATGGTTACAGCCGGCAAAGAAATCGAAATTGCCGTTCAGCGGATCGCGCAAAAAGCCCGCGCGGCCGGGATTCATTTAATCTTGGCGACTCAGCGTCCTTCCGTCGACGTAATTACGGGAACGATCAAAGCGAACTTCCCCGAACGGATCAGTTTCCGTTTAACGACAAAAATCGACAGCCGCACGATTTTGGGCGAACAAGGCGCCGAACAGCTGCTTGGCCGCGGCGATATGCTTTATC
>JAJXEL010000135.1:513-1043 GCA_021639925.1 Alphaproteobacteria bacterium | reverse complement strand
GCTTTATCTGGCGCAGGGACAGCGTCCGGTCCGTCTGCACGGCCCGTTTGTCAGCGACGCCGAAGTCGAAGCCGTCACCGCGCATCTGCGTTTGCAGGGCGTTCCCGAATACGAACAATCCGTCACCGAAGAACCGCCGGAAGAAACCTGCGACACAGGCGGTAATTTTACCGAAGGCGAAGACGTCAGCCTGTATGACAAAGCCGTCGCTATTGTTTTGCGCGACAGAAAAGTATCGACCAGTTATATCCAGCGCCAGCTGCGCATCGGGTACAACCGCGCCGCGGACCTGATTGACCAAATGGAAGCGCAGGGCGTTATTTCCGCGCCCAGCCATGCGGGGAAACGTGAAATTTTAGTACCCGATAACCGATAAACCTGTTAAGGTAACCGGATAAAAAAACAAATAGGAAAAGATAATGTTCAAAATTCTTCTTCTTTGTCTGTTTTTCATAACGTCCGCCGCGGGCGCGCAGCCTGTTCCGGCGCAGCCGTTTACGCAGCAGCAGCAGGAATTAATTAAAAAAATA
>JAJXEL010000135.1:0-503 GCA_021639925.1 Alphaproteobacteria bacterium | reverse complement strand
CGATCCGGACCATTAAAAGCAAATTTTACCAAACCAGCGACAACGGCGCGGCGGCGCAGGGGAATTTTTATGTTTTAAAGCCCAATAAAATGCGTTTGGAATATGACCCGCCCCACCCGGTCGAAGTGATTGCCGACGGGTATTATCTGATTTTTCACGATAAAAAATTGGAACAGGTTACTTATTTGGATCTGGACGACAATCCGGCAGCCATGATTTTAAAGGAAAACTTTTCGTTTGAAAAAGAAGGGCTGACCATTACAGATTTTTCAACCGAGCCGGGATTGATTTCCGTATCCGTCGCCAAAAAAAGCCAGCCGTCGGCCGGCGGCATTACCTTGATTTTCAAGGACAAACCTCTGACGCTGAAACAATGGCGCGTAACGGACGCCCAGCAGATTACGACTCTGGTCACGCTGGACAACATGGAAACAAACGTCAAAACGGACGAAGCGCTGTTCAAATTCAAAGATCCCAAAAAGACTCTGCGCCCCGGAGACGTG